>JAQICX010000235.1 GCA_027858345.1 Kiritimatiellia bacterium | reverse complement strand
CCCAAACGTGCAAACTAATATTATCCTGTAAAAATGGGAGCCCACCCCTCCGTTCTCGTTCCTCGAACACCTCCTCCCGCTTTGCGGGACTAGCGAGCTAGCCGGGGAGGAGCTAATACATCCTCATCGTCATAAAAAAATAATGTTATCGCCCATCGGGTGATAAATAGATATGTTTCTACTAATTCTATAGTAGCTTCAATAAATACTGATTTAATCAGCAAAATCATTAAATATCAATATCGATGGTAATTTCACCATCACCACCTGTCAGATCTTCTTCGATGCCTAGATCTTGCGGTGGCTTAAATGTTGGCAGGTATCTATAATATACTTCTAGCATTAGAGTGCACATTGTTGTGTATTGAACAGTTCCGTTGCCGTGTTCTGATTCGCTCGGAGAAACCCAGTGACCAATGTCAAATTCTTCTTCTTTGAACTGGTATGCATCTTTTTCAATGATTTGATTTTTGACAAGATTTTTCTGCATTTCGTTGTTCCAAGATCTCCACCACTGGCCACTGCGTTCGGCATCTTCCTGAAAGATTGCCTGTGTGATGTAGTACCAGTAGTATATTGGACTTCCACCCATCCATGTTTTTTTGTCGCCATCCCAAACTATGTATCCAAGACCTTTCAGGTAGTTGATACCTTTTCTACATTCAGATGTTTTTGCTGCACCTAAAAATTGAAGAGCAAGAACACCAGCACCGGTAAGTCCAGGATTGCCTCCTCGCGGACCTGTGTAACCAATATGACCTGTTTCTTGGTTAGAGTTTGCTTGAATCCCTTTTATAGCCATCGACCAAGATTGTTGAAAGTCAGGGTGATGTATGCCTGCCATCTTTGCAGCTTTAAGGGCCTGAATAGCCCAACCATCAACAGATGTGTCGTTTCGAGTTTCGGTGCCTTTTAGTCCGTAATCCCAGCCGCCAGTAGGGTTTTGCCCTTTAATAACTCGATTAAGACTATATTCTGCAACTTCTTTTACTGCTGGAATTTTTGTTAAACCATAGGCTTCACACATTGCATATGCAACAATTTCACAGGAATACCTTGCTGGTGCTCTTTTGCCGTTTGCAACAAGGAATTTAATTGCATTCTGAACTGTTTCGCCAAATTCTTCAGAATCAGGAGTTTCACCATGTGCCATGAAGGTTAATAATGCTAATGATGTCATAGCATACTTTTCGGATGGCCAACTTCCATTTTTGGATTGGTTTTTCTTTAGCCATCTTAGAGCACGCATAACAGCACCTTCCGCAATGCTGTTGCCACCAAATCTCCTCATTGCAGAGCCACGAGCTCCAGGGGTTCTGTTGCCATAGATGCCTGTTAGAGTCACAGGACTCTTAACCAAAGCCACAGCATCAACATCTGCTGGACTTGGACTTGGATTGTCATCAGGTGTCTGCATTTCAACTGTCTGGTCAAATACTACATCAAGGTTTTCAAATTCTACATCAACCGGCTCTGGAGACTCAATTGGTTCGATAATCTCTTCAGGAGGTTCTTCCAATTCGGGCGGCTCTTCAATATCTGTTACCTCAACACTAACTTTTGTTTCGTCCTCAGGCACTACTTTAGCCAGAACAATAATTAAGGCAAGCAGTAAAACAGGTATTAAAATCGCTGCTAATGGTGACAAGAAACGCTGTAATTCAAATTTGGCTTTCTTGTAGTCACCAGAATCTTTATCTGCTTTCAAGCCTCTTGCTATAAGCTTCATTCTTTCAGCAAAAGTCTGCTGATGGAACATTTTCTCTATATCTTTTATCGGATCGTGTCCAAATGGATCTGTCATATCTTTTCTCTTTAAATATATTGGTTTTTAAGTTATAGTTTTTCAAATTAGTATCATTGATCAAGTGTATCTCTTAAATACTATGACCAAAGTTTTTCAGTATGATAGCAAAATCATAGATTTATTCAAGAAAAAACATTGCAGGAATTGCTGTTTACTCATTTTTTTTTGTAATCAGACGAAATTTCTACGGTGACTGGTCCATTATTTATTAAAGCAACATCCATGTGTGCTCGAAATTTACCCGTGGCAATTTTGTTTTTTCCTAGGAGTTGCTGCATTTTAAGAATGAAAAGTTTGTATAGTTTATTCGCCAATTCTGGAGGTGCAGCGTCTGTGAATCCAGGGCGGTTTCCCTTTTTTGTGTCTGCATATAAGGTGAACTGGGATATAATAAGTGCTTCACAATTTACATCCTGAACAGACAAATTCATCCTTTCCTGTTTGTCTTCAAAAACACGTAAATTGCTAACTTTTTTTGCAAGAAATTCTACATCTTTCTCATTGTCATCAATTCTAACTCCAAGGAAAATTACAAATCCTTTTTTGATTGAACCAATAATTTGGTTATCAACAGTAACTGATGCCTCTTTTACTTTTTGTATTAATGCTTTCATATTTTGTTAGACCGTTAGATTGTCAGACAGTTAGACAGTTAGTTCCATGCGTCGCTTCGCTATGCAGGAAACGTAGACAGTTAGACCGTTAGTTTGTTAGACAGTTGATAGTTAGACCGCTAGCTTCCGCCTGTGTCAGGTGTTAAAGTTTAATCTCGTGCATATCTTCCATTCTTCATGATGGGACGTATGGGACCAATGAGACGGATGTGGCGACTGCGTCGCCTAAAAATGCATAATGCGTTACACTTTGTTCGTTTATTGTCTCTGTCTGGCATCTTTCTTCACAGTTTCTGTCTACGGCGCGATAGGTCGCCAGCTCTTAACCTTAATCTTAATAAGTTTTATTGTGGAAAAGTATTATAATTGCTTGTCTTTTACAAGTTAAAAGATTATTCTGTGCGATGTTTTGTTAGTAACATGGGGGTCTTCTTTGGGGTTTCCTGTTGAGTTGACTCAGTTAAGCAAGTTTATGGAGAAGAAAATGAATGCACAGAAAATATCAAAAATGTTGGATAATCTTTTAGATGTGGAGACTTTCAAAGATTCATCAAACAATGGTTTGCAGGTTGACAACAGTGGTAAAGAGATTAAAAAGATTTTAACTGGTGTTGATGCCAGTCAGGAGTTCTTTGAGCATGCGGTTGCCTTAGGATCTGATATGGTAATCTGTCATCATGGAATCAGCTGGGGAGATTCTCTCAAAAGAATTACCGGACTAAACTACAAGAATATTAAAATTTTAATGGATAATGATATTGCACTTTATGCATGTCATCTGCCTTTGGATGCACATGGGGTTTATGGTAACAACGCTCAGATTGTTCGTGCTTTGGAATTGAAAAACGTGAAGCCATTTGGTGAATATCATGGAAATGTTATTGGATTTTCGGGTGAGTTTGGAAATGCAATAAAATATGATGATTTTAAAAAGTTGGTAGAGAAAAAGATTTCTAAAAATATTCAAACCATGGATTTTGGTCCATCAGAGATTAAGTCAGTTGCGGTTATTTCAGGTGGTGCTGCAAGTGATATTCATCAGGCAGGCGAGGGCGGTTTTGATGTTTATTTGTCGGGAGAAGCAGCTCTTATGGCTTATAGTCCTGCCAGGGAGTTTGCTGTTAATGCAGTTTTTGCAGGGCACTATAAAACAGAAGTTTTTGGAGTAAAAGCTTTGGCAAAGTTTTTGAGTAATGAATATGGCCTTGATGCTGAATTTCTGGATCTTGATATAAAATTTTGAGGAATGTATGAGTGAAGTAGTTATTGAACAAACAGAGTCGACAGCTTTGTGGCAGGGAGATACAATTGTTCTTGGAGGTTCTATTGATGCTGTTTCTGTTGCAGTCGGTTCTGTTGGACAGGGATTAAAAACAGCAATAGTCACGCCTGATGCAATGTTTGGGACAGATGTTTCAATGTGTTGGAACAACAAATTGCCGGCTGGTGATGTGTCAACAAGAATATTTGGTTTCTGCAACGAACGAAATGCCTCGCTTGGCGGACGTGTAGATCCTGTTATTGCCTCCTTGGCATTTGATAACTTTCTGAAAACTGAAGGTGTTCATTCTTTTGTCAGGGTTATGCCTATGCGTCCTCTAAAAGACAAAAAAGGTCGACTGATTGGGATTGAGGTTGTAGGCAAAAGTGGCCGACAGGCGATGATTGCAAATAATGTAGTTGATGTAACTCCTGGACGCTGCTTTTCATATAATCACCTCGGATTAGACAAACCTGTTGTTCAGGAAGTTGAGTGGATTGGTCAAATCACAAAAGTTGCAGGCCACATTCAAGAACAAGTTCATGTTGTTGAAGACCTGCCTCATGCTGTTTCAGAAAATATAGAATTGCTTCCATCTGTCTGGAGTGGTGAATGCTTTTTTAAACTAAAAATCAGAACAGACTATTCAAAGCCTAGCAGTGTATACTCCATGGCAGCAGAAAGTGCACTGTTGGTCTATCAGAGCTTAATTGATAAACACAAAGATTTTCGCGAGGCTATACTTGTTGATGTTGCTCCACAGGGAAGACGTATCTTTGCTTGGAACATGAATGAGCATTCTGTTTTCTCAAAATTTAAGCAGACTGGCATCTTTGTCTTTCCGACAAATGTTATTGGGTCTGAACGCATTCTGGAGATAAGCGAAATTGTTGAGCACCTCAGAATGTATCAAGAGTCTCGGAGGAAATTGCCGAAATCCACGAAAATTACAGGTGAGATGGTTGCAATTGCAGAGCTTAGTGGGGGACATGAGTATAATCAAAGAGAAGTTTTGCTGTCGCATGTTTCTGCCACTGTTGAGGATAGCTGCTCGGTTGTTGTTGCCGGTGCAGGAACAGGCGGTGTATATGCTGCAATTCATTCTGCTGGAAACAATGTTTCAACAACTGTGCTGGATGCGCTTTCTGTACCAGGCGGGGTTTGTACTCTGGGTAGAATCAATGCATATTACCACGGAATGGATTCTGAGATGCAGATGCAGCTTGATGCAATTGAAAAGGATATTCAGCCAAAACAGATTAATGATAGCCTTAAGAATAATAAAAGTAGATATCATAGTTTTTTTAAATCTGTTGTTTTTATGCGGTATATTGAAAATCGACGTGTTAATTATCAGACTGGACAATTTGTTTTTGGTGCTGTAAAAGAAGGCAAACTCATTAAATCAGTTGTGACTGCAAGCGAAGACGGTTATCATCTGTTCCCTGCTGAAATGTTTGTTGACGCCACTGGGGATGGTGACATTGCTGTTGCGTGTGGTGCAGAATATACCCTTGGAAGAGAGACTGATGGCTTCCCTCAACCATATAGCTATGTCGCCTTTGAGTTTAAAAATGAATTAGGAGGACGCAATTTTGATGCGGGGTGGTTGGATCCAACCGATACTTTGGATTATTCAAGAGTTCATCTGGAAGGCCGTGCTCTCTACAAGAATAAGATTGAGTATTCAGATTATAACCACTACTATGCTATGTCACCGTTGCTAGGCACAAGAGAAAGTCGCCTCATAAAAGGTGAAGCGGTTGTTACTATACAAGATGCGATGGAAGGCAAGCAATGGGATGATGTTGTTCTTAGTGCTAGGGCAAATTATGATAATCACTCCAAAGATATGGCTGCTGAAAGTTCTTGGGCTTATAGATGGTGTATTCTTGCCGATGCGAAACCTTATCTTTTTACTGTTAACATTCCTTTACGAGCGCTACTTACTAAAGAAGTAGATAACCTTATTATGGGTGCAAAAACAATAAGTGTTGATCACGATGTCCAACAACTCTTTAGAATGCAAAAAGATCTTTTTAAATTAGGTCAGGTTGTTTCAATTGCATGTTCATTGGCGATAAAAGGTAATAAAAATTTGAAAAATTTGGATATTGAAGAGTTGCACAATGCACTTGAAAAGAATAATCTGATACCTGAACCGGCTGAATCAGTAATTGGAGAGTTTAAGCATAATGAGCTTCTTAAGATGTTTCGTCATCAATCTGGTGATGAGGTGCAGGTAAACAGGTATGGAAAAAACTTTATAGGGGAAATTAATAAACTTACAATATATAGACTCGGGTGTTGTAAAGATATGACTGAACTGGCTATGAAAAGGTTTCTCAATAAAACAGAGGATCTTGAAATTAAAATATCTGCAGCTATAGGTTTTGTGCTCAATGGATGTAACAGCAATGTCGTTGAGGATGCTTTAAAAGAAGGATTTGATTTTGAGAATACAGAAGTTCTGTATGGAGGAGACTTTTCGCTTAAGTATCGTGCTATGCTGGCAGCTTTAGAATGCTCAAGTGAAAAGTATTTAGATGAAATTGAAAACACACTTTATGCACTTCTAGATAAACCAAGTGTTCTTGTCTGCTTTATTAAAGCATTGGAAAATATTACTCCTGCAAAAGCGATTCCTATTCTTAGAGCATTCCTTGTGAAAACAGAAAATGAAGAATTCTTGATGCCAATGGCGGGAAATCCATCTCAAGATAAAACATCGTATCGCTTTATATTAGAAATGCAAGCCGTTGCATCCCTGCAGAAAATGAATTGTTTTGAAGAGTCAAGACGTCTTTCAAAATATGTAAACAGCAATAATCTTCTTGTTAAACGATATGCTTTGAAGTTACAGAGGGATTGTTCGACTCATGTATGATGCTGCTGTATCCGAATGAGTTGCCATTATAATTGTCATATGAAACTCCTCATTAATATACCTTAGAGTGTTTAATAGCTCCATTTTTGTTGACTTGTCCAGATTACCTGTTGGCTCGTCAGCCAAAAGTAACTTTGGCTTATTTATAAGGGCTCTGATTATGGCAACTCGTTGACATTCTCCACCAGATAGCTGTGATGGAAAATGGTGTTTACGATCAGCCATGCCAAGCTTTTCAAAAAGTTCATCTGCATATTGTTCGTTTGCATTAACATCACTATTTAAGGGAAGAGTTGGCAAAAGAGCATTCTCAAATGCAGTGCATTGAGGCAACAAGTGATGGTTCTGAAAAACAATACCAATGTTTTGCAATCTGACTTCAGCCAACTGTTCTAAAGTATAAAGACTGAAATCTTGACCATTCAGAATGATTTGTCCTCTATTCGCTTTGTCAACACCGGATATTACGTTTAGCAAAGTTGTCTTGCCTGAGCCTGAAGCCCCAACAACTGCCAGTGTATCTCCTGCATTAACAGCCAAATAAAAATCATTAAGAACAACAATTTCTTCACTCTCAGTTGTATATGACTTGCAGATATTCTTTAATTCTAAAATCATCTAATTACCACCCATGTTATTGATTTTCAATTTAGTAACAATACCCTGAACATCAGATATAATAATATAATTCTCATATTTTACAACAGATATTATTTCGGAACCACTATCATTTTGCCATTCAAGTGTCCCTGTGTTAAGATTCACGAGGTACATCATGCCGGAACTATCACCCATAAACAGATATTTATCTGTAAAAACTAGATTTTCGTTAATGGCCGAGTCAGATGAAAAAAAAATTGATCCCTCAAAGTCGTTTTTAGCGTCAATTGCTAAAACATTGCCATCTTCATCAGGGAAATAGACTATGTTTTTATTTACGCAGGGCGACTTCATAAAGTTGAATTTTTCACCATCATGCATATATCTTTTTACAACCTCGCCATCCTTAAGAGATATACAAAATATTCCCTCTGAATGACTGCCTATAAATATGTGCTCGTTGGCAATAATAGGGGATGCGGACAGAGGGCTATCAAACTCAGACTTTTTCACAAGTTTGCCGTCTGAACTGTTTATCAGATAAATAGTTCCACCACAATTTCCAAACACAAAGATTTTGCCATCCTCACTAACAGTTGGTTGAGCATTAAGAAAATTATCTGTTGCAAAACTCCAAATCTCCTCGCCTGTTTCACAATCAAAAGCATGCAGTTTGTTATCATAAGCCGGAACGATTAATCCATACTTTCCAGATAAGTCATAAACATCAAGCCGCGATATAACTTGACCCTCAACTTGAGCTTTCCAGATGTTAGTTCCTGTGTTGGCATCAATACACCAAATGCCACCGCTTAGATCTGCCAAATACAAGCGCCCATTAAACCAGACAGGAGCTTGCTCTGCTCCATCCTCAAAACTTCTAGACCAATAAATAGTTTGTCTATCCTCAAAATCAATGCACTTGAGTTCACTTTCTCCATTGATGGCATAAAATCGTTCATCATCAATTGTGTTGCAGAGATATACTCCCAGCTCAACATCTGACTGCCAAACATCCTCTATAACAGGCAACTTTTCGCGTTCACTCCTACTGCTACAGCCCAAAAACAAAATAAATAATGTATATAATAACCATTTCATACCCAGCATTATACCATTATCACCATCTAAATCAACCACATATATCTTTTTTATTATTGGTCCTCAATTTTTCGGTTGACTCACTCTCGGATCACAGATCCGACTCTACATTTTTCCCGAACAACATTATTTGCAAGTAATGTAGTGTCCGAACTGTGTTCGGAGTATAAAAATCAAATTATCAAATCATCACCTAGAGAGTGACAATTTCAAAAGTCATTCCGTGATTTTATTGGCTGAAACTTTGGTTGACTCTTTTAACCGAAAAATTAAGGCAATTTTTCGGTTGATGTGACAATAATGCATATTGACTTTTAATAAAAAAAATTGTAATATTCAACTTATTAAAAGGTGTTAATGAGATAATGATAAAGGAGATATAATGATATGGATTTTTTTTATAAATCATTAAATGCGGTGCTTGTGATTGTTTTGTTGTACTTATGTGCTTTGTATATGCGTCACAAAGATTTTCTCAAAGAAGAGCATTCTATGGTGCTTGCAAAAATTGTTACCGAGCTGTGTCTGCCGGCAATGATTTTTATCTCAGTTTCCAAATCGTCTTTTGAGTTCAAACAATTGGAACCTGCATTTGTAATTCTTGGTTTGGAGATTGCTTGTATTGCTTTGGCGTGGTGGATAAGTTGCCTGCTGAAACTTTCTAATGCTCAAACGGGGGCTGTTGTTTTGTGTTCAGCGTTTGGTTCTTCAGCATTTCTTGGGTATTCTTTTATTATGTCTGTTTTTCCGGGACAGTCGGTAGCTCTTGATGAAGGTGTGCTGATTTCAGAAGTGGGCGTTGGATATCCGATATATATATTAGCACCGATGCTGGCATCGAGGTTTGGAACAGCTGGTTCAAAAGAGAATGGAATTTACAGGAAGATTGTTCTAGATTTTTTAAAATCACCAGTATTCTTTTCTTTAATACTAGGTATATTGTGGTCCGTATTCAAATTGCCAACTGGAGATCATGGTTTTCTTGGTCCATTCTTTAAGTTGTTTAAAGATTTGTCTTCGGCATTAACACCTCTTGCAATTTTATCAATAGGTTTGATGTTTGAAGTTCCTAAAATAAAAAGCATACTTATACCGTTCATTATCGTAGTGTTAATTAAATTGATATTTCAACCTGTAGCTGCAAATGTTCTATCTGTTAGTTTTGGCTTTTCAGATTTATGGCGTGAAATATTGGTTATACTTTCTGCAATGCCTCCAGCGGTTCTTGGAGTTGTCTTTTTGAAACGTTATGGTGCAGACGCATCGCTGGCATCTGCACTGGTTATTGCAGTGACACTGGTGAGTGTTATCACTTTAACGGGTATGGCACTGTTGATACACTAAAGCAGGCAGAGCCTGCAGATTAAGATAAAGAATGATAGTTCTTAGTGTATAGTAAATAGTTAATAGGGCATTCCGTGGGTACGAAGAAGAGTTTGTAGAGTTAGCTCTATGTGCGAAGAAAGCAAAAGAGAACGTCGAACATCTAATTAAGTGATGGTTTCATGTGGATGCAAGATGAATCTTGCCAACAGTTAACAAAAGGAAATATGATGAAGTATGTAATTATGTTTATAACGATATTAGCAATTACAAGTTGCTGTACAAAGAGTAAGGTTCCTGAAATGAAAATTAGCGAAAGTATATATGATATTGGTGTGACCACCATGGCTGGAGAAGAGATAACACTGGAAAAATATAAGGGAAAAACCATTTTAATTGTTAATACTGCAAGTAAGTGTGGATATACGAAACAGTTTGATGGCTTGCAGGAACTTTATGAAGCTTATAAAGATAAGGGTTTTGTAATTCTTGGATTCCCATCAAACAACTTTTTACATCAGGACCCTGGCTCCAATAAGGAAATTCTCCAGTTCTGCAAGCTTAATTACGGGGTTACATTTCCTATGTTTGAAAAAATATCAGTTAAAGGTGAGGGTATGCATCCTTTATATGTATATCTGACAAGTGAAGTGTCAGATCCTGATTTTGCAGGAAAAATCACATGGAATTTCAACAAGTTTTTAATATCGAAAGATGGACAGATAATTGATCGTTTCAAGTCAGGAGACAGACCTATGGACTCAAAGATAACAAATGCTGTTGTCAAAGCTATTGGTCAATAACACTTGCTTTGTTAATAACTTTGGCCGGGTACAGTCCTCGGTTTGCGAAATCCCGTCAAAGAGTGTTAAACTAAAAATTATGCACTTAGATTTATATATGTTTTTTTGCTGATAAATTAGTAAAATAATCTATTATGACAATGAGGAATAGGCCATTCACTACGTTTCCCGCAAACCGGGACTAGCAGAGCTAGCAGTCTATTGTTTATTATTAGTGTCTAAAGCCCCTCTCGCAAGCTCGAATGTCGCTCCCGTTTTTTCAAGACAACGGTTATTTGTATGCTGGGAGCGACACTCGAGCCTGCGCGAGAGGCTTCTTTCTCTAATGAGAAAAGTAGAAAGGAGCAATGAGCGTAGCGAATGGCCTACATTCGTCCTCGTTGTCATAGCTGCAAGTAAACGAAAATCTGAGGAAAAATTTGTATAACAAAATAAAACACTTGATTAAAAAAAGTTTAGTTGATATTATACTAACAATATATTGAAAATAAAGTAAAGAAAGTGTTACGGGAGAAATTATGATAGGATTAGAGGATATTTATGTTCAGCAAGATGACCTTGTGTTTCGCAATGTTGGAGGTGAGGCAATGATTATTCCAATAAAGGGAAAGCTTGCCGACATGCGTAACATATATACACTTACAGCTGTTGCCGAATTTGTTTGGGAAAGTCTTGGTGAAGGTGTAACTGTATCAGATGTTTTAGATAAGATTGTTTCAGAATTTGATGTTTCAACAGAAGTTGCCGAACAAGATTTGAAAGAATTGATTGATGATTTGGTGGCTAATGACCTTGTAGAGAAAAAATAGTTATGAATAAATCCGTTGATCCAGTAACATTTTCTTCAAAGATTAAACGTATTGCTTTCCAAAAAAATATTCCAATATATGGTTCTTTTGAGATCACCCATAGATGTTGCTTTGATTGTGTCCACTGTTTCTTAGGCCCTGTAAAAGCTACCCAAGAAATTATTGACAACGAATTAAGCACTGATGAAATTTTCAAAATAATTGATGATATTGTTGATGCAGGCTGTTTGAAGTTTTTGATTACTGGTGGAGAACCATTGCTGCGTCCTGATTTTAAAGATGTTTATGTTTATGCCAAGAAAAAGGGACTAATCCTAACTCTTTTCACAAATGGCATGTTGATTGATGAGGACATGGCTGATTTCTTGAAAGAATGGCCACCTGATACTATAGAGATTAGTCTATATGGTGCTTGTGATGAAACTTACAAGAAAGTTACAGGTGTTGATGGTGCTTATACAAAGATTGTAGATACTCTCAAATTGTTAAAAGAACGCAACCTACATGTTAATCTGAAAACTGTAATTATGACAATTAACTCCGATGAATATTTTCAACTAATGGAATTATCAAAAAATCTTGGATATAAATTCCGACCAGATGCAGGAGTTTTTCCTAAACTTGATGGTGATAATTCTCCTCTTCAGTACCGTGTGCCTGCAAAGGAAGCTGCAGAAAAAGAGTTGACCGATGAAATTCGAGCAGAGGAATGGGAAACCCAAATTAATAATAATGAAGGACTAAACTTTCATGCTGATGGATTTTTATATGCCTGTGGTGCAGGAGTGACAGATTTTCATATTGATCCATATGGAAAACTCATGCCTTGTATGCTTGTTAGGCATATAAAACGTGATTTACGAACTCATAAATTTATTGAATGTATGGATGATATTCGAAAAAAAATCAAAAAAAAGAAAATTTCTCTTGACTTCAAATGTGCTTCATGTGATAATCAGGCATCATGTGGTTACTGTCCGGGCAGGTTTCTGCTCGAAAACGGTAATGAACAAACTTGCTCAACTTACTATTGTGAGTTGGGTATGTATCGTAAACAAATAATTACAGGAGGGTTATGCGTATGAGAAGTTATGATAAGCCTCAAGTAAAAAAAATCGAACTAGCTACTGAAGAAGTACTGAACTCAGGTTGCGTTAGCGGCCAGTGTGAAATAGACGGTCTTTTCAGAGCAGGTGGTTCTTAATAGATACTTGGGTTAACCTAGTTTTGGCAGAAAGCATTGTATGATGTTTTCTGCCATTTTTTTTTCATTAGGTTGTAGAACAATCAGAATAATACGTATCCTTAATAATGATATCATTAATATTAAGCTGATTAAATGGTTTCTATTATGTTGCCTTATGTGGTTTGTTTTAAACAATATATTTATAGTATTTAGATTGAGTAAAATGAAATTAAAATATAAAATTGCAGATATAGTATACGGTATAAACAGTGCCTGTTTTCCTATTGTTCAAGAGCGTAAAGAATTTGAAGTATTTTTGTGTAATGGTGACTCTGACGAATATCCGACCGTTGAGATTAATCTCACTTCTGAACCAATTAATATTCCTGATGATGCAGAAATAATGTTTGATTGTGGCGACTGGGCAATGCTGAAAACTAACGACGGAGTTCGTTACTTAAAGTTTTATGGAAACAAAGAGTTGGGCAATTCATGGATTGCAGAGATGCCTAATAGCAGTTTTGATATTGTTAATATACATTATCCGGAACAAATGTTGGTTGATGGAGTTCTTGCCAGTCCTATAAGATATCCTCTTGGACGTGAAATCGCAATGTATCGAGGTCTATCATTGGGTGGCATTATGATGCACGGTGGGGCTGCTTCATATAATGGTAAAGCTGTTTTGTATACGGGGCCATCAGAGAGTGGTAAAAGCACCATGAGTCGTTGCCTTAGAGACTCAAAATATGATTTTAAGATGATGAGTGATGAGCGACCTGTAATTTCTTTGATTGATGGAGTATATCATGCATGTGGAACTCCCTGGCCAAGCAGTGAGTGTGTTGTTGGCGATTATACTGCTCCTCTAAAAAGTATAATGTTTCTTGTGCAATTTCCTGAAAATAAACTTGTTCCTATTACTAGAAAAGATGCATTTGAGAGAATAATGAAGATGATATGCATTCCATGGTTCGATAAGGAGATGGTTTTTGAATTTATCAATGTAATTGATAATGTGCTGGCAGAGGTTGAAGTTTTTGAGATTCATTTTAAACCAGATACAGATGTTGCGGATGTAATCGCTGACTACGTCAGCAGTGTTAAGTGATATGTGCTAAGTGCTAAGTTTCTCGTCCTCCTTCGCCTTCTGACTTCCTGCGTCGTCTTTCAGACTATGCTGCTGGACACGGACGGAGCCGACAGGCAAGGGCGTGGAATTCGCTTCGCTCATGATGAAGTTGAGGTGGCTAGCTTTGCTAGTCCAGCAAGGCGGATTAAGATTAAGCTAAAGAAAGATAGTTATTAGTGTATAGTAAATAGTTAATAGGGCACTCCGTGGGTATGAAGAAGAGTTTGTAGTGTTCGCTCTATGAGCGAAGAAGGCAAAAGAGAACTTCGAATTAAGGAATAGATTCATGTAGGGGCGAGATGCATTTTGCCCAAAGAAAACTGTAGAATTTAATAAAAGAAAAATAAAAAAAAGATGCTTTTAGAAATTGAAAATATATCAGTTCAATATAAGAACATAGATGGCAACAATATTGCTGCAAAAGATGTATCCATCACGGTTGAGAAGGGGCAGTCAATTGGATTACTTGGTGAGAGTGGTTCAGGCAAAAGTACTGTTGCTAATGCGGTTTTAGGGTTTGTTCCCTATTTTCAAGGTAAAATATCTTTTAATGATGTTGATATTAGCACTTTTTGTAAAAAAGATAGAAAACTATTTTGCCAAGCTGTCCAACCCATATTTCAAGATCCGTTTAATTCTTTGAATTCTTCCATGCGCGTTGAACAGGTTATATCCGAGGTTCTTAGAGTTATCAAGGGAATCAAAGATAAAAAAGAAGTTTCAAATCGAGTTATTGACCTTCTTGAGACTGTTGGACTTGCCGAAGATTGTTTGAAGAAATATCCACATGAATTGAGCGGGGGACAGTGTCAACGAGTTGGAATTGCCAGAGCTTTGGCTGTTGAACCTAAACTCATTATTGCTGATGAACCAGTGTCTGCTCTTGATGTTTCTGTTCAGGCACAAATTTTGAATTTACTTAAAGATTTGCAGAAGCGTTTTGATTTGTCATTTCTTTTCATTGCGCACGATCTTGCCGTTGTGCAATATATGTGTGAGACTATTCATGTGATGAAAGATGGAGAAATTATTGAAACAGGAGATGCATTCTCTTTGCTTAACAATCCTCAGCAGAATTACACCAAGCAACTTGTTAATGCCATCCCAACCCTTTAGTGCTTCCTGTTTAATTCAATATCACGCATGTTTTTGCACTGCAAGTTATCCCGCAGAGCGGGATCCCGCAAGGCGGGACCGCGGGCTAAAGGCTAAATCATCTTATGTACTCGCGAAGCGAGGCTTTAGTTTACCTAAAGCAAGGAAACGCAGTGAAGAGACCATAACATACTCAATCTTGCATTAAACAGTAAACCCTATCTATTGCTATTCTTAGCAGAAGCTTGCTCGTTTTCCTTACGCCTCTTCCCGCTTTGTAGGACTAGCAAAGCTCGGCTCTTTATCTCAGCCTCAACCTTTATCTTAACCTGCTGGCAACGCCAGCATCTTAGTCTTCTCTCCAGCGAAGATATGATATTTTGTTGCGGTTGTAGTTTGCAACGCACCATATACTTCTGGTGATATTACCCATTGTTCCCTCTGAAGTGATTCGATATGTCCCTGATTTTGTTGTGATATATTTGGCAATTGTGCTTGGCAACTCCAGTCTCGCAGTAAAATCTGCTTCATTCTTAAATGGTTCTGCTTTAATTTCTTCTTGTTCAGAGAAAAAACCTTCACGTTCTTCAACTATTGCACCAGCAACGAGCTCGTCGACGTCAGGAAGCGTCATAAGGACTCTTGAATCTGCAGTATTAACATCAACTTTGCCATCACCATATACCGTTAGCATATCTGCAAAGCCGTCAAATATTATAGGTTCAATATCATCTTCTGTTTCCGGCATTACGCCACCATACACAATCTCTCGTGTAAAGCCTTTTATGAGAAGCAATTCACCAACGGAGTCAAGGTAGCCGTTTCTTGCCTTATATGGCTCTTCAAGTGTCATGTAATAGTCATCAGATTCTGCACCATCAATTCGTGATATACCATCTTTATCTATCCAGTCCGAGAAACTATCTATCAGCTCAGGCCACATGTCTTCAGGAACATTGGTTAGCTCAAAAATTCTCTCCCAATCATCATCCTTTAACTTGTTGACATTGCGTCTTGAACGTTCAGATGTGATGTGAAGTCTAAGAGTGCCTCCTGCAATCTTCTGCTCAATAACAACGCTGTTGTTTTTTGCCAAATTCTTAGCATCCTCAAACCATATGTCATCCACTTTCTCAAAGGCAAGAGTAACTTCCTCTTCTTCTGACATGTTTGGATTGATTTTTTTGCTTTTAGCAATAAGAAGTCTTGCAACTTGTATGCCTGATAGGGCAATTGCATCAGCCTTATCTCTTTTTCTATAAAAGGATGTAATTCGAGATTGTATATGTGCCTCAAATGAAAATGACCCGACGATAAGGGATAGAATTATGACAATCCACAGAACCATAACCAAGGCAGAACCTTGTCTTTGGCGTATATTCTTTTTTCTAAATTTTGAAGTCATCTTTTCCATTATTTTTTGTATGATAATATCAATTTTTAAGAATTGGAAAGCAGTAATACCTCTTTAATTAGAGCATCAACCGCTTCACATTTTGGTATTGTTGAGCGATACTCACCCTTGACATATAGAGCAAACTTATCTTTTCCTCCACATAGAGCAACATCTACATCCTTAGCTTCTCCAGGACCATTAACTATGCATCCCATGACAGCAACAGATGGCATTTTTATATTGGGATTATCCTGCATAAAGTTTTCAAGTTCCTTTTCTACTTCTAAAGCAATTGTTTTTACATCAACCATGGTTCTTCCACAAGTGGGGCATGATGTGACAGCAGCACCTGGCTCTCTGAGTTCGAGGCTTCTTAGAATCTCAAGACCAGTTTTAATTTCAAGTTCCGGATCATCGGTGAGGGAAACTCTGATAGTATCGCCAATTCCTTCAGCCAGTAGAACTCCAAGTGCAACCGATGACTTAATTGTTCCTGCAAAACTTGTCCCTGCTTCAGTCAATCCAATGTGTAGCGGGTAATCAATTCTATCAGAAAGCAACCTATATGCCTCAATGGTTCTTAAAACATCAGAGACTTTTACAGAGACCTTAATGTTGTAGTAATTTAAATTTTCTAAAATCCTGATATGTTCTAAGGCACTTTCAACAAGAGCCAATGGAGTTTTTCCATATTTTGCTTCAATATCTTTTTGCAGAGAACCAGCATTAACACCAATACGAATTGGTATGTCTCTTTCGGCAGCAGTTTTAACAACACTTTCGACCTTTGATGAATCACCTATATTCCCAGGATTTAATCTGAGTCCTGCAACGCCTGATTCAATTGCTTGTAGTGCTAGTTTGCAGTCAAAATGAATGTCTGCAATCAGTGGAACTGAAACCTGACTGTTAATCTCTTCAAGGGCTTTTGCCGCTTCCATATCGATAACAGCAAGTCGGACAATATCGCCGCCAACCCTTTCAATCGATTTGATTTGAGAGACAGTTGCATCAATATCGCGAGTATCAGTTTTGGTCATTGTCTGAACTGATATTGGCGCATCTCCCCCAACAGCCAATTCATTCAAATAAATTTGCTTTGTCTTTTTTCTTAAATTCATAGCGCCATTATCTCTGTTTTAAGCAAAGAAATCAAGTTATTTATTCATAATCATAATTTTCCCTCAATTTTTCGGTTGAGCACCTTTTCTGTCAGCGGGGACGCTGACCCTCCCATTGTGCAGTTTAATATTATATTGCAAGCAGGGAGGGATGCCGTCCTCGGCGTCCGTTGAAAACAATTTCAG
>JAQICX010000118.1 GCA_027858345.1 Kiritimatiellia bacterium | reverse complement strand
AATGTTGAAGTCACTGAATTTGTTGACCAAACAGTTTCATCATTTTGTTTAACAGATACATCGTAGCTGGTTGCATTAGCAACATCACTCCAACCAAAAACATAAGAATCATGAGAAGACGATACTGCGTAGCATGACAACAGTGGATTTACACCAAGAAGCAGATCGATTCTGTTAATGACACCATTACCGTTTTGATCACCACTATGAGTATTGAAAACCCCATTGTCAATTGAGTCAAAATGCACAAGTTCGAGAACATCGAGGAGTCCATCATTGTCAGCATCTGTCGTATTTTCAATAAAAGGCTCTGGATCGGAACTGTCGGGAATGCCGTCGCCATCACTATCATAGTTTGTGGCATCCAATCTTAAACCTGTTGCAGGATCAATAGTGTAGTACTCATCGTTATTTGACATGCCATCGTTATCAAAATCATCATCTGTCTCTGTATAAGGATCCCAACCATAATATACTTCAACAATATCATATGTTCCGTCACCGTCTGTATCAATTGTCGGATCAGGTATATCCCAAGTTATTCCAAGACCTGCAACCAGATTGCTCATGTTGTTATGAAAATAGGTTTCTCCTTCATCTTCATATTGACCACCAATCACAAAATCATTTGTGAAAGAGGTTACATTGGTTGGAAAATAGTAGCGATAAATAAAATCACCATTATAGAATAACTCCGCCTGAAACGAGAATACATTGTTTGTATCTCTTCCCATAAGAAAACTGTTCCATGTGAAAATCATTGTATTGGTATCAGTTGCGGCATACCAGAAACAGCCATTTGTCGGAATCACAGCAAGTGAACTGTGAAATGGTGCAAGAAAATTCATGCCCGTTCCATCAGGCATACCCCGAGGGACAGATGAACTTTTAGGTACATTAAAAGATAGTGTTCCAGAACTTGAAACATATGCCCCCTCAACAAGATTGCTGCCATAAACAAAATTCCAGTTTGTTGCCGGCAGCCAGAAGGTGTCTTCTGCAACACCATAATGTGTCCAGCGATCATAAGTGACTGCATTTGTCGGAGGATAGAGCCATGTCAACGCTGTGTTTGTTACAACACGTGTAATAATATTTGTTGTTGAATCATAGAAATTTCTATCCATTGACATGGGGTCAATCATAAATGGATCTTTCAAATTCTCGGCAATATACTTAGATCCTGAAATATTTGAAAGTATAACTTCCTGGACAATTGGAGTGCTTTCTGTTCCTGCTGGTGGTGCCAACGGTTCCAGCTCAGGCTTAACAGCCGCAAAAACGGTCATCATAGCTATAAAAAATATGGCAAAAAATTTAATAGGGAAATACAACATCTTCCATTGGTTCCAAAGATTGCCGCAACATTTTTTAAACCATTCAGCTTTAATCAGAAAGGCTATGCTTAACACAACATACAAACCTGCTATAAATAAAAAATACATTTTTCTCCTTTTATTTTAACGAACTATTTCAAAAATTTTACTTGCCACAAACAATATTTTTTTTATCAACTAATTACTCGAATTACCACTAATTATTCAGATTTAGACTTGTCAAATTTATATATATTTTCTTCATTTCATTACGAAAAACTCTGCCGAGAGCAGGAACAAGCATTGCTTGTATTTTATCTCCACGGGTTTACACCCGTGGCTACATGCTATCGCTCCTTCGGAGCTGTAATCTGAATGCTAACATGCATTGTTCCATAAACTTTTGGAACTATTGCTTTTTCTATGAAAATAAGCAATAGAACAAAAGTTTCAATGGCGATGCATATTTTAGAGCAAAGAGATTTTCGTGTTTTTTCGTACTACAACCCGTCATTTTCTTGTTTTTTATGATCGATTTTTGTTTTAAATTCTTCTAACTATTTTATTATAAACTACTTCTGATACAATCTAAGGTACGCCAACTTCTCATGATAATGAGGACATTATCGCTCCCAAAACCGCAAGCCAACCGCTAGTCCGCCAAAGCTCCTCCCTCTTTTAGGGGAGGTGGCGAGCATGCGAGACGGAGGGGTGAGTTTCCCTTTTGCCTTGGATGTTTCTTGTTGGATATTCTTTTTTTTCTATTGCGACTTTGCATCTTTTGCGTCCTTCGAGTTAAAATCTTGGTTGTGGCTCGGCCACCCTAAGCCTTTCGTGGTAGTAAAAAACTCTTCTCTTAATTCGTGTTAATTAGCGAAATTAGCTGACAACTTTTTTTTAATTCTCTTGGTTGCCTACCTGTTCGTGTACTCACGTAGACAGGCGACTCGCCCGCCCTAAGTTCTCTTTGCTACTACCTAACAACCTAGTCACCAGACCAACTACTGTATGATTATCACCATCCTGTCACCAATAAAACTCACCTTGATATTTTCCGCCTCTGTATCATCACCACGAGTAACAACCTTCAACAAATCCCATTCAGTCGGCTTCAGCCACTCAACAGAGTTACTGACAGTAACTCCGTCAAAAGTGACCCCTACTCCACCATCTTTAAAATCCATAGAATATAAATTATCTTCAGTATCAACCTTCAGAAAACCAGAAAGAGTTCTTTCTCCTGCAACAAAATTAGTAACACTTGAGTAATGGAACTCTCTTAACCCCTTAGGACGCAAAAACCAGCGACCACAATCCCACCCCACAATTAAATCGGTTTCTGCATGTGTCAGATTAGGAGTATTTAAAGATATGTCTCCAGGCACCGCCTGGCCAAAAGCAATTTCAACATTGTTTGAGAGAGTAGCATTGAAAGTAAGATAAAATTTGAAAGTCTTTGACTGCTTATCTAGAACTTCAGGAATAACAGCACTAACAGATGCCTCATTATCTACAAACGTAGAAACAGGCATTTCAGGAATCTCTACAATAACAGCAGAAACACTTTGAACCAACATAAAACAGATAGCAATAGCCAATATATTCTTCACAAAAAACTCCTTATAAATTATTAACAAACCAATAATAACAGATAAAAACCATATATTCAAGAAAAACATCAAGAAAAAACAAAAAAAAATGATTTATGAATTTCAACTAACTTATAAGGGCAAAAAAAACGAGGTGCCAAAAGATGGAAACCTCGTTTTTGTAAAAAGAACTATTATGGCTTATCTGTTTAGTGCAAGATTCATAAAATGCATAAACTTTTAATACTAAAGCCTTTTCACATAGCATTAATTACATTATATGAATCAAACTGGTAGCCATATTTATCGTGATGCGTTGACAACTTCAAGAGTTTTTCTTGCAATCTGGAGTTCTTCAGCAGTTGGGAGTACCAAAATTTTGACGGGGGAATCTTCAGTGTTGATTTCCGGATGTTCTTCAGTTACATGGTAGTCTTTTTCTTCATCTATTATGATTCCCATGTTTTCCAGACCTTCGCAGCATTTTGATCTAATCAAAGGATTATTTTCACCAATGCCAGCAGTAAATACAATTGCATCAACTTTTCCAAGAATTGCACTGTATGTTCCAATATACTTTTTGATTCTATAGCAGAACATTTCAAAACCAAGAGTGGCTTCTTCATTTCCAGCTTGCATTAATCCAATGACTTCACGCATATCATTTGTTCCAACAATACCTTTAAGACCACTTTCTTTGTTCATAATTGAATCAAATTCAAGAGGGTCAATATCGTAATTACGAGCAAGGAAGGCATGAATAGATGGATCAATATCACCACAACGAGTACCCATCATTACACCTGCTAGCGGTGTTAGTCCCATTGATGTATCAACACATTTTCCGTTTTTGACGGCTGCAACACTTGCACCATTTCCGAGATGAAGAGAAATCAGTGTTGTTTCTTCTATTGGCTTGTTCAAATATGCGGCAGTGGCTTCTGTAATGTATTGATGAGAAGTTCCGTGCATGCCATAACGTCTCACACCATAATCTGTGTAATAACTCATTGGCAATGGATATATATAGGCTTTTTTAGGCATTGTTTGATGAAATGCCGTGTCAAACACTGCGACTTGAGGCACGTTTTCAAAAACATTCATTGCAACCTCAATTCCCATCAGATGGCCGGGGTTATGAAGTGGCGCCAATGGAACAGCTATTCTTATACCTTCAATTGTAGCTTCATTAATGAGGGCTGGAGCAAAGAAAGTTTCACCACCGTGAACAATTCGATGGCCAACAGCTTCAATTTCCGACTTATCAGCAATCACACCAACATCCTTATCAACAAGCAAGTCAACAATCAGAAGCATACCTGCCTTATGATCTGGAAATACTGTTTCCTTTGTCAAAACACAATCTTCACCATTTTTAACATATTTATGCTTGAAATTTCCAGTATCTTCACCTATCTTCTCGACCAGGCCAGAACATAGTGTAAAATCATTATCCAACTCAATCAACTGATATTTAATTGATGAGCTACCGGCGTTTATTACTAAAACTTTCATTTATATTTTATACAACCTTTCATAATGTTGTTTCTTCGTTTTTTAATATCTTCAATACATTACTACAAATTAAGTGCTAAGTGATACGTGCTAAGTATTAAGTTAAAAATTCACAGTCAAAGCATCAAGGTGATACAACTGACTCCGCCAGTCCTCAACTCGCATATATATATATATGCGCTTCCGAACTTGCAACTTTCATCAATTCTTAATTCGTAATTTATAATTGTTAATTGAGTTACCCTTGTGCCTGAATTGCAGTAATTGCAATCGTGTTAATTACATCAGGAACTTTACATCCCCTACTCAAATCATTTACAGGTTTTTTAAGACCTTGAAGAACAGGACCCACAGCCACAGCATCTGCAGTTCTCTGAACAGCCTTGTAACAGTTGTTTCCGGCATTCAGATCAGGAAAGACAAATACATTTGCTTTGCCGGCAACCTTGCTGTCAGGAACTTTTGTCTCTGCAACAGAAGGTGTTGAAGCTGCATCAAACTGAAGAGGTCCGTCAAGAATAACATCAGGTGCTGTTGCTCTTGCAACACTAACTGCCTTAATCACCTTCTCAACATCTTCTCCTGTGCCACTTGATCCACTTGAATAGCTCAAAAATGCTACCACTGGGTCAACGCCAAACTGTTTTGCTGTTTCGGCAGATGAAATTGCAATTTCAGCCAACTGTTCTGGAGTTGGCTTTGGGTTAACGGCACAATCGCCAAACACCCAAACTTTTTCAGCAAGGCACATAAAAAATACACTTGATACAATTGAAGCACCAGGTTTTGTTTTGATAATCTGAAGTGCTGGACGAACGGTGTTTGCTGTACTATGAATTGCGCCTGAAACCATTCCACTTGCATCACCTTTATAAACCATCATTGTGGCATAATATGTTTCATCTTTTAGAGTTTCACATGCATCTTCGTATGTCATCCCTTTTTTCTTACGCAATTCAGCAAGTTCTTGTGCATATGCTTCCTTGCGTGAGTCGGTCAAAGGATCAACAATATCAATGCCTGGACATTCCAAGCCAGCTGATTCAATGGCATCTTTAACCTCAGTTTCATTACCAATTAAAACAATGTTACAAATCTCTTTTTTGAGCAATTCATCTGCTGCTTCTAAAATTCTTGGTTCTGTACCTTCAGGCAGTACAATTGTCTGTTTGTTTGCTGCTGCTCTATTAAGAAGTTCCAATTCAAACATTCCTGGAGTAACTTTTGATGGTTCCATTGCTAGAACAATATCAACAATTTCTTTTGTAACTTCACCTGCTGCAACAGTTGGCAAAGGTTTAACACACGAAGTATACTTTACTATTTTATCAGAGCAGGATATACTTTCAGAACCGCAGCCGACAACTGCAGCCACTCTACAACCAGCTGAAGTAATAATGCTTAGTGTCGAAGCTGTCACATTGCAACTCTTCTTATTTTTATCTTCATCAAGAACAACCACGACAGGAACATCAATGTTTGAAATGATACTTGTCATAAGATCAAATTCAACAAATTTACCCAATGTCTTATAATCAGTACCTTCACAGACCACAAAATCATATTTTTTTGACAAGGCACTATAATCAGCAAGAACTTTATTAACAACAAAATCCTTTTCTCCACCAGCTAGAAGCTGTGAAACTTCATCAAATGTGAAACTGGATTCGCAGCTTTCTTTACAACTGCCGCATGTTGTGCAGGATACAACGGGTTTGTACAATACTGAACTTTTTTCACCAATCTGCTCAAGGATGGCTTTGGCAAAAGATGATTTTGCCATACTCTCACTTAGTGAGGTAACAAATAGACTATTCATTTTTCCTTTAAACTTTCTTTAGAAAACAGTAGATTTATGGAATCATCCATAGCTAAATATACTTAACAGATACTTTGATTATTCAATCTTCAAGCAATTTAAAAATGACAAAATAGTTTTTTTGTCAACTTGATATATATTAAAATTTTTAACGTATATATTTGCTATCACAAAACACCACATTTTAAGAATGACACAATCAAAGCGGTATATTGAACTTTTTTTATCATTTTTTCAACTAAAAAAGGCAAAAAAAAAGGACGACTTTTGAAGTCGTCCTTTTCGCAGAAAAATGTTTAGTTGATATGTACTAATAACTAAACATTATCACATATTTACTCGCTGTCGCAATCACATGACATTGCAGCAAGATTCTCTAGAAGCTTGTATTTCTTATCAAAGAAAGCATCGCCTTTAGCAAGCAACATTTCAGCACGTGCTTTATCTACACGAGCTAGAACCTTAAAGCGGTTTTCTTTCATAGCCTGTTCACTAAACTTTATAGTTGGAGCCTTGCTGTCGAGAGTAAGTGGGTTACCATCTTTAGCAGGGTTAAAGCGATATAGCGGCCAGTGACCAGATTCTACAATCTCTTTTTGATTATTAAGACCAGTAGTCATGTTTATACCATGACTGATACAATGAGAGTAAGCCAAGATGATTGAAGGACCATCATAAGCTTCAGCTTCCATGAAAGCCTTAACAACTTGTGCTGGATTAGCACCCATTGCAACTTGTGCAACATAGATGTTACCATAAGTCATGGAAATCATTCCAAGATCTTTTTTCATCTGTGGTTTACCAGCTGCAGCAAACTTAGCAACAGCACCAATTGGTGTAGCTTTAGAAGCCTGACCACCTGTGTTTGAATAAACTTCTGTATCCAAAACAAGGAAGTTAACATTCTCGCCAGAAGCAAGAACATGATCTAAACCACCGTAACCTATATCATAGGCCCAACCGTCTCCACCAACAATCCATACTGATTTCTTAATCAAGTAGTCAGCAACAGATAGCAGTTGAACACCTGTTTCACCCTTTTCTTCACAACTTTCAAGAAGAGCTTTAAGTTCTCTTACTCTATCACGCTGTTCGTCAACAAGAGCTTGTGAAGATTGATCTGCACCCTTAATAGCTTCTAATAGAGCCTTAGGTTCTGCAGGTAATTCACACTTGGCTAACAGCTTGTCAACAAGCTCAAGAGCATATTGATTAAACTTGTCTACAGCCAATCTCATACCAAAGCCAAATTCAGCATTATCTTCGAATAGAGAGTTTGACCAGACTGGTCCACAACCATCTGCACGAGTTGTATATGGAGTTGCAGGTAAGTTACCACCGTAAATAGATGAACAACCTGTTGCATTAGCAATCATAGTTCTGTCCCCAAACAGTTGAGAAAGCAACTTAACGTAAGCTGTTTCACCACAACCTGCACATGCACCAGAAAACTCAAATAGAGCTGGTGATAACTGACTACCTTTGATTGATGACTTATTAAGTTTTGACTGATCAACTTCAGGTAGAACATTCATAAAGAAGTCCCAGTTTGCTGCTTCTGTTTCGCGAATAGGAATCTGATCTTCCATATTAATAGCTTTAACGCCTGTTGGTTTCTTGTCTGCATCTCTTTCCAGTCCCGGACATTTTTCAACACAAGCGCCACAACCAGTACAATCTTCAGGAGCACATTGAATTGTGAAATTCAAGCCAGCGAAATCCTTGCCTTTAGCTTCAACTGTTTTAAATGTTTCAGGTGCTTTTTCTAATAGAGAAGCATCATAAACTTTTGCACGAATAGCTGCATGAGGACATACCAGAGAACATTGTGTACATTGGATACATAGTTCTGGTTTCCAGACAGGAATCTCAACTGCAATGTTACGTTTTTCGAACTTAGTTGTACCTGTTGGCCATGTACCATCTTCAGGCATCTTGCTAACTGGTAGTTCATCACCTTTCATCTGCATTAATGTTGCTGTAACATCTTTAACAAATTCTGGAGCATCATCTGAAACAACTTTATGCATGTGAACTTTACCGGCAACAGCTGAAGGAACTTCAACCTTTTCAATTGCACTTAACGCACCATCCACGGCTTTGTAGTTGCTTTGAACGATTTTATCACCTTTTTTGCCGTATGTTTTCTTAATTGCAGCTTTCAAACAAGCAATTGCTTCGTCGCCAGGAAGAATACCTGAGATTTTGAAGAAACATGACTGCATGATTGTGTTGATACGAGCACCAAGACCTAATTCAATAGCAAGGTTAACCGCATCAATTACATAGAAGTTAATCTTCTTATCAATAATTTGTTGTGCAATCTGATCTGGTAGATGTGCCCAGATTTCTGATGCTGAATATGGAGCTGCAAGCAAGAATGTTGCACCTTCTTTGGCATTTGCAAGCATGTCATACTTTTCTACAAAAGAGAAGTTATGGCAGGCAATAAAGTCTGGGTTTGTACAAAGATAAGGAGTACGAAGTAACTTTGGTCCAAATCTTAGATGTGAAACAGTCATTGCTCCAGCTTTCTTTGAGTCATACACAAAGTAACCTTGAGCGTAGTTATCTGTTTCACTACCAATAATCTTGATTGAGTTCTTGTTGGCACCAACTGTACCATCTGATCCCAAACCGTAGAACATACCTTCAAACTGGTTTTCAACAGCAGGATTGAATGATGAATCATAATCAATACTTGTATCAGTTACATCATCAATAATACCAACTGTGAAATGATTCTTAGGTGAATCAGGTTTCAAGTTATCCAAAACGCCTTTGATCATTGCTGGTGTAAATTCTTTAGAACCTAGACCGTAACGACCGCCAACAACCTTTGGATAAACTTTGATGTTACCAAAACCTTCACTCATTGCTTCACCAATTGCTGTACGAACATCCTGATAAAGTGGCTCACCAATCGAACCAGGCTCTTTTGTTCTGTCAAGAACAGAAATTGCTTTTGTTGTTTCAGGAATTGAATCTATAAATGAATTAATACAGAAAGGACGATATAAACGCACTTTGATTACGCCAACTTTTTCGCCTTTTTCTACAAGATATTCAACAGTGTCATGAACTGAATCAGCACCAGAACCCATTATAATAATAATTCTTTCAGCATCTGGAGCACCAACATAATCAAATAGTTTATATTGACGACCTGTAGATTTTCCTAGCTTATCCATATACTTCTGGACAATCGCAGGGCAATCTTCATAATATTTATTAACAGTTTCACGACCTTGGAAGTAAACGTCAGGATTCTGAGCTGTACCACGCATTGAAGGAGCTTCAGGATTTAATCCACGTTTACGGAATTCCATCACGTACTTATCTTCAACAACATCTCTGATGATGTCATTCGTGATTTCTTCAATTTTCTGGATTTCATGTGATGTACGGAAACCATCAAAGAAATGTACAAAAGGTACCTTTGCTTCAAGAGTTGCAGCATGAGCAACAAGGGCCATATCTGCAGCTTCTTGAACACTAGCTGATGCCAACATTGCAAAACCTGTCTGACGTACCGCCATAACATCTGAATGATCACCAAAAATAGACAAACCCTGACAAGCCAAAGAACGAGCTGCAACATGGAAAACTGCTGGACATAGTTCACCGGCAATCTTATACATGTTAGGGATCATAAGTAGAAGCCCTTGAGAAGCTGTAAATGTAGCAGTCATTGCACCAGAAGTTAGAGAACCATGTACTGCACCTGCAGCACCGCCTTCTGATTGCATTTCAATAATTCTAGGAATTGTTCCCCAAATATTTTCAGTTCCAATAGCACTTAAACTATCTGCAACTTCACCCATTGGAGATGAAGGTGTAATAGGATATATAGCACAAACTTCACTCAAAGCGTGAGCCACTGTCCCGGCAACGGTATTTCCGTCAACCATTATCATTTTCTTATCTGACATTTAATGTCTCCTACTATAAAATTACCATCGTTCCTAAAGAACATAGGGGTATAACCATGGTAATATATTGTTATTATTAACTATTTATAAATAATTTTAATTAAAAAAACACCATAATTTTCAACAAAATATAAGTTAGGAATTATATATCTAAACATCCCAAAAGTCAACATCAGATATAAAAAATACAGAAAATAATTATTTTGTTTTTCGAGGCGTGAAGCATATACCAAAAATAATTGTTTTAACTGTTTTTTCAGATATATATTTCTTCATACGTTTTGTAATTCTTAATCGCGGATTTATTGCCCAGCCAGCTCCTTCAAGCAAGCATGAGATATCCCTGCGAGCCAGACGAATAAAGGCAACGATTGAAAGAGGAATCAACATTGCAAGAATCAAACAGACGATAAACATCACAATTTTACCTGGATGAATTTCTGACAAAGTCTTAGTCATGAATGCCAAAGATGAACCAATTGCTGCAATTGCGAAACCACCGCCTGCAATCATACCAGCAGTTTGATTTGAATTAGCAGCAGGAGGTGGTGACACTTTTTTATCTGGATCAATCATTGAATCAGTTGTCGAAGCAAGTTTCTTTTCTGCATTTATTGCAATAGAATCAATCTTGTTTGTTAGCGTAGCTCCAAGTTTCTTGAATGGTTTAATAATTGCATCAACAAAACTAACAGGAAAATCAACAATCTGAACAACTTTTGCCTGCATAATTGTTCCATCAACGTGTTCAAAGATTCCTCGTTTACCAATCATTATATAACCACTCATACCTCTTGCCAAAGGAACCGCCACTTCTATCTTTTTGTTAAGCGGCTCGTTTGTCAACTCAACATACATAACATATGTTGAAGAGTTCTTTGTAACCACCATGTGCTCTTTTTGATCGAACACACGAATCGCAAGATTAAACCTTCGTCCATCCATTATCAAAGTTCCCTCTTCCAATATGGATGGTTTTTTATAATCGTACAAATCGCTCATAGCAACATAATTATTAGCAAAGGCCATAAACAACTTTCGAAAAAGCATAGCTTTTTCTGCCACAGTAATCTGATCAAAAGATACCGTTGGCTGAGGTATTGATTCTATATACTCCAGAGCTTTTGATGAAATATCTGTTTGAAGATAGGATAGCAGCTTCTCTTTAGGAAATTTAGACATATCAATCTTAGGCTTAGCTGCAACCCAACTCTCATAAGGCACAAAAACTGACTTGATTTTCAGCCACTGGCTATATTCCATAACCTCTTCCTGACCATACAACTCAACAAAGATATCTTTATAGAACTTCTTTATGGCTTCAACATATGCAGGATTAACAAACTCTTCAAACAATAGACGTTTGTTAGCATTAGGTTCAGCAATAGGCGACTCTCCAAGAATTTCCTTAACTTGATTCAAATCTTTTAAATCAACAAAACTATCATCATTGATTCTTGGCCAACATGACTTTTTAAGTTCCGGATCGAGCTTAACCAAATCACACAACGAAAAATATTGTTCTATTTTATCGTTCACAGACTTAAAGATTCCATATATAGCAGGGGTGCTCTTGGCAAAAGGAAAAACCTCTGTCTTGTGCTCATCATCAGATAAATTTGAAACAGCCTGCCACTCAGTCCATTTTGCAATAATATCTTGAAACTCATTAACAGAAACCACGCTGACACCTTGCCCACCTCCAGGATGCTCACACCCTCCATGAATTGCAATAATGTCCCTAAAATACTCTTTTAAACCGTCATCACTGATGGTTTCTAACTTAACAATTGGACTTTGCTGGATAATTATTGCCTGAATCTCATTTTTGAGTTTAACAACATGGTTTAAAAGAACTTTATCATCATCACAATGAGATTTAATATACTCATATACTTCATTAATAGATTTATAAGATGAAGATTCAGAATTCAGTTCGATAGGGTCTAGAATATCAACCCCCATCTTAAGCTTGCTTGGCTCCACATATATATCAAAAAACCACCTTAGGGACTGTTTGACTTCGTCAGAACTGATTCTTCCATCATTTCCTGTGTCAATATACTTTAAAAAATCAATATTCAAATGAAATGCATCCAGTGGAGCACTTGTTGCAACCCAGTGAGTATCGTCTAAATCTTTTAAACTTATTAAATCTTGAACATTTTTAATTATAACCTGTGCAGTTTCACCAATTGATCTATATTTCATTGTATCTCCTATAACGTAAATCGTTGTTCGTTATTCGTTATTTTAACATCCAAATTCTTTGTTTTTTTATTATCGTGCGTGTCCACATAATCCACTCTGTCCACCTCTGGGAACGCCGAGAGAGAAGGAAAAACTCGGCATAATCAAAAATCAAAACATGAGTTCCGCTCATACCTCGCCTTTGCCTGTCGCACCGTAGTCCAGAATGGCGAAGAAGAACGAGCACCTCAGCACTAAAACCAACTAAACATATCATACTAAACAATATTGCAAATAGAATCTTCATTTTATTCCTTTTTTAAAATAAATCAAACAACTATTTTTCTTCAATATAATAATACTTTTCCATGCCGTAAGGAAAATCACTTGGAACATAGTTCCTAAGCTTATTATGATATAGCGTGAAATTTTTCCTATGATGCAGATTAATCCATGGCACCTGCTCCATTATGTATCTAGCCATATCCTTATAAAGTTTTGTTCTCTCTGGAGTATCCTGCATAGAAACAATCTGACTAAACATATCATCGAACTTAGGATCAACAAAATTAGAACGATTAGGTCCAGGAGAAACATTCTTTGACACAAATAGTTGAAGAAAATTCTCTGCGTCTGGATAATCTGCAATCCAGCCAATTCTAAATAGTTGAGTATCTCTGTTTGAAACTTTGGTCAGAAAAGTTGGCCAATTATTGTATTGTGTTTCAACAACAATACCAATTTCTTCGAGAAAACTTATAAAAAGATCTGTTGATTCTCTATGGTTTTGGTCGGTTTTGCCCAAATCAAGAGATAGCCGTAGTCTCTGTTTCGTCGTTGGATCTATTCCATCAGGATACCCTGCTTTCACCATAAAATCTTTTGCCAGTTCTAGGTTAAATGCATATGGTGGTGTTTCTGTTAAGGACCCGGCAATCCCTGGCGGAATGGGTGATTTTGCCAATTCAAGTTTGCCATTATGGAACTTGTTCCAGGCATCAAAATTAAACGCACAACAGATTGCCCGTCGCAAATTAACATTCTTAAGAATTGGGTCATCCATATTAAAACCAATATAGAAAACATCAAGACTAGGCATTGCGACTAGTTTAATATTTTTATCTTTGATAATTGGCTTAAGCTGTCCATCCTTTGTCATAACAGCATCCCAGTAATCTCGAGGAATATCTCCAAGAATAGTAATATCTCCATTAAGAAACATAAGCCATTTTGTTGAAACATCATCAATAACATATGAAACCACTCTGTCAACATAAGGCAAGTTACCATCACGATGAGTGACTGTCCCCTCCATACCTATGGGAATCTCAGGAAACTTTTCGACTCTACCTGTCTCTTTCCATTTTGGGTTTATAACAAACTCTGACATAAAATTGCGACGCCACTTTTTCAAAACATAAGGTCCTGTACCAACAGGGTGTTCCTTAAACCTTTCTTTATAAAAATCAACAGCCTCATTAGGAACAACCCCAACATAAGGCATTGCCAGAAACCATAAAAATTGAGGATACTCTTGTTTTAGCGTTATCTGCAATGTGGAATCATCAAGAGCTTTTAGACCTGAAACCTCTAGAGAATAATCTGTTTCACCTTCTAGAGTCGATTTTTCATAGAACTCATCAAGTCCAGCTATCTTACCTTTTATAAACATCCATCCAGAGGAACCATTCTTGAAATCTGCTAACCTCTTTATTGAAAACACAAAATCCTGTGCGGTAACCCTTCGTCCTTTCCCGTTTTCAAAACATACATCATCTTGAAAATATATATTATCTCTCAATTTAAAAGTATAGGTCAAGCCATTGTCTGAAACAATTGGAAGGGCAACAGCAAGACTAGGAACCAATTTGTATGGACGTTCAAGGTATGAAAATTGTAAAAGTCCCTCATATATACGAGAAACTGCTTTACTTGTTGGAACATCTAAGGTGTCAACAGGATCAAATCCTGTTATTCTCAAACTTTCTGTATAAAATGTAGTACCTGACAGCATTTGTAACGTTGTAACAGCCAACAATAAAATAGATATAAGAATTTTTATTCTAAACATTTTTATTTTCCAGAAGATTCGCAACAGCTGTGTATAATTCAATTTTCTTACATGGTTTTCTGAGACATAAATATAGAGATGGATCTTCATTTGCCAATTCGCTCAACTTATTATCACTGTATCCTGTAACAAACACAACTGGTGTATTAGGATTATATGCTCTGATAATTTTATATGCTTCAACACCATTTAACTTAGGCATAACAATATCAAAAACAAGGATATCAATAACATCTCTATTTGCTACAAACAAATCAACAGCATCCTTGCCATTGTCAGCAGCAAAGACTACACCCCCCATCTGTTCCAGTGTTGATACAGTCAATTTCTGAACCATCTTGTCATCCTCGGCAACAAGAATATTCCAAGGCTGTGAAAAAGTTGCGGCAACACCGTAATGATCAGCACTTAGTTCAACATTATGAACCATATTTTCGTCCTTAACAACAGGAAGATATATTGTAAACATAGTAGACCAATCAACTGACTTGGAAACCTTAATATCTCCTCCATGATGTTTTATAATTCCATAAACAGCCGCCAACCCCATTCCTGTACCTGTAGCCTCTCCTTTGGTTGTAAAGAACGGTTCAAAAATCTTGTCAACAATTGCATCTGGAATTCCAGAACCTGTATCAGAAACTGAAATCGCAACAAAATCTGCATTTTCAACCCTTGCTGGATTTACAAAATAATTATCGTGTTTTTTCTCAGGCATAAATGTCTTCACCAAAATCCTGCCATTTTTATCACCAATTGCAGTTCTGGCATTAATGACAAGATTCATCAATAATTGAGAAAATTGAGTTTGATCCAACATAACATTCGGTAGATAATCATCCAAATCCAAATCAAATTGAATGTTTGCCTGAACTGCATGACTTAAAAGCATTTCATTGGTTCTAACGGCATCTGAAACATTAATCTCAATTGGAGTATAAAACTCTTTCTTGCTGAACTGTAAAAGTTGTTGAACTAGATTTTTCCCTTTCAAACCAGCATTTTCAATTGTATCAAAATAATCATGTTCAATGTGTCTGCAATATTTATACTTAATTAACTCGGCATGCCCAAGAATAATTTGCAGAATATTATTAAAGTCATGAGCCACTCCCCCCTGCAAGTAGACCGATTGATTCATCTTTTTGTTGATCATGAATTTTGCGTTCCATCTTGTACTCATCGGTAACATCTCTAAAAACAAGGATAACACCCACAATAACACCATTCAGATCTTTGATAGGAGCAGCACTGTCATCAATCAAATACTCCTTGGAACCCCGAGAGATTAAAGCCGTATGCTTCTCCAAGCCAGAAATCTCGCCTGTTTTCAACACTCTATCAACAGGACTCTTGATTGCCGCTCTCGTATTAAAGTTTACAACCTTAAAAATATCATTCAACTTCCGACCAACCCCCTCTTCCATTCCCCAGCCTGTCAGCTTGCATGCAACCTGATTCATTCTTGTAACCACAGATCCTGTGTCAACTGTTATAACAGCATCACCAATGCTTGCAAAAGTGATTCTTAAGTTCTCTTCCTGTTCTTGAAGAGCTCTCTTACTTCTTTGCTGATTTATCAACATTTCATTGAAAACCAAGACTATATATCTAAACTCCTTGTAATAAAAATCATTTTCATTGATGGTAATATCTTTTTGACGTGCTTCTTCTAAATATTTATCAATTCGTTGTCTGTTTTTCTTTAACAAACTTGCAAAACGATAGCCGATCATAACAACAACTAAAAACAAAAGAACCATAACAACAGCTATCAATAAAAATTGATTCAAAATCATTCGATCCAAATATCGTCTATGACTGGCCAAAACACTTTCATTGTTTCCAATGTCCATTCCAACACCAACAACCCAGCGAAATTCATCCATACCATAAAAATAACCAAGTTTTTCATAATCACGATCACCATGATCAAACTCCGGTGCCATATGATATATCAAAAAACCACCACCACTTTTTGCAATGGCAATCTGCTCTTGAACAACTTTCATACCATCTTTATCGGTTGCATCGCTTATATTTTGACCTGCTGACTTGCCCGTCATCTTCACACCATCATAATCTGTAATAAAAAAATGAAAATCAGAAGAATTTAATATATGTTCCAACATTTTAGCAACATGTTCTTTTTGCAGCTCCAGTGGCTCATTTCTTAGACTATATCGAATGTTGTCAATAAGCAATCTTAACCACTTCGACTCTAATTTAAGTCGTTCCTTGGAATAATTGAACACATCATTTTTTAGCTTCTTTTTGTCATTAACATAAACCCTGTACAATCCAACAGCTTCAATGGATAGTGTGACAACCAAAAAGATAACAGCAACGGTAGTCATTTTAGCAAGAACACTTCTGCTTAAAGATGTGTTCTGTTTAGGTTTTTTAAAAATGAAAAACAGACCCAAAATAGTACCAACGAAAACAAAGAGTATAATAATTATTATATCAATTCTTTCTCTCAAAAGAGAACTTTCAAGCCAGTGTTTTTTTATCCTCTTATGCTTTTCAAACAACTTATCAATATCAGAAGATTTTCTGCTCTTAAGGCTAATCAGATTTTTGTTTATTGAAGGCATAAGCCCATCGGGATCACCATCAAGCGTAGCAACCTTCATACTGCTTGTATTAAAGAAAAAACCTGAACGAACCAGTCCAATTCGCCCATCAAAAAAACCACTTTCTGCAAAACTTGGGATAACAATTGCATCAATTTCTTTGTTTTCAACCGCTCTGTACAACTCATCAAGATTACGAGAATATACTGGGAAAAAATTTAGATCTAGTGAATCAATATATTTCGCAAAATCATAACTTGATGGCATTTCCGCAATCAAACCAATTCGTAAGCCCTCAATATCTTCAGGTTTTTTGTAATTCACGGACTTGTCAACAAGTAGAACATCCCAGCTTGATACAATTGTTTCGTCTGAAAAATCCAGATATTCTTCAAGAGCTTCATCATACTCAATAAATGGTAAAACATCAATCTTACCTTTTTTTACCATTGACATGATTTTACTTCTTGGAGCATTAATAAAAACAGCCTGCTTTCCATGATTAATCATCAAGCTGGCAAAGAGCTCTTTCTGCAAGCCAAGTTCATGCTTACTGCTCTCGCTCTCATATTCATCAAAAATACCAACTCGGATAATATTAGTTATCGTAAAGCCAGATAATGGCATCAAAACAAGCAAACATACAAATACTATTTTTTTTATTAACTTCATTTTATTATTCCACCTCGGGATCATCTGGTATTTTTGCAACTATTGGTATAGATACAAGACGTTTTAACTCTAAAGGCTCATCACCATCTGTAGCTGGTTTTAGGAAAAGAGTTACTTCAACTAATTCAGGAATTGCATTACTATTTTCCCACTCATCGAGCCACTCAATTTCAATATCACTTCCCATTTTTAGATCTTCAGCCAAATTCTGCTCGGGATCCTTAACTCTGAAATTGAATCCAAGTGTATCCTTGGAAATAACCACAGACTTAACATCCTCCTCCTCATCAAAATCTTCCGGTAATCCCACAACCTGCCAAGCCTTAACCGTCGCAGGCAGAGAATCCTCATAATCGTCATTTTCTTCAAGTGTAAAAACAACTCTATGTGGTGTCTCTGCAAAACTTGCCTGCTTACCAATAAGAGCTGCACCAATCTTTACCCAGCTAATTGAATCTGCCGAATCAACACCTTCACCATTATCAATCAAAATAAATCCATAATCACGACTACCGGATATATTTGGTGTATAGGCTGAACGCAGAGCCTTAACAACCTGATCCATAACATAATCACCACGATTTAAGCTCTCACTTAATTTAGTCCCGGTCTGCCATGATCTAAGAACCACATTAAATGACATAAATATTGATGTGAATATTAATGCCATCAGCGAAACTGCAAGCAAAATTTCTAACAATGTAAAGGCTTTTCTATTTGTATGCATCTTCATCCTCTTCTGAAACGAACCAAATATATTCAATATGATCTTCTTTTACTGTGTATCCTTTTCGAGTCCATGACACAACAGACTTTACCAAATACAAATCGTCTTCATCGTCATCGTCTTCAACAATTCTTTCAAATGTAAATCCATTTTCATCTGTCTCAGCAGGAACTGCAACATCTTCAATTTCCTCAATTGTATCATATAAGATTGGATGCTCAAGCTGCTTCAGCTGCAGCAACCATCTAGCTGACTGATAATTTTTTGAGGCTGTCATAACAGCAATACATCTGGAACTTGCAACAAGCAGAGCTGTTAAAGAAACAGATAAAATTATAACTGCAAGCAAAACTTCAATCAGCGTCAAACCAGCTCGGCTACGAACACCAACCTTAGACTTAATCTTAGTCTTAGACTTAACATCCCCGAGCCGAAGCGACTCGGCAACAGGGTTGTTCTTGCAAATCAAAGGTTTAATTGATAATCCACGCTGTAGCCGCGTCGCGCCGGCGCGGAATATTTCCTTGAACATCGATAATGATAGAAAACTCGGCATCTTAACCTTAATCTTATTATTCGTCATACGTTGTCTCCACAAAACCAAGAGCGTCAACAGATATTGTAACAAGCTCAGAACTGTCGCTATCAAGCCCTAAGGTAACAATATATGGTTCACATCTACCATTTGTATAATAAACAACCTGGCAAACACCTTCTCTATATATATTGTCTATCTCACTAAATTCTTCTGAAACATTAACAGCAACACTCTCAAAAACAATACCATCTTCAAGTGTTCGCTCTACAGCATCAATACCATGCAGATGTTCAACTGCTGCACTGTTTAAATTTTGAGTACTGACAATTCTCTCAAAACCACCTTCATCATTCTCTTCAAAATCAGGCAATACCTCATCTGCAAACGGATCTTCAACCACAGTCGCCGCAGAAGCAAAATCAACGTAAATCTTATTAGAATCAAAATCAAAAAACAGAGCCGTATCTTTTTGCCTTAAAACAGCAACACTCTTCGCATACTTGCCTGCCACAATCACAGATTTAACCGACATCTTAATGCGATTGCCTTTCATAAAGGCAGAAAAATTAGGTACAATAACCGCAGCAACAACGCCCAGAATAAAAACCACAATCATTAACTCGATTAATGTAAATCCCTTTTTCATATTATTATGTATTGCAAGCATTGGATCGCCCACTTTCTTCCCTACTAATCTATAATCGTTCGCGAATCCTTTTGATTTTTTTTGTATTTCCACTACGCTCATCAACGGAAATCAAAACACCTTCCATTACAACATCATCCTTAGCAACCTTAAATTGCGATGGCATGTTGTCTAAAAAACGTTTAGTAACAGACTCAAGATCACGGCCTATAGAGGAATCCTTTGGACCAGTCATACCTAAATCAGTTATATAGCCAGTTCCTTTTGGTAAAATAGTTTCATCACTAGTCTGAACGTGGGTATGTGTTCCACAGAAAAAAGAGACTCTCCCATCAAGATAACGACCAAGTGTAATTTTTTCTGACGTTGCTTCCGCATGAAAATCAACAATTATAATATCACCAAGTGCCCCTTTATTTCTTAAAAGAGCATCAGCACATCGAAAAGGACAATCGTTAGGCGGCATAAAAACTCTACCTATAAGAGAAATAACAGAAATTTTGACACCATTCAGGACAACAGATGTATACCCACGTCCTGGACAGCCAGGCGGAAAGTTTGCCGGTCTAACTAATCTTTGCTCAACAGCTAAATGTGGAATCAAATCTTTCTGATCCCAAACATGGTCACCCAAGGTGATAATATCAGCACCTGCAGAAAAAAGTTCATCAGCAACTTTAGGCGTTATCCCGCGACCACCAGCTGAATTCTCAGCATTGGCAACAACAAAATCAATTTTACCATCTGCTTTCCAACGTGTTACTGTATTAGCAAAAACTTTTCTACCGGGAGAACCAACAATATCTCCCACTATAAGGATCTTCATAAACTTTAACTTTCTAACTAGGAACTACTGTATATATTAATTATAAACATTTAAGTTTAGAAGTGTACAATAGAACCTTACTATTAGCAAATAAAATCCTCTGTTTTCCTATTAATTCCCATTTTTATGGAAAAAGTATCGAACTGGCTGTTACATCCGTGCCATGATCTCAAATCACTACCTCAGCTATCAATCCATTTATCAATCTTAGCCTCAACCTTCAAGTGATAATGGTAAATTTTAGGGTACTTACTATACATCCGTGCAAGCATTCTATTTAAAAAAGGTACATAAGGTGCCAAAAGCCAAATTCCTATTGAAAAATTTAAAATACCTTGCAGAATAGGCAAAATACATCCCAAAATTCCTAAGACCATAAATACTATGCCCAATGTAATTCGAAAATGATGCCTATATATCGGATTATGTAATTTTTTCTTTAAACGCTTAAACATTACGGAACCTAGTCAATTAGCCTTTAGTTATTAGTTTTTAGTAAAACAAGTTCGTTTATCGTCGTTAGTTATTCGTCCACCTCTGGGAACGCCGAGCATGAAGGAAAAACTCGGCTCTTCTGTAGCCGACCTCAGCAGAGGTCGGATGACTTTGCTGGCTCCGCAAGCATTCCTGGGAACGCCGAGCTCCAGCTCGGCATCATAATAAAAACATGAGCTCTGCTCATTCCACAATTCTTAATTATCAATTCTTAATTTTTAATTGCCTTCCCTTCTCTTTCCCTTGCAGCATTGCATCCTTGCACCATTGCTTTAAATCTTTCTTCTTTGTGCTCTTCGTGCCTTCGTGCGAAACATCTTTCTATTTCTTCTATTCTTCACTTGCCCAAAAAAAAAGATGGAAGTTATATTCTTCCATCTTTTTAGTAGTAAATCAATAACTAAATTATTTTCTAGCCTTGATTCTCTCACGAAGACGAGACTTCTTACCTTTACGATCACGCAAGAAATATAACTTTGCACGTCTAACGTAAGAAGAGTTTTGAACTTCAAGTTTTTCAATAAATGGTGAATGTACAGGAAACACTTTCTCTACACCAACACCATGAGAAATTCTTCTCACTGTGAATGTTTCTGTATTACCAACACCATCACGAGCAATTACATAACCTGCAAAGATCTGTATACGCTCTTTACCACCTTCTTTAATTTTACAGTGAACTCTTACGTTATCACCAATGTCAAAAGAAGTCTCTTTTTCACTCTTAAGATTTTCTCTATTAAGTTTTGCTACTACGGGGTTCATTTTTTCTCTCCGCCTAAGTTTTCATTATCCAATAAATCTGGTCTAATATTTTTCGTTATTTTATATGCCTGTTCCTGACGCCATTTTGCTATTTCAGCATGATTGCCTGATAACAAAACATCCGGAACAGTTAAACCGTTATAGTCTGCCGGCCGTGTATACTGTGGATACTCCAGCAAACCATCCATAAAAGATTCTGCCTCTGTCGCACCTTCACCGCCTAAAACACCGGGCAATAAGCGAACCACAGAGTCTATTATAACTGCCGCGGGTAACACTCCGTTAGTCAAAACATAGTCACCGATCGATATCTCTTCGTCAACTAAGCTTTCAACAACTCGCTCATCAATTCCTTCATAATGACCACATACAAAAATCAGATGTGTTTCACCTGCTAAATCTATCGCTCTACTTTGCTTAAATGGTTTACCTCGTGGTGTCATAAAAATAACCCGCGACTTTTCCCGCTTCAAACTAGTTATAGCTTTAAATAACGGATCTGGTGTCATCACCATTCCCGGACCACCCCCAAAAGGACGATCATCTGTAGAACGATGTGGACCTGTTGCAAAATCTCGAAGATTCACAACATTAAACTCCACTGCGTTTTTCTCTACAGCTATCTTTAGCATACTCTCCTTGAGAAAGCCGTCAAGCATCCCAGGAAAGATAGTTATCACATCTATATGTAGTGACATTACAAAAACTGCCTGTCTTAAGCTTCAGCCTTTGCTGCTTGTTTTAAAAGGCTCTTAACTGTTTGGCTAACCTGAGCACCTTGACCAATCCAATAGTCAATGCGTTCTTGCTTTAATCCAAACTTTTCATCAGCCTTTTTAGGATCATACCAACCCAATACTTCAATTGCACGCCCGTCACGTGGTGAGCGAACGTCTGCAACTACTACTCGGTAGCATGCACTATTTTTAGCACCTGTTCTTGTTAATCTAATTTTAATTGCCATATTCTTTATTTACCTGAATTTTTTACGTATTTAACGTGATTTTCATCCATAACTTCCAAAAAACGGCGTATCATTACATAATACCATATCTTTTGCAAGCTCCTAATCACTTTTTTTTAGTTTTTTTATTATTGCAACTTTATAGTGTACAACTTTTCTCTATCAGCCGCGAATTTGAAAAATTCTCTTATATTAAGATTCAGACGCATTAAAATGCGCCTCTACAAGCCCTCGTAGCTATTAGTTATTAGCTTTTAGTTTTTAGTCTTAAATCATTCGTAGTGCATTTATAGACCTCGCTTTATGTCCTTCTAGTCGCACTACTATTGTTCAATGTAGCATCGTAAGCATCGCAAGTTCACCCAAACTCCTCCCGCTTTCAGGGGGGTTACCTCGCCCCTGTCGTGCCGTAGTAGGCGGATGCGATGTGGGCTTATCGAGCCGTAAACCCAGCTATTTATTTAAGTCGCAGGACACAGTCGATGTGGAACGTTCTCCCCTATAACAAAATGCCTGCGGAGCTATTCCACCAACTTGCTGGCTCCGCCAGCCCTTATTAATCTCAACCTTTACCTTGCTGGCTCCGCCAGCATGCTACATTTGGTCCGTGTATCTTCCCGAGATTTCTTTAATATTAATCTCAATCTTTCTAACCTCAAGTATACCAAGTGCATTTGCAAGCGTATCACGAATCTTCTTTTGCAAAACTTCACATGCCTCATGAATCTGTGGATCTGGTTTAACTCTTACCATCACAACAATATCTATATACTTCTTTTTGGAAATTACCTTTGGCTGCAATTTTATAACAGATGGGAATTCGGGTGCTAACTTGGTTATATAATTGCGAATCGCCTGTGCAGAAATGGTTATCACACCATTTTCTCCCTCAATAGAGATACAATCATCCTGCTTCTCGTTATTAATGCCGGACAAAACATAGATCACACTAGTAAAGAAAAGTGCCAACCCAAAATACAAAAAGTCAATTCTTCCTTGACCAAGAACCAAAACAAAATCATTCCAACCCCCCTCTGTAGAGCATGCAATAATAATCCCTAAACTCAAGAAAAACAGCATTACAGCAACAATATCTTTAAACAAACGGTGTAAAATTCTCATGTTTCATCTCCTTTTTCCATTGCTTTTCTAATATTTGGAGCAATTCTAACATCACTTACATGATATGTAAACGTTCCTTTTGTTTTTCTATTATAAACTTTCAGATTACCACCCATAACATCACGCTCAACAATTCTGGCAATTCCACTGGGAGTTTCAACAAACATACCAACTCTTGGCAAATCTGCCCCCAACTCTTTATACTGCTGGTTCTCAAAGCGAAGACAACATTTCAGACGATCACACATCCCCGTTATTGCACCTAACTTCAAAGACAAACCCTGTGTTTTGGCCATACGAACATTAACCGCATCAAACTGTTTCATCCACCTGCGACAACACATCACTTGACCACACGGTGCAAGCCCACCAATTAAAGTAGCCTCATCCCTGACACCAATTTGAATCATATGAACATGCGTATTTAGCTCCTCTGACAAATCACGAATCATTGTTCTGAAATCAACACGATTTTCTGATACAAATGTGATAAAAAAAGTGTTGCAGTCAAAGCTGTAGCGCAAGCCGACAATTCTGATATCCAGTTTTAGGTCTTTCACCTTTTTTTCACACTTTTCCAAATTCATGCGAGCTTTAATCGTGTTTTCATGGGCAATAGACTTGTCTTTAAGGGTCGCAGACCGCACTACTTTATTAAGTGCTACATTTGTATTATTGTTTTCATTTGCATGAGGACATTCACACTTCACCTCTGCTTCTTCTACAATTCTTATGACACTACCAAAATCTAAGCATTTTTCTCTCTGAACAATACAATCTTCATCCAAATGTACCTGAACATTTTCAGGAATATCCGCATGAACAATCAAACCATCTTCAATTTTAACTATTGCTATCATATATATTTTACAACTTTCAGCTGCTCAATCGCAGTGTACGGGCGAAAAATCTTTCGCCCTCTCACTTCCCATTTTCCTAAACTCTCATCTCACTAAAACCTTTTCTCAAGGCCTGAATTGGTCGAACATTCAACTCCATCATACTGTTGATATTCTCCAAACACCGCATGTCCAACATAATACCCTTATCAGTGCGACCATTCAAATACAACTTAATATCATCAATAAATGCTTTATTAATTATCATACTCTCATCACTGCCCAAACTTAAAACAAACATATCCCTATAAAATGAGAAAAGAAATTTCATAATTGCAGCTCTCTTCTCCTTGAACATTGCCTCAGCTCTGGCATCAATCACCTTCTTCTCTGATTCAACAACTTCATCAGATGCTAAATTTGACTCCATTTTTACCATATCCTTCTTGATTTTACCAAACAAATCGTCAAATAATTTTGCAATCGTCATTGCCGACACCAATCTGGCTGCTGGTGTCTCAGACCTATTCTCCACCAAAATATCAACTACTTCCCTATAAAACTCAAAATTTTCATCAACCTCATCCTCCGCATCAATCATAATTGTTTGACACCTGGAAATAATTGTCGGCAGCAACGACCTGATGTTTTCAACAATCAAAAAGAATACACAGCGGTCAGGAGGTTCTTCAAGAGTCTTCAAAAATGCATTGCCAGCCCCCTGTCTCAATCGATCTGCATCAACAAAAACAGCAACCTTCCAGCCATGGTTATACGATGTCTTATATACATCATCCAAAAACTCCCTGATCTGATCAATAGAAATACTACGCGATTTATTCTCCGGCTCAATCCAGAAAGCATCCAAAGCGGTTCTGTCCTGCACTTTTTCCCTAACAATATCCTTACGAGCTTCATCGGCAACAGTAGAAACCAAAATATGCTCCATAACATTCTTTGCAAACTCTATACCCTTTTTCTTGCTGCATCCACTGATAATATATGCATGAGCAAAACGTTTTGCATCAAAACTGGATATTAACTTGTTGTAAGCCTCTGATTCTTTCATAATCTCATATTCACACAATCACGAATCTCTTCGTAAATCTCTTCAATCGTACCTTTAGCATCAATAACAACAAAACGTTCCGGCTCATTTGCAGCCATCTCAAGAAAACCATCTCTTAAACGCTCGTGAAACTCAACCGCCTCACTCTCAAGCCTGTCCTTACTGGTATTATTTGCAGCATTCCGATCATCAATACGCTTAAAACCATCTTCAACAGAAATATCAAGCAAAAAAGTTATGTCAGGCTTTAATCCACCCGTTGCAAAATCATTCAGCTGCCCTATTGCTTCGACACCAAACCCTCTACCGTAACCCTGATAGGCAACAGTGGAATCTGCAAATCGATCAGAAATAACAACTTTCCCTTCCGACAATGCAGGTCGTATCACCTCTGCAACCAATTGTGACCTACTAGCTTCAAAAAGAAGTGTCTCTGCTTCACCAACCATATTCTCGCCGGCTTTATCATGCTGGAGAAGATTTCGAATAACTTCACCAGCAGCAGTGCCGCCTGGCTCACGCGTCATAACCACATCTTTACTATTCTCTTCAAGAAACTCTTTCAGCAATGCAATCTGTGTTGATTTGCCTCCTGCTTCAGGCCCTTCAAAAGTAATAAATAAACCTTTACTCATCTCTAATTCCTATTTATTTAGTATGGGCAAAAATCTTTCGCCCCTACGCTTTTCTCAATTTTGCACCATCAGGAGTATCTTTAACTTCCCACCCCATTCTTGCAAGCTGATCCCTAATCTCGTCAGACAAAGCCCAGTTTTTGCTATCTCTAGCCTCTTTACGTTGCACCACCAATGCCTCTATACCGGCAGGAATAGTCTGTTCCGGTAAATCCAAAACTCCCAAAACCTTATTAAAACCATCAAACAGCTCATCAACCTTCTTGCCGTCGGCAGCCGTTAACTCTCCAGCATCCATTGCAATATTGCCATCATGAATCATATCAAAAATCTCAGCAAGACATTCTGACACATTTAAATCATCACTGATGCCATCATGAAAACCAACAGATGCTTTTTCGGCCCACATCGGCAATGTACCTTTTTCATCTCCAGCTGCTGAATACTCTTTCAGACGAAGTCTGAATGCATCAATTCGACCAAGCGAAGTCTTTGCGGCATCAAGTGCATCAAATGAAAAGTTTAGTGACTGACGATAATGCCCTGCTAAAAGAACATATCTGATTTCCCTGCCTTCATACCCTTTGTCAAAAAGATCTCGAAGCGTGTAAAAATTGCCCACAGATTTTGACATCTTCTGGTTGTCAACTCTAAGATGAGCACAATGTAACCAATAATTTACAAATTTTTTGCCGGTTGCAGCTTCTGCTTGAGCAATTTCATTTTCATGATGAGGAAACATATTGTCAATGCCGCCAGTATGAATATCAAAACTTTCACCAAGATACTTAAAGCTCATTGCTGAACATTCAATATGCCACCCAGGACGACCTTTACCCCATGGTGAATCCCACCATACATCACCATCTGACTCATCCCAAGCCTTCCAAAGAGCAAAGTCAGCAACATTATCCTTGTCATACTCATCCTGAGCAACTCTAGCTCCGGCCTGCATTCCATCCATATTTAAATGAGCCAACTTGCCATAGTCTGAAAAACTTGTAACCTTAAAATAGACACAGTTATCATCTGAAACATATGCATTACCTCGTTCAATCAAAGTTTCAATCAAATGAATCATCTCTGGAATATGCCCTGTAGCTGCTGGATAATATTCAGCAGGCTCAATACCTAATGACTCCAAATCTTCAAAAAAGGCCTTCTTGTATGTGCTTGTATAATCGTCAAGAGATACTCCCGTCGCAATAGAACCATTGATAGTCTTGTCGTCAACATCTGTCAAGTTCATCACTTGAATAACATCATATCCAAGATACTCAAGCGAACGACGCAAAATGTCCTCAAACATATAAGCTCTAAAATTGCCGATATGTGCATAATTATAAACGGTAGGACCGCAAGTGTACATTTTCACTTGACTATCTTCTATAGGTCTAAAAGTCTCCAACTCTCTACTAAATGTATTGTAAAATTCCATGTTTTATTCTTCCTTAGTTCTCAAAAATCATTAACTTGGCATAATATCAAACAAAACACCTCTTTGCAATTCATAAAACAGAAATAACAAAATAACCTTGATTTTTCGGTTGAGTCATTGCATGACGGCATATCCGTCGGTCACCGACCGACGCTACAACCATTAATTTTGCAATTAACCGTTAAACTGTATATTCATACTGTAGCGGCGGTCGCTGACCGCCGAAAACATTTTTCACACAACATGCTTATGACAACAACTTACGTTGACTGTGAAACAAACTGTTAAATTACGCTTTGCGGATTGCTGCTTGGGAAGCCATTCTGGTTTTTATGCAGTAAAAATCAAAAACTGGGTTTCAAGATTAGTTCATATTTTGCTTTGAAAACAGTAAGATAGTACAAGTGTACATCTTATTCTGTTTGAAAAGTGAAAGATGGACTGATATTGAAAGGTGATATTTTTGAAAGAATGGCTTTTCAAATTTAATAAGACAAAATATATCAACCTAAAACGATGATTAATCATTAATAATTAATATTTATCTTGTCAATCCTGTTAATCCAGTCTAAAATACTTGACAAATAAGTGAAGGAAATACAATGAAAACAATAACAATCAGCACAAAAGCCCGAACAGACTTCATCAACATAACCTCCGAAGTTCAAAACTATGTTCGAGACGAACAAATCATTACAGGTGTCATAACCATTTTTATACCTCACACAACAGCTGCAGTAACAATTAACGAAAATGCTGATCCGGATGTCTTGCGAGACATGTCCGACACACTTGATAAAATGGTTCCATGGCAAAACAACTATGCGCACTATGAAGGTAATTCTGCAGCACATGTGAAATCATCCATGTATGGAGTTTCACTGCAAGTAATAGTGGAAAATGGTATTTTACAACTCGGAACATGGCAGGGAATATATTTCTGTGAGTTTGACGGCCCAAGAAACCGAAAGGCATTTATTAAATAAAATGAAATCTCTAACTGTCTACCAAAATAAAAATATTATATACGAGCACGAAGGCAAATGGCTGCATCCCCTACTGGATTTTGAAATCTTTCTGAAAGAGCATCCTGAATATGATCCATCCACACTCAAAGTGCATGACAAAATTGTCGGCAAAGCCTCAGCAATGCTTACTGCTCGTTTGGGCATCAAACAGGTCCATGCTGCACTACTCAGTTCCCTGGCAAAACCAGTTTTTGAAGAAAATAACATCGCTTACACATACGATGAAATTGTAGATAAACTACCATGTAAAACCGAGGTGCTGCTACAAGATGTAACATCACTCGACCAAGCACATAAAATAATAACCCAAAGGGCAGAAAAATCAATTAAAAATTAATAATTAAAAATTCAAAACTTTTGAACATCCACTGCGTCCTGCAAAGCAAAGCGAAGCACGGAACGTCGAATTTTGAACAAATCCCCCTCCCACAGGCGAGGTGACCTCCTCCCGCCTTGCGGGACTAGCAAAGCCAGCCGGGGAGGAGTTTAGGTGATGCAGGTGTTCACGCTGGTTTGGGTCACCTCGGGGCTTGCCCCCGTGGAGCCATGATTGGCAACGCCCTAGGAAAACAATAAAGAGCGTAGCTCTTTACCTACTCACGGTAGTGTCTTAACTATTAACTATTAACTATCAACTATCAACCATTATGGCTAAATATTTTAAAAAACCAGAAGATCAAATTGAAGGATCTGTAGAGAGAGTAACCTTCCACAGCGAAGAGAGTGGATTCTGTGTGCTGCGTGCAAAAGTCCGAGGACATAGAGAACTGGTTACCGTCATAGGCAAACTGCCTGCAATTGTTGCTGGCGAATTCATATCAGCCACTGGCGACTGGATTGTAGACAAGCAGCATGGCCGACAATTTAAGGCAGATCACATAAAAAATACGCCTCCAAGCAGTCTGAAGGGAATTGAAAAATTTCTTTCTTCAGGACTCATTAAAGGTATTGGTCCCAAATATGCGGAACGACTGGTAGAACACTTTGGTAAAGACGTCTATGACATCATGGAGTGTAACTCCGCTAAACTTGAAGAAGTTGAAGGCATCGGCAAAAAAAGACGACTGCTCATAAAAGAAAGCTGGAATGAAAACAAAGCAATCAGGGCAATTATGGGCTTTCTCATTGCCAATGGTGCAGGAACATCAAGAGCTTTTCGAATCTACAAAATATATGGCGATAGTGCAATTCAAAAAGTTCAGAGAGACCCCTACTGCCTGGCTCGCGACATTCGTGGCATTGGCTTCAAAATTGCAGACAAAATTGCAGACAAAATTGGTATTGAAAAAGATAGTGATTTGCGTGCCCGAGCTGGAGTAGAACATGTTCTTCTTGAAATCACAACAGAAGGACACTGTGCTACACCACGACCTACCCTTCTTGAAAAAGCACAGGAAATACTAGATATTCCAGAAGACATCATAAATAATGCAATTGACTACGGAGTAAATACCAAACGCCTGACATCAAAAATCATACCCGAAATATCCATAGAACCTTTAATATATCTCACCAAACTATACAATGCCGAACTTCAAAGTGCATATATCCTCCATGACTTGCAGAAAACTAAACACCCATGCCCCAAAATTGATATCGAAAAAGCAATTGCCTGGTGTGAAGAAAAAACTGGCCTCACATTTGCAGCACAACAAAAAATTTCAATTGAAATGGCAATTGAAAACAAGCTAATGATTATCACTGGTGGACCCGGCGTAGGTAAAACAACAATTGTTAATGGAATCATTAAAATTTTACAGGCAAAAAAGCTAAAAGTCATCCTTGCTGCACCAACGGGAAGAGCCGCCAAAAGAATGTCCGAAACAACTGGACATCCGGCAAAAACAATTCATCGACTTCTTGAGTTTGATCCTCATGCGGGAGGATTCAAAAAGAACCAGAACTCACCGCTTGAGGGGGATATTTTTATAATCGATGAATCAAGTATGCTGGATATATCACTGGCACATAATCTACTGCAGGCATTTCCAAGACATGCTGCCGTAATCTTTGTGGGCGATGTTGACCAACTGCCATCTGTTGGACCCGGAACTGTCTTAAAAGACATGATTGAATCTCACAATATTCCAACATGCAAACTCAACGAAATCTTCAGACAAGCAGCTAACAGCGATATTGTTGTGAATGCTCACAACATACATAAAGGGAAAAAACTTGCTGCCGGTTCAAAAGACAAAGAATCAGACTTCTATTTCATTGAAGCTGAAGAACCTGAAAAAGCACTGCAAATCATCCAGCAGATGGTTTCAAAAAATATTCCTCAAAAATTTGGTGTCAATCCAATTTCAGACATACAGGTTCTGACTCCAATGAGACGCGGAATTCTTGGAAGTCAAAACATCAATATGACCTTGCAAGACATACTAAACCCATCTAAAGTTCAAATTGAAAAGTTTGGTTTCTTTTATCGCATCAACGACAAAATCATGCAGCTTCAAAACAACTACGATAAAGACGTATATAATGGCGACATTGGCAGAATTATAAAAATAGATAACATAGAAAATGAAGTCACTGTCGACTTTGATGGAAGAAAATTAATATACAGTTTTTATGAGCTTGATGAAATAGAACCCTGCTACGCATTTACAATACACAAAAGCCAAGGCAGTGAATTTCCATGCGTGGTTATTCCGATTCATACCCAACACTATATAATGCTGCAGAGAAACCTGTTCTATACAGCTGTAACACGTGGAAAAAAATTAGTGGTTCTTGTAGGAAACCAGAAAGGACTGAATATTGCAATCAGCCGAAATGATGTCAGCCAAAGAATCACCACACTAAAACGTTGGCTCTCAATGTCACCCAAAGACCTCGCAACCATCATCACAAAAAACACCTTCCAATAAATAGTTGGCTCCCGCCAACAGGTTAAGGTTAAGCATCTTTTCTTAATCCGTACTACAAACCTTCATTCACAATTTTATGCACGTAAACTTTTAGTTTTACCACAGAAAAAACAACAGCAATTAACAATCTAAAAGGTCGTGAAAACACCGCCCTTTCGTCGGTCAACGCCCGCCGCTACAGGTGTGAAACAGCAATTCAACCATTGTCCGCCAAAGCTGCTCCCCTTCCAGGGGAGCTGTCGAGCTTGCTCGACTGAGGGGTTCCGCAATCTTAACAAATACCTGCGGAGCTATTCCTCCCTTAACCTTAATCTTAACCTTTATCTTAGTTTGGCTAGCTCGCAAGGACTTCCAAAAGCTTGCCTACGTCGCCACGTATGTTTTCTGACTTAACATCGCCATTTTCATCAATTGCTTCAAAAACTCTATCTATACAAACCTGTTCGCTTAAAACATTCATTTTAAGAGTCTCCAAAACTTCTTTAAGCTGCTTAACAGAATTCATTGGTGCACCACCACCATATGCAACAATTCCAACAGGCTTTTCATTCCACTCTTTGTATAGAAAATCTAATGCATTCTTTAGAACGGGAGAATATCCATGATTATATTCTGGTGCTATCAATATCAAGCCATCAGCAGTTGAAATAACTTCACTCCATTTTTTTGTATGCTCTTTAGTATATTCATCAAGCATCATTGGAGGCAAAGGTTCATCCATAAAAGGAAGGTTAACATCTTTCAAATCAACAATAGAGAAATCAGCACCATTAACTGTTTGAGCCTCTTTTAGAATCCAATCAGCAATTTTTCTTCCAAGTCGTTCCGTTCTTACACTACCAACTATTATTTTTATATTTTTCATTATTACTTCCCTAACCTAAACTATTAACAACAATCGTGGTGTAATGCTAATATTTACCCTAAACCTTCCGCATCATCTTTTTCACAGACCTCAAGTTTTTCAGCACCTCTTCCTCAGAGTGAGGGAACCAGCAGTTTGTGCAATCCAAAAGATGCTCACCCATTGGTGTAGTAAATATTGTCATATATTCAGAACATATAGCACATCGACCTATAATATCCCTCTCACCATCATTCCATACTTCCATCTCAAAATATGGACAGTAACAGCCAAAGCAATTCAGTTTTTCACGAGGAAGGCTGTGACATACTTCTCCACAACCAAATAATATGCAGAAATCTGGTTCTTTTTTGGATATTGATGAATATTGAAAACAATCAACAATCTGCTTTTCTGACATTCCTTCAGCTAGTAGCTTCTTAAGAACCTTGGCTCTTTTGTCACAAAACTCATTTTTATACTTCATATAATTCTCAAACATATCTTATTTATAAATATTTCTAAATATTAACGAATATTCATTGCATCAACATCAATTATGCAATCAACATCTTTCCCTGTGTCAAACTCTCCTAGAATATTCAGCATCGTTTTCTTTACCAAAGCAAAACCTTTCGTCGCCCTAATTATCACCTGATATCTATACATACCTTTTGCCTTTGCCAAAGGAGCAGGAATCGGATCAGATATTATAACATAATCATTATCAAATGCACTCAAAAGTTTTGTGGCAAATGTTGTTGTACAAAAAGCGACCAAATCTTCAGATGCACCCTTAAAAGTTACGCATATAAGTCTTGAAAATGGTGGATATAACAACTCTCTACGAAACTCAATTTCCTGATCGCAAAACCCACTGAAATCTGTATTACGAGTCATCTGTATGGCTGGATGAAAAGGGTTAAAAGTCTGTATATAAACATCGCCAAGAATATCACCACGACCTGCACGACCTGCAACTTGAGACAATAATTGATACGTTCTTTCACCTGATCTAAAGTCAGGTATGTTCAAACTCTGATCTGCATAGATAACCCCGACAAGTGTTACCCTCGGAAAATGAAGACCTTTTGCAATCATTTGAGTTCCAATTAGTATATCAATTTCACCAGCTTTAAATCGTCCAAGAATATCCTCATATGCTGTCTTCTTGCGTGTAACATCTGCATCCATTCTCTGAATGTTTGCCTTTGGAAAAATTTTCTGTACAATTTCTTCAATTCGCTGCGTACCAATGCCTGCATATTTAAAATCCAACAAATCACACCCCGGGCATGTTTTGGGCACTTTTTTCACATCACCACATATATGGCAAATCAATTCATCAGTTGCTCTATGATAGGTATGAGATATGCTGCAATCTTCACACTCTGAAACATATCCACACGAAGGGCAAGTCAAAGATGTTGAAAATCCTCTTCTATTCAAAAACAGAATTATCTGCTCACTTTTTCTAAGACGATCTCCCATTGCATCAACAAGCTGCTTGGAAAAAACAGTTTTCTGACCAGGGTTTTTAGCTTCAATTTTTAAATCAACAATATCCACTCTCGGCATTTTTTTAGCATCAGCCCTAATAGGCAGTGTTGCCAACACATACTTACCATTTTTGGCATTCCACCATGATTCAATAGCTGGAGTTGCCGACCCCAGACATACAGCTGCACCTTCCATCTGCCCACGCATAACAGCAACATCTCTAGCATTATATCGAGGTGCTTCATCCTGCTTATAGCTTGGTTCATGTTCCTCATCGACAACAATAAGACCCAAATTATTAACTGGAGCAAAAATTGCAGATCTTGCACCTATTATGATATCCGACTCTCCCTTATGAATTCGATGCCACTCATCATAGCGTTCACCATCCGATAAATGACTGTGTAAAATTGCAATCCTTCTGCCAAAACGGGAGACAAAGCGTTCAACTGTTTGTGGAGTAAGAGAAATTTCAGGAACAAGCACTATCGCACCTTTGCCTTTTGAAATTGCATGTGAGATCGCCTGCAGATAGACCTCCGTCTTACCACTACCTGTCACACCATAAACCAGTACAGGTTTGGGCTTTTCAGAATCAATCTGCTCACATAGATGATCTAACGCCTCTTGCTGAGATTCCATAAGTTCAAGAGGCTCTGTCTTTAGATAATTTCTGTTTACTAATGGATCTCGCCTATCTGCCTTGGGAACAATAGAAACAATACCTTTCTTTTCCAATGTCTTAACAGGTGAGACTGTGATAGACAACTTCTCAACCAAATCACTTAAGAAAATGCCTTTATTTTTTTTCAAGCACTCAATAATTTGTTGTTGTTTGTCAGATAGCTTATCCGGCATCTCAGCATTCTCAACCAATGCAGCAAAAAGTTTTGTTTTAGCCTTCACTGCATGTTTTCGAATTGCCCCAGGCAGAACAGCTCGGATGGCCTGTTCAACGGTTGAACAGTAATATGAAGATATCCAGCGGGCTAATTCCAAAATCTTTTCAGAAACAAAAGGACGATCATCAGTCAAGTCTCTTATCTCTTTTAACTGAAACTTGGGTTCTGATTTCAATTCATCAATTGCAACAACATACCCATCGATATCCCTCTTTCCAAAAGGAACCTTTACGCGGGAACCAACAAATAACTTGTCAGCGAGTCGCTCTGGAATAAGATAATCAAACTCTTTATCCAATGAAATTGTTACAATTACTTTCGCTATCTTCATTTTATCTCTTTTTTTGGCGGGGTCACGGACCCCTACCATCAATACGTGGATATGCAATTCAACACAAGGCGGGGTCAAGGACCCCGACCCTACAGGTGTGTGTCTGCAATTTAGGACACTCTTGTCATTCAAAGAGGCCAACTGTAGGGCGGGGGGCTTCACCCCGCCTCCCCATCACTAATGCAAAAAAAAAATGGAGAGGTTAAAAACCACTCCATTTTATAAACTTAATCACCCTAATGTTTTTACTCTCCTGGTCTAATGTATTCAAGCTCATTATTCAAAGGATTTAAGTAATCCTGCATTTTTCCACGCTTCAACTGCTTTGATGTGATTATTTTAACAGAACCACCGTAAGTAATAACAACACCTAATTTGGTGCCAAATGGCTTTTGTGTATTAAATCCTTCAATGTCCTGTAGAGTTGTTCCTTTATCTGAATCAAAGTTTTTTGTAAAGAAAATTGGTGTTTCAGGTTGGAATTCTTGATTACTATCAGTATCAGGTGTAACAACACACCAAGCGTTACCAGCATCCAAATCTACTTCATCTGTACCATTGGTCCATCCTCTTGCAGCTTGAAGACCTGAAGATGATAAAATAGAAGCTGAAATACCTTCAAAAGCTCCTGCTCTTTCACATGCTTCAAAATATTCTGTTGATGTTGAGTACGGCTGTTCTCCGTCAGATGTTTCAATGTTATCACCAGCTGCTTCTGGCCAGATAGAAGCATCTCCAACTTGATCTCTCTCTAGATTGTCTGCATACAGAGCTTTCCAAATCTGACTACCGTTATTTCCTGTCGATGTTGCATTAGCTTTTATAATTGCACCTTGAATAGCAGGGAACAACATGCCGGCAAGAATACCGATAATAGCGATAACAACTAGCAATTCAACAAGAGTAAAACCTTGTTTCCAACTTTTATTTGGAGTCTTATTCATTTGACACCTTTCTTCAATGTTTGTTAGTTACGTTTTATTTACTAAAAAATTTTAGCTATAATTTCATAATATGTGCCTATACTATAAAGTTTTTATGAAAAATCGTCAAGGTATTTTATCTTTTTTTTAGATTTTTTAATTATTACTGATTTATATTCTATTTAACCCGCTATATATTAGGTGATTATCATATATTTCAAACTTTTAACACAAGTAATAATATATCTAAAAAAGGATGATTGCATACACGAATTTTGTTGTTTTTCAAAAAAACAATTTATTTTGCAACACATTTTTTCAAAATTTCATCGTTCATTAAACAATAAAACAGGACTTTCTATTTTTTCTTTTCCCAATATGTATTGAACTTAGTACCTTTTCTTGTAGCAGAAATAACCTTCATAACTTCAAGAGCTTCGTCAAGTGTAATTGGGAATTCTTTACCATTTCTGATAGAATCATATAGGTAATCCCATATTGAGTCAGTCTCAACTTTAAGTTTAGGTTTAACCTGAATTGTTTTTTCAATCCACTTAAGATCATCAGGAGTTCCAAAACCACCATCCAGCAATGTTTTCTTTTTAGCAGTACGCTTTTTAAGTTCTTTTTTAGGGCTCAAGTATTTCATTTTAATTTCATTACCACCAGCAGAAAGACCACCTTTGGGACCTGACACAATATATTCAGGTTCAGAAATTGCAGAACCACCACTAATTTCCATATCAACAACTCTGCCGTTTTCACCCTTTAAAACAATTTTAACATGGTCTTCAGCATCGCCTGCTGCAGCAATTTTGTTAAGATCACTCCACATTTCCGCCACAGGGCTATCTAGAAATCTCAAAGAATGGTCAACAATATGAGGCCCCCAATTAAGAAGCTGTCCACCACCACATTCAATGATAGTCTGCCAGTCATCACGTCTTGAATAACCATTACGTCTCAACTTGATTTCATAAACATCACCAAGCTTACCCGATGCTATAATTTCCTTAATGTGCTGGAACATAGCTTCAAAACGACGATTATGTCTTATATAAAGTTCTGCATCATATTTTTCTTTAGCTTTAGCAAGCTTTTGTGCTTCTTTATAGTCCACCGCAATTGGTTTTTCCTGAAAAACAATTTTACCAGCTTTCATAGCCATAATTGCGTGTTCAACATGCTCTGGTGTTCTTGAAGCAACAGAAATCATTTCAATCTCAGGGTCAGCAAGCATATCCTCGTAGTTTTTATAAACTTTAGCATCTAGATACTTTTCTTGAAAACGGTCTCTAAAAGGTTTCAAAAGGTCGCATCCCGCAACTATTTCAAATTTGTTTTCTCTGCCGGTCAACTCTTTGCAGTGCATTCCCCACCCTGCTCGACCTAAGCCAACAATACCAATTTTGATTGGTTTTTTCTTTGCCATTTTTATTACTCCTCTGTTTTTTTACTAAAAATTTCTTTAACTGTTTTATATGCCATTTTCGGACGTCTATACTCGTCAACCGTACCTTTATTGTTAAAAGCTCTAGGACGCCCAAGATTACCAAAGTTTTGATATGTTCTGCAGTCACCAAATTGCCATAAAGATATACCAGCTATATCATCGTTCTCAACCACCTCATTACAAGCTGTTGCCAATAATTTACACTGATACTCTTCTGACCAATGACCTTCATGTGGGTCACGCCAGCCATAAATGGCTCCGGCACCAATTTCTGAAACAATAAATGGTTTGCCAGGCTGTGTATCTGTTCTAAACTTAGCTAGTCTGCGCATTGTATTGTTTACATCAATAAGTTTTGGATGATTATCCCGATCCCCGTACCAAGCTGGATAAAAATTATATGAAACAACATCAACTAGATCAAGATTTATATCTCTTTCGTTTCTATTACTTGCATATGTAACAAGTCTAGTGGAATCTTCTTCTCTCAATGCATTAACCATTGTTTCGTAAACAAGTCTTGAACACTCAATTTCACTTGCTCCTTCATTGAGAAATCCCCACATAATTACAGATGGATGATTATAGCTGTTTTGAACCATAATCCTAGTTTGAGTTTCACATTGAGCGACATATTCTTCATTCGTAAAATGTTCTTCCTGTTGTCCCCAACCAAGACTTTCTTCAAAAAACAGCAGTCCATACTCATCGCACAAATCAAGAAAACGTTGATCCTGAGGATAGTGTGATCCTCTGACAAAATTGCAGCCCAGATCCTTAAGCTGCTGGATATCATTAATAAGGATCTGCATAGGCAAAGCAGGTCCACACTGAGGATGAGCTTCATGCCTACAATAACCAAGCAATTTATATGCTTTGTCATTAACATACACTTTATTGCCTTTTGCAGAAACCGTTCTTAAACCAAAGCGTTCAGTAATTGAATCATGATCCGAGCTTATTGTCAGTTCATGCAGTGCTGGACTTTCTGGTGACCAGCAATCAATATCGCCCAGTTCAACCCTAAACTCGGCAACACCTTCAACAAGATCAACTCCATCTACACGCTCAACAAGTGAGCCATTAAGAGAAACATCAAAACAATCATCCGGCTGACAATCACAACCTTGGATAACCTTAACATTTACAACCGCTGGCTTAAGCTGAACAGTGGAAATCTGAACTCTATTTATATATGAAGCAGGCAATTCATGAAACTCAATTCCGCGATAAAAACCACCATATGCATAAAAGTCAAAAAATTCATTAAAAAGAGGAACTCTCTCAGAATCAAAACGATTATCAACAAGAATAGTTATATCGCGTTCCCTGTTTGCTGAAGCAGGAACATCAAAAGATACTCCACTATAAGGAAGAGAACACTCACCAATGGCAATACCATCAATGTATACTCGAAACCAAAGCCCGGCACCACCAAAGAAAATCTTACCAGGAACATTAGCCGTAACAGTGATTTTCTTATTATACAGGGCTGTTCCTCTTTCACCTACATATTTAGGCATTGCATCGAAAACACCAGGCACAGCAGCCTTTTCTGTATAACGAATATTTTCAAGAGCAAACTCTGACAAATCAACATCTTCTCCCAAATATTGAAATCCCCAACTACCATTCAAATCTATAACTTTTCTGTTTTCGAAAAATGGATACGCACCAATCATTACTTTATTCCTTTTTGTTCTAAATTAATATCCAAGCAGTATAATTTAACAATTAATATATTGCAATAGCTTTTACAATTAAAACCCTCAAAAACTCATTAATATTAAGAAAATATCAGTTTTTCTTCTTTTTAAAATTGCACATATGCACAATAAATTATATATTCCCTAAATTATATATATTTGAGCGTATAAATACAACTTTTTTTGATTACAGTAATAAAAGGAAAAATATTTGATGAAGATACTTGTGGTTGGTAATGGTGGCAGAGAACATGCTTTAACTTGGAAACTTTCAACAGATTCAGCAGCACCAGAAATGTTTTGTGCTCCAGGAAATGCTGGAACAAAGCAAATTGCAACAAATTTACCAATTCAGGCAGATGACATAGATGGTTTAGTTAAATGGGCAAAAGAAAACCAGCCCGATTTAACTGTAGTTGGTCCTGAAGTTCCTCTATGCCTTGGGCTAACAGATAAACTTGAAGCCCTAGGTCAAAAAGTATTTGGTCCATCAAAGGCTGCAGCTCAGATGGAAGGCAGCAAAGTGTTTTCAAAAGAAATTATGGAAGCAGCGGGAATACCTACCGCGGCATCAAAGAGTTTCACATCGCCTGACGAAGCTCTTAAATATGCAGAAAATGCAAAAATTCCTTGCGTAGTGAAAGCTGAAGGCCTAGCTGCCGGCAAGGGAGTAATTATCTGCGAAACAAGAGCTGAACTACTTGATGCCATCAAAGTGACAATGCTTGACAAAGCATTTGGCGATGCCGGCAACCGTATGCTAATCGAGGATTTTCTGAAAGGTGAAGAAGCTTCAATTCTTGCCCTTATTGATGGCGAAAACATTCTAATGCTTGCATCATCACAAGACCACAAAAGAATCTTTGATGATGACAAAGGGCCAAATACAGGCGGTATGGGAGCATACTCTCCTGCTCCAATTGTCACAGATGATTTATGGCCGATCATTAAAAAAGACGTTTTCCAAAAAACACTGGATGAACTAAAAAAACGTGGCATAACATATAAAGGTGTTCTATATGCAGGTCTTATGATTGAGAAAAAAGTTCCATTTGTTCTTGAGTTCAACTGTCGTTTTGGCGATCCTGAAACTCAGGTTGTGTTGCCAAGAATTGAAGGCGACCTTCTTCCTGCATTTATGGCGTGTGCCGAAGGCAACAAGCTTACAGATGATATTCTTAAATGGAAAGATGAACATGCGGTCTGCGTGGTTATGGCTTCAGGAGGATATCCAGGGTCGTACCAAAAAGGCAAAGTCATTGAGGGCATAGAGCAGGCAGAAAATGAAAAATCAATAGTTTTCCAAGCCGGAACAAAAAACATCAATGAACAGATTGTGACCAATGGCGGAAGAGTTCTTGTTGTTTCATCGCTCGGCAAAGATTTACCTGATGCAATAAAAAATGCCTATTCGTCAATTAAAAACATTAATTTTGATGGTGCTTTCTATCGCAAAGACATTGGAGCTAAAGGGCTTAAGTATACAAATTAAACATGGCAATTACTTTATTCATTTATAATCAACACTCAAAACATAATACACAGATATGACAAAAAAAAAGGATGACAGAAAATCACGATACTTCTGGAACTCTCCAGATGTTGCAGAAGCTTCACACTCTGACAAGATAGAGAAATCAAGCAAGAATCTTAACATAGGTTTTATTGGTGTTGGTGGTATGGGCATAATGACACTTAACAGTATCATTGACTTTGAAAACATCACAATCAAAGCATTTGCAGATGTGGATAAAAGCCACTTGGAAGATGCCAAAAAGATTTTCAAAGAAAAATTTCCAGAATCAGAAGTTAAGACATTTCAAGATTTCAGAGATTTGAACAAGATGGAAGATATTGATGCTGTCATCATCAGCACTCCTGACCATTGGCATATTCCGACAGCAATTCACTCGCTTGAACATGGCAAGCACGTGTACGTTGAAAAGCCGCTTACACTCACTATTGCCGAAGGACGTGATCTTGTAAATGTTGTTAAAAAAACTGGTTTAATATGCCAGACCGGCACACAGCAAAGATCAAGTTCAGAATTCAGACTTGCCTGCGAACTAATTCGCAACAAGAAGATTGGCGATGTAAAAGAGATTAACGTAACCATTCCTTTTAATAACGTAGAATGTCCTCCAACATGGGAATCAATGCCTGTTCCAGAAGAGTTAGACTATGATATGTGGTTAGGGCAAACCCCATGGGAAGAATATACAAAACAGCGCTGCCACTACTCTTTCAGATTTATAAAGGCATACTCAGGCGGACAAATGACCAACTGGGGTGCGCATCATCTTGACATTGTTCAATGGGCACTTGACATGGATCAATCGGGGCCAGTTGCAGTTTCGGGTACTGGTGTTTTCCCTGAACAAGGTCTGTTCGATACTGCAACAGGAATTGACCTTCTCTATGAATATGCTGACGGCACAAAGGTAACATGTAAAACAGCAGATAAGAGAGGCATTGAATTTATTGGTTCCAAAGGCAAAATAACTGTGCGACGTGGGGAAATAATTACCGAACCTGAAACGCTAGTTAATGAAACTTTTGAAGATGAAGGTGAAGAACAGCTGTATGTCAGCCACGATCATTACCAAAACTTTCTAAATTGTGTTCGTCAGAACAGACAACCAATTGCAACTGCTGAAACAGGACACCGTTCTGCAACGCTCTGTCACCTTGGCAACATTGCAATGACTCTTGGAAGAAGACTCCAATGGAATCCTAAAACAGAACAGTTCATTAACGACGATGAAGCAAACTCAATGTTATCTCGCCCAATTCGAAAAAACTTTTAATTAATTCAGACGGTCAGCGACCGCCGCTACAGTGGTGAGTCTTGCAAATAAACGTTATGCTGGTAATATTCAGGCGGTCAGCGACCGCCGCTACAGTGGTGAGTCTTGCAAATAAACGTTATGCTGGTAATATTCAGGCGGTCAACGACCGCCACTACAGTGATGAATACTATAAGAAAAGGTTATGCTGCAGATACAACCTGTAGCGTCGGTCGCTGACCGACGAAAAAACAAAGTATTGAAATGACAAATCGTACAAAAAGATTAGAATATGTTTGGGTCAGCAACCCTCGTTATTTTATAACGATATGTACTTTAAATAGAAAGAAAAATCTAGCAAATGATCATGTATATTCTATTTTAAGCGAAGAATTATCAAACGCCTATGAAAGACATGGGTGGGCAATTGGTTCTTACGTTGTCATGCCTGATCATATTCATTTCTTTTGCACCGATAGCGATCAGGGGAAAAGACTGTCATCTTTCATTAAATTATGGAAAGAATGGACTACAAAAAGAATAAATGCAGAATTTGATAAAGATGGTTCTATGTGGCAGAAGGGATTTTTTGACCGTTTGATAAGATCGCAAGAAAGCTATTTTGAAAAATGGAACTATGTGCGAGATAATCCAGTAAGAAAAGGATATGTTGCCAATTACAAAGATTGGAAATATTGGGGGCATATTGATTATATATGAATGATTTGCAATAACTATCTTTTTTTCGACGGTCAGCGACCGCCGCTACAGTGGTGGATATTGCAAGAAAACGTTATGCTGGCAATATAACGCCTGTAACATGAGGCATGCAAAACTAATTTTAGGCGGTCGGTGACCGACGAAAACAACAAAGTTTGACAGGTTGGTACACCACACGAAAACCAATTTACTAAAAGAATTCTAACGAAGGAAACAAAATGAAAACATTTACACAAGCGGCACTGCATGAAAAGTGGTCTAAATATCTTCCTGAGCTAACAAAAGAACCAGATTTCGATGCGTTTTGGAAAGAACAACTTGAAAAAAACAAGATTCACCCACTAAATCCCAAACTTACAGAATACAGTTTTCCTGCAAAGAATGTCAAAATATATGATATTACAATCGAAGCACACGATAAAACTGTTATTCACGGCTGGTATGCATTCCCAGAAAATATTGACAGCAAAATTCCATGCATTGTTTTATACCATGGTTTTGGCGGAAGTCGAGGTGCCCCACAAGGTCTATTACAATATACATCCATGGGACTGGCCGTTGTGGCATTCGATTGCCGCGATCAAGGAGGAACAACAGGTAGCAATGCCTCATGGGCAAACGGATCGAGAACATCTGTGGTCTCACAAGGAATCTTAGATCCGGACAGTTACTATTCAAAACATCTTTATCTCGATTCAATACGAGCATTAGACTTTGCATCAACACGTGATGAACTTGATCAAAACAGAATTGCCATCATGGGGGGAAGTCAGGGTGGTGCACTCGTCTCTGCAGTAGCAGCTCTTGATGATCGTCCTGCAATTGCAATTGGTGCAGTTCCAAGCAATAGCAACATTACCGCACGAGTAATGAATGAAAATGGTTCATTCAGCTCTGTGTCAAACTATCTTCGCAAACATCCTGACCAGATTGAACAATGCCTGAAAACTCTTAGCTACTTTGACACAATGAATATGGCAGACAAAATCAGATGTCCATACTTAGCTGGTGTTGGGGGAAAAGATCCAATATGTCCAGCTGAAATGTTCTATGCAACATATAACAGACTTGTTAATGAAAAACATATTGAAATTTACCCCTTCAATGGACACGAAGGCGGGGGCGATATCTTCCAGGAAATTGCACTCAACTTTATCGCCAATAAACTTAACCTAAAATAAATGAATTTGGGCGATGATGAATCTCGCCACATTTATCAATTTTTTCGTACGGGCAGGCCCTTGTGTCTGCCCTTCTTTTTGCTTTCTTTTAACCTAAAAACCAAAAATCAAACAATTGTTTTAAATATTTGTTTGACTTTTTTCATAAAAAGTTATACTCTTCGGAAAATTCAAAAAGTATACAGGAGACCGTCCCAATTTGTGTGTCTAAAGAAAAAAAGAGGTTCCATCTTATAAATTAAATATATATAATAGCAATTATATTTATATTTAATTCAACCACCAAGTAAAAAGATAGGAACCTCATGAAAAGAGATTATACAAAAAACTTAGATAATGCAATAATAGATTGTATTGCGAACACAGATAAAGCATTAAATGATATTATTAGTCATGTATTTGAGCTTATTATGTCAGCCGAGCAATCTGAATACCTTGGATATGTTCATGGTAAAAGAGATGATAAAAACGTTGATAATAAGAGGAATGGATTTTACAAGAAAGCTGTTCAGAGTCTTAACTCCACCTTTTCCATCAATGTTCCAAGAGACAGGCTCGGTAATTTTAAGCCAGGCATACTAGAACTGATTAAAGATAAAAGAGCTGACCTTGACGCCTTAGCATTTCAGCTATATATGAAAGGTTTAACAACTCGAGATATTGAAGATATATTTGATGATCACTTTGGAGGAAAGTATTCTAAGTCAGGAATCTCTAGAATAGCAACAGAATTTACAGACACTAGAGACAAATGGCTTGCTCGTCCATTGAACTCTGACTGGTATGCAATCTACATAGATGCATTACAAGTTAATATAAAGAGGGATACAGTTGAGAAAGAAGCGTTTTATATAGCAATAGGCATTAGAAATGATCTAACTCGAGATGTATTAGGTGTTTGGAATAATCCAACAGAGAATAAAGAAGGCTGGGAAGAGGTGGTTAAAGACATAAAACAAAGAGGTGTTACAAATGTTTTATACTTTGCTGCTGATGGCTTCCAGGGATTACCAACTACTATAAACAAATATTTTCCCAAAGCAGATTTCCAAAGTTGTGTTGTTCACAAAAAGCGTAACGTATTGTCCAAAGTAAGGGCTAGCGATAAAACAGACGTAGCAGCTGACTTAAACAAAGTATTCGTACTTGAGGATCCTAGTTTTACTAGTGCAGAGGGTAAAAATAGGTTATCGGAATTTATTAATGTTTGGGGAAAGAAATACAAGTCAATAAAAAATATGTTTCCCGAAAATGAACAGCATCATTATTTTACATATTCCAAGTATCCTGTGAAGATGCAAAGAATGATATATACAACTAATTGTATAGAAAGTTTAAATAAAAAGATTAGGAGAACAATTAAAATAAGAGGAAGCTTTCAAAATGAAGATAGTGCTATGAATCTAATATGTGCCTGTCTAATAGAGCACTGTGAATATAATTTATACAAATACAAAGTAACATCTTTAATTGACATTAAATATGAACTTGATAGAATGTTAGAAAATCAGAAAGTTTCTAAAATAGAAATATAACAATAATAAAACAATTTGGTGACTAAAGGTGGTTACTCAAAAATCCTTTAGACACACAAATTGGGACGGTCTC
>JAQICX010000112.1 GCA_027858345.1 Kiritimatiellia bacterium | reverse complement strand
TTGCAGGTGCTTTTTTAGTATCGTATCAAAAGAAAAAAGAAAGAGGACTAAAATCCTAACAAATGAGTGCACACTATTCCAAGCCGCTGTCGCGTCTAGGAAAGTGTGACTCTAGCGTTGAAGAATAAAAAAAATAGGATTGATGATGATTATAAATTTTGAATGCAAAGGTTGTAAAAAAGAATTTGATTGTGAAATGGGAAAAATCGGAGTAAATGAAAAAACATGGAGACCTGATTTTGAAAACCCCATCATTTGTCCAAATTGTGGTGATAGAACGATAGATGATGTCTATCTGACAGAACTCGGACAAAGTCAAATGACCGAAGCCACATTGTGAATAGATAAAACAACTTCAACAAATGAGTGCACACTATTCCCAGCCGCTGGACGCGTCTAGGAAAGTGTGACTCCAACGTTGTGTAAAAAAAGGATTAACATGAAATATGCAGGATTTTGGAAGCGATGCGCAGCCTGTTGGATTGACTACGTCGTCGTGACACTCGTAATATGCGGTATTGCCATCGTCTCCGATCCGCTATTTCCTGATGGGTTTGTAGAGCGAGACGACCACGACCCCATTGTCTTAACTATTCTCATAATAATAACAATTATAGTATTTATTGGCTTGCCAGTGTTGTACGCTTCCTTGCTTGAGTCGTCTAAGCGTCAAGGCACGCTAGGCAAAATAGCTCTAGGTTTGGTGGTTGTCGATTCAGACGGCAATCGAATTAGTTTTGCTAGAAGCATTGTACGCAATATTCAAAAGGTTATTAATCTTTTTATACCTCCATTGTATTTCCTGTTCTTTGCCATCCCAATGAGCAAGAAGAAGCAGGCGCTTTATGACAGAGTTGCAAGAACATTTGTAGTAGAAGTAAAAACAAAAGAACACACAACATCTGGCTGCACACTATGAATTGCCGCTGTCGCGTCAATTCAAGTGTGAGCCGAAGCGTTAAGACCTATAAATAATAAAAAGATTGAAAAGAATTAACACCTCTGTTTTAATTGAAAGACAAAATATTTAACGTAATAAATAACATTGCTATCCATAACTGATTAGCAAAACCAAAAAAAGTCTTAACAATCAGATGGAAGCGACTCGTAAACTCGCGCCTCATCTAAACGTTGAGAGAACAGATTAAAAATAATAAAAAGATTTAATAGGCTTTGCCAAATATGACAAAGGAAATAAGTTTTTGGCTCTGCTAATAAGACAAATCAAATGAGAGTGAAAAAAAAATCACTCTCAACAAATGAGTGCACACTATTCCCAGCCGCTGTCGCGTCTAGGAAAGTGTGACTCCAACGTTCGATTAAGGAAATAATAATGATTATTCTTCGCATATTCATAATAATTGGATACGTCATTGGATACGTCACAGGAATTATGTTGCTTGCTTTAGGGTTTTTATTTTTTGTGGGTAGTAATTTTGTTGAAGAGCACGAAGCGTTTAAACTGCTTGGTACGTGGAGCATGGTTCTTGGTGCAGTAATACTCATAATCCTATTGTTTATTAATATCTCAAACAAAAACAAAAGAAGAATCGAACAAATCGATGGAAGCGACTCGTAAACTCGCGCCTCATCTTAACGTTGGAAATGAAAGAAAAATGAAAAAAGAACACCTTACGACCATTAATGAATCCACAGAGATAGGATTGCGTAATTTTGAACTATTAGGCGACTTGAAGAAAACAATGTTGAAAGGACTTTTACCAATCACTTTTTTCTTTGTCCTAATAGGCTTTGTGGTACGCACCGCAGATGTCTGGTTTGTTTGTGGTTTTCTTTACTTTATATATGCATTATCTTACTTGCTGTCATTCCGATTTAAAGTTGAGACAAAAATCAGAAAATCAATCATTGATTCATTAGGAACAGATCAGCCTATTCTGAAAGAATATGAACTTACAGATTCACACTTTGTGGTAAGAAATAAGTCTGGAAATGAAACAAAGATTGCGTGGAAAAATGTAAAAAAATTAGTTGAAACAAATACTCATCTGGAAATAACGGTTTATCCACTAGCAATTGCTCTTATTCCAAAACAAATTTTCAATAACAATACGGAAATTGAGAGCTGGAAAAAATTTATAATAGAACACATGGAGTCTAATCTATGCTGATTCCAGCATTTTGCCAAGAACAAGAAGAATTTGAAAATTAATATATAGAAACAAAACATAATTCCAACAAATCGATGGAGGCGACTCGTAAACTCGCGCCTCATCTAAACGTTGGGGAAATAATGAAACAAAAAGCTAAAAAACCCACAAAAACAACAGTCATCATTGCCAGAATTCTCATCCTGCCAAGCTTAATATCGTGTGTCACGTGGGCAATTATCTCAGGTTTTTGGATGTTAAAACTTGCACAAGGTGCAGTTGACAAATGGATCGTAGAACCTTGGGGAATTCCGTTTATCAGATTCATGGACTCAGACACTTTGCTTTTGCCATTTGCTCCTTTCCATGCATTATTTACTCGCTTCGATTGGTTGCCTTTAGCATCAATATGCCTATTTTCTATAGGAACACGATTGTTTTGGAAACTGACTAAAAAAATAACAGAAACGGGGTTCCCTGAAGAAGATCCCCAACCATCGGGTTGACTCTACCCAATACTCGCCTCTCGATCCGGTCAAAGCCTAATCCCGGGTCGAGTCCCCCGTAACATTAGAAAGTGAGAAAATAAGATGAACAATAATCAGTTTTTTGCCAAGGAGCTAACCGGTCGAGTAATTCTCATTGTCCTCGTCGTAGGCTCACTGTTTATAAAGTGGTGGGTTCCACTCATTGTCGCTCCATTGTTCTGGCAGGTTTGGGATACTGTGGTCGGACGCAGGTCACGAATTATTAATCCTGTTCTAAAGTTGATTGCTGACGGAATCACATGGGCTTTGTGGCTCAGTTACATTGTGTATTCCACCGTGTCATTTGGGATGAACGTGGGGCATTGGTACGGATGGCTGATCGGTATCGGTGTCGGTTTTGCCGTCGCCCAGTTTCTTGGATTTCTCTGGCCCCACCGATGGCAGCTTGAGGCAGTTGAAGAGAATCTGTGATAAACTGGAAAAAAATCAAACCAAGCACTGCACGCTATCGGCAGAAATCGGCGAAGCGTGAGTGCGCACGTTGGGTCAGAAGTAAATATAGGATACAATAAAGATTATGGGATACAATAAAAATAATTGGAAAATGAGACTTTCAGAACGAAGTGACCTATCATCACAGGTTGTACATTTAACAAGGGAGAATGATAGCAGTGAAAAGACATCGATAACAAACATTTTGTATGAAATTGTCAGCAGTGGAGTAATAAAAGGGAGTAACACTGAATCCGGTTTTATCTGTGGTGATACCCCGGCGGTTTGTTTCCAAGACGCTCCCTTACATGCCATTTGTCAAAATGTCTATTTTGAAGAAAAATTTCAAAACACCAATCCAAATATCAAAACAAGATATCGTGCTGTTGGATTAGCGTTTCCTAAAGACTATGTTTATAGAAGTGGTGGGCGACCAGTGATTTATGAAAAGACCAATGATGCAAAATTACTTTTACCCGTAAGTGAATGGTGGAGAATTGTAAATTTTGACCTTGATGATTCAGATAATTTTATAGATTGGACGCATGAGAGAGAATGGAGGGTTCCAAATGATTTTGAATTTGAAATTGAAAAAGCCACTTTACTATTTGTAACCGAATCTATTTACAAAACCTTTATTAGTCAGTGTGAAGCCAACAACACAGATTATTTTAAACGAGCAAAAGGAGTAGTGGTAATGGATAACCTACTATATTAATTTAAAGAGAACCCTACAAATATTTACAGTCCGACATTTACCGCCGCTTCGCAACGGAAAACACGGCTAAAACAGGCGTTGGGAGATACAGGAACAACTATGATTAGAAAAATAATATTGATATTACTGACATCTTTTTTCTTCGGTTGCGGTAATCAAAAATCGTTATCATCATTTATCGGACTAGGCAACTCACCCAGTCATTTTCATAAAGAATTAGGGAAAGAAACTCGAAAAAACAAGCCATCAGTTCTCCATGATAAATTCACAATGGACGAGTATTTTGATGTTAATGAGTACAGATACAGGGTCAGTTATATGAATGATAGTGCCGAGTTGATCACAATCGTGAGAATCGATGGCAACCCATTGTCAGATGCTGAACTTGATACGCTCTTAAATAAATTTAACGGAGGAAAACAATGGCATCATCGGCATACTTTTCCTGACGGAGGAAAACTATGGCAACGCGATGACGCAGCTGCTGCAAAATACTCACCAAGCGGGAAGCTCCCGTCACTTGAACTGATGACAACCAAAACCCTCAAACTATTCATGGTTCAACAATAACAAATTGCCAACCAGAGGCTTGACCTTACCGTGAAAATGCCCGTTGATTTGGTCAATATTTATGTGCACGGCAGATCTGCCTTAACATTGGCTTCAAGAAAGGAAAAGAAAATGGCAAATATCTGGAATTCTATACCCATCAAGATCATCCGTTTAATAATTTTCATCCCATTTGGGTTTATCCTTCTATCACTCCTCCAGATGATCCCCATCGCGTTGTTCAACTGGCTAGCCATCAAACCCTTTGTGCCCACTTGGCTCTCCATCCTCATCGCCATTTCCGTCGTCTCCATCGCGGGGGGGATCGCATGGTTCTACGGCACGATAGTATACTTTGCGACCATACTGACATGTCGCATCATAGCACCGTGGCACAGAGTGTCTGCAGTCATATTCGGCACACTCTTCCTCGTGGCAGAAATCGTATCTATGATTTCGTGGTGCAGAGCAGGAAACCCAGCATGGTTCCTGGTCTATCACATCATTTTTACTCTTGTCGTGGTAGGTGGGCTGTTCGGATCTTGCGCAATTGAAGAATGAGAAAATCCAACAAAGCACAGCACGCTATCGGCGAGAACCACCGAAGTGTGAATACAGTCGTTGGGAATAGAAAAATATGATCATTAATAAAATTTTAAACATCTTCCTGAAAATAAGCGATTGGGTATTTTGGCTCCCACATATTATACTCATTAATTTAACAGCTTTTCTTATGTTCCTTACATTTGGGTTAGCCGCAATTCCATTAAGTTTAATATGGATGATATTTTATTTTCCTATGATGGGATTGTCTTGGATTTACAATAAAGCACCTTTCCTTAGGGTGCCGGTTGGGATCTTAGGAATGCCACTCTCTTTTTTAGCCTATGTGTATGTAAACTGTATAAGCCATATGGGGGAGGAGAGGCAAAAGGTTATAAAAATGTTTATTTGCATAAGTTGGCCCTATTGCATCGATGCACAACGATTTATAGACGGAAAGTATCTTGGGGAGTTAGAGTACGAACGAATTTTTGATTTGGCATATGAAAATGATATGCACGAGATATTGCACGATATAGATTATGACAATAGAAGGATATAACCCCAACAAATGAGTGCACACTATTCCCAGCCGCTGTCGCGTCTAGGAAAGTGTGACTCCAACGTTGAGATATCAAAATAACAGATGATGGATTTATTGACACCAAGTTTCATGAGATAAATCTCATGGTTGATTTTAGATATGCACACAAATAAGTACCTGGAGTGTGAAAGCACGTTGCCGTTAGCAACGTAAAAGAATAAAACAAGAAGGAGATAAGAATGAATATAAAACATGCAATTATTGTGTTAGTTGGTGCAACGTTGTTTTGGTTCTGTTGTCAAGGGGCAACCGACGGCGAATCGAGCCTACCACGGATTCTGGACAAAGAACTCCAAGAGCAGGCAAAATCCGCTGCCGTTGCTTGGTTCAACGCTCTGACTAGCGGAGACGTGGCAAAAGTCCTCTCCCTCTCTGACGTCCCATTTGCCTTCAACGGCTCCAAGATTGTTGACAGATCGGAGAACCTGAAGAAGGCGTACGAAGACCTCGTGAAGAGCAAGGGTATCCAGAGAGTTCAGCCCGGTGACGTGACCGTCACCACTGCCAACAGTCGTGTGGTCAAAGGATGTGTCCCACAACACTACTTCGTAGTCAATCTCGTGGTGCCCGCAGCAGAAGCTAATGTCGGATTGAAGGGCATTCCTGTTGCCGTCAGGCCGGGCGACACATGCAAGGTTATCGGGTTCAGCAAGTACTGACGCATCACGTTGAGAGAAAAAAATAACGGAATAAAAAGATTAATAGGCTTTGCCAAATATGGCAAAGGCTTTGGAATTATAAATGCTCAATGTTGAATTACTTGACTTTACTATTTATAAAAATCAAATCAAATGAGAGTGATAAAAAAATCTCTCTCAACAAATGAGTGCACACTATTCCCAGCCGCTGGACGCGTCTAGGAAAGTGTGACTCTAACGTTGGAGACGGAGAAACTATGAAGCTAACGATAGGTCTGCTTATATTCATCTGTGTCACAGCCGTGACAGTTCATCTGGCAGCGACCAAGAAGATTGACACCCCTCTGGCAGGCGTCTTGCTCTTCTTTGCCATCGCTTCAGGATTCATCACCGCGAACTACGACGTAATCTCGCGCTTCAAGGCAACCAAGGACGGGATCGAAGTCGAGACGGCATTGAATCAAATCGACGAGGCTAAGCTCAGCGCCCTGTCAGAGATCAAGAAGGATGTGGACGCACACAAGGAATCAATACGGTTGCTTGTAGCCAATGCGAACGACACAGCAAAGAAGCTGGAAGAACAGAAAGGCTCCTTGTCGGAGCTCATTCAGACCGCAGATGAGCTCATCGACAAGACTTCCGATATCTACAGGCTGCCGGATGGTCGAACGCGAATGGGATCAGCAATCTCAGGAAACCCGACAGTGCTGCTAGAGAAGCTCAAAGAGCACGACGAGCAGATCAAGAACAAGGATTTTCAGGGAGCGTACGCGACCATCAAAGAGTGCGTAAAGATATACGAGGAATCCAAGGACAAAGAGGATGGCGTAGCAATGAAAACTGGTGGATCATTGACACCAGACGGTATAGCAATGATTTATGGGGCGGCGTCAGAACACGCATTGCGCGCCTCAGATAAGGAACAGGCGCTACCTTGGGCACGAAAGGCACATGAAGCATCGTCTTCCCCACGCTCCAAGGCCCTGCTTGTGCGAGTGCTTATGGGATGCGGACAACTTGAAGAAGCACAGAAGCTCGCAGACGATACTCTGAAGACAGAGAGCAAGGAGTCTTCAGAGTTCCGCTCGATATTGGTTCAAGCAGGAATCCTGAAGAACCAATCTCCAACAAACGAATCCACACCTACAAAATGACCCGCGCGCTGCGCGTCCCATTTTGAGGGTGATTCGTGGCGTTGAGAGAACAAATTTAAAAGAATAAAAAGATTAATAGGCTTTGCCAAAGATGGCAAAAAGAAATAACTTTTGGCGAAATAAATCAAATCAAATGAGAGTGATAAAAAAATCACTCTCAACAAATGAGTGCACACTATTCCAAGCCGCTGGTCGCGTCTAGGAAAGTGTGACTCCAACGTTCTATTAAAAAAAATGAATAAAAATAAGCCCAAGGTAGACTGGTTAGGATTTGGTGTACACTTCTTCTTTGGTGCCGTGTTTGGTGCTGCCATCGGATTTTACATGTGGGGACGATCCTGTCTGGGCACATCACCATCATCATCAATAACCCCTGGGGTACTCTTCGTATCTGGAGGAGCTGTATTCTTCGGCATTTTGGCAGGATGTCGTCAAAACACATTCTGGACAGGAATTGGAGATAGGTATCATGACTTTCCTTTGCTCTGGCTCAAAGTAGTCTTCATTACTGCCTTGGTTTTTGGTATAATTTGGTTACTATTCAAAATAATAATGTAAAGAAGATAGAACAAATGAGTGCACACTATTCCAAGCCGCTGACGCGTCTAGGAAAGTGTGACTCTAGTGTTCGAAACAGAAAATAGGAGAAGAAATGAAAAAAACATTAGCTATTATATTATACGTTCTTGGGCTAGCTGGAAATCATTGTTATGCCGCCTGCAATGCGGCCAATGCAGTAGATGGTGAAATTGAGGTTTGGAGAGATGGGGTAAAAGTATCGAACAATGGTATTGTATACATATATGCTACGGCAGTCCTGCCAACTTTAACCGCAAAATTAACAGGGGCGCCATCAGGAACTGTGGTGTGGACATTAGATCAAGAGTATACGGATGGGAACCGTGAAGATGGGCCTTCTTATGGTCCAAAGTCTCAATCTGCTACACTGGACTGGAATATTAATGCCTCTCTTAACTCTCATTTTATCGGCGGAAAAATTACCGTTAAACTTAAGGATGATGACATCGAATGTCCTTTTGTTTTTTATATTCGAGGTATAAACCCGTCCACAAATCTGGTTTATACATATATTGGAACATCTCCATGGTATTCAATCCCTATCGTAAAAACAGAATCGACTACCCGTCAGTTTGCCAGCAACGGGTGCCCTCTGAGAAGCTATGACAACGGCTTTGGTTTGTATCAATTAACTGACCCTAAGCCGACTTTAGATCAACTCTGGAACTGGAAGGCGAATGTTGATGGAGGAAAAAACAAAATCAATCAGGCTATTAGTATTGCAAATTTCTGGATGAATGCTCCTTTGGGAAGTCCAAGTAAGCCAGAAGGAGGGCAAAGAGTTCAATCGTTTACAGATTTAGGGTATACTCTACCTGTTACAGATGAGCTAGTCGGAGGCATTACCTTTAAAGACGGTACAAGTAAACCTATTGAAGATGCCGTTGCAATTAAAATTTTCAATTCGGCATCTACTCATTATTGTTATTGGAGCCGGATCTCAAAAGTATGGGGGTTCAGTAGGCTTAACGCAAGGGGAGAAAACTACGTAGCAAAGGTATGTACACATGCAAACTAATTTATTATTACGGATATTATTCTCTCTGTTATTAGCATCAAGTGTACACCATAGACTTGAGGCCGACACTAATAATTTTCACCTCGTTGTAACAGATCGTGATGAGGGTGCTATAAACATCCCTTCAATTGAATCTGGGGTAGTTTCATTTTCGAAAACTAATACTAATACATATGAATACAAAGGAGTTGAGCAAACATTTTCATTAGGAGGCAAAGGAGAGGGAGATCTGTATTGCTTCCGGAGGGCGGGAATAATTGTTGCGAAAAGCGACAATCCAAGTGTTTACAAAATCATAAATTTAAAATATCCGAACCATTCATATGATTTTCAGTTAGAAACCTATACTCCACTAGCAGTTTCGCCAAATTATAAAGATAAGTTAATCATGTGCGAATATATCAACCCAGATGAATTCAAGGTTTCCTTCTACGATACCTTGACTGGAGTTAAAACAACTACAGACCCTACGAAGTGGGAAAAATCATCAAGTTCAGAATCCTTTTTTATTACTGACGCTATTCGATTTTGTCGAATGGGCATGGGACATCAAAAATATTTACCTCTCCCGCCTGAAGAGTTCCTCAAAATCAATGACAACAGAAGTTTTATACTTAGCACGTCTCCAGACAAACTTCCTGCTGATGAAGTTAAAACAATTGCAAGAGTATCTAGCGGCGATAATACGATTTATTTTTTAGCCAACCATTCAGCATCTACAACACTTCCAATTTGGATTTATGATCAAATTGAAGAAAAATGGATGTTTGATGACATTCCACTAAATGCTTGTGAAATTATTAGCTTTGGAAATAATTTAGCTGTTCGTCATGCTTCAAGAATTTCTCTTGCGCAAAACAGGACCTATAGCGGGGTCTGGTCTATATATTTATCGGGGAAAAAACTGGAAACATATTTAGGATGGGATTCGAATGTTCTCTATTTAACAGACACAACGTTAATTTTTAATGACAGCAGTAGGCTTTATGAATGTGATATTAACGCACAATCATTAATCATAAGTAAACCTCGTCTAATTGCTGAGCATAATTATATTAGATACGCAAAGTCGTTATTTTTTCAGCATGAAGAAAAAGACTAATTTTCGAACCAATGAGTGCACACTATTCCCAGCCGCTGTCGCGTCTAGGAAAGTGTGACTCCAGCGTTGAGAGAACAAATTTAAAAGCATAAAAAGATTAATAGGCTTTGCCAAACATGTCAAAAAGAAAGTCAGTTTAGGCAAAAGAAAACAAATCAAGTGAGAGTGATAAAAAAATCACTCTCAACAAATGAGTGCACACTATTC
>JAQICX010000067.1 GCA_027858345.1 Kiritimatiellia bacterium | reverse complement strand
CGTCAAGATACGATACACGCATAAAAGTCATACTGGCATTAGTCAATTTTTTATCGAATGTCGAAACTTGATACATGGTGTTCATGAAGTCTGACGTCAATCCAACATACAAGCCTCCCACAAAAACTGTCGTAGCAATTACTACTATGCCGAGAATAAATAAAAACTTTTTCATTAATTTCCTTTATTACAGAACGTTAGAGTCACACTTTCCTAGACGCGACAGCGGCTCGGAATAGTGTGCACTCATTTGTTAGGCATCCTTTGTTGTTTCTATTTTAAGGATGTCAGAACTGCTTATAAATACTTTAGTTTGATTTGGAGCTTCTAATTCAAAATATACTAATGCATACCAAGAATATTCTTCATCTCCAAAATAGAGTGTCTTTTTGTATTTATGTTCTTTCAGTATATCACCGTTCTTCATGTAGACATTGACTATCTTCTTTTTTAAGTCCTTGAAGGCTGTCTCTGGTGTGTTTGTAGGTTTATCAAAATCATTAGGATGTAATTTTTTTTCTAAAACCTTCCACAGTGTAAAAAATATCTTAAGTATTAATACACCAATAACAACGGCAATGACACCTAGAACAAATGGGTTGGATTCTATCATATTATTTTATCTTTTTTTCTGCCTAACGTTGGAGTCACACTTTCCTAGACGCGCCAGCGGCTGGGAATAGTGTGCACTCATTTGTTATACATCATTTTTAAGAACATCAGAGAGGTATTGAAACGCCTCTTTCAAATTCTTTGGATTGTTGACTGTTGTATCAATATATTCAATTTTCCTAATCTTTAAATAATCGGATATCTTTTTTGAGACAAGCTGCGCTTTTTTGAGTTTATGGTAATAAGTTATCGAAACTCTTTGTTGGTCATTGCATAAGTATATTCTATTAACATAAGTGGGTTTGCTACTGTGAGTTGTAGAGTCAGACTTGAATTGTCGTTCGTAAACTATTTGCATACACTTGTAATCAGAGAGGCGATGTATATCTGTTTTTATAGGAACAATAAATCCCCACCAGTCAATTAATTGATTATGTTGTTTGTCTATAATTGAACCAGATCTGAATGTTGTAAGTAATAATCCAGCAACAAAAATTACAGCTAGGAAGCAGTATAAAAAGCCAATAGGAGCATTGTCAGTAGTTGCAAGGGAGTCAAAATCAACGGCAAAAAATATTCCTGCCGAAACGCCTAAGCATACCAAACCAAATATGACTATGCCAAAGGCTCTTTTATTGTATTTTAGTTTATTCATATGTATAACGATCTGAATCAGGCTTTTCGGCGCTAGCCGAAATAGCCTGAATTCTCTTGTTAGTCTTCTCTCTGTTTAATTCTTGGATAAACATATTTATTTGTATAATCGGATCCTGTATTTCTGGTGTAATAATACAGTGCCTTACTCGATGAATAATCTTTGTCTATAGGTTGAAATATAATCCCTACTCTCCAACTACCAAGACCATCGGTTGTTATAGAAACAAAATTTGACCCAACTGTAGCTGAATTTCCGAACGCCACTAAAGAGTTTGTTATGGGATAAATATTCGCAGTTCGGCGGTATCTGTTTGTTGCCATAGAAATGGTGTAGTTGTCATCTATCAGTGATTGAGCATCAGAAAATATCGTTTCTGCTCCAATTGAATCGAATGTATCACACATGGTGTCAAAGCGTGATTTTCTTTCCACACACCCCAAAACTCCCATTAGCAGTATTAATATTATTATTTTCATAAGACTAACGTTGGAGTCACACTTTCCTAGACGCATCCAGCGGCTGGGAATAGTGTGCACTCATTTGTTCGGTTATTTCTCTATCATTATTTTTATAAATGGTACATTCATTGCCAACACAACAAATGGACACAAAAACCAAATCAGCAAAAACACTGGCGATACAAAGCGCATGACGTAGACATGTGCTTTGAAGAATGGGTGTGTTCTATTGATTTTCTCTTGAGTCAGAGGTCCTCCATTGGGATTGTACCAATATGAGATTAGGAACAATCCCCCCGACCAAGTGAATCCGAGAACGGAGACAAACAGACCTAGAAAGAATAAGACAGGATTCTTGAAAAGAATCATCAGACCTACTACTGCAGGCATTGCTCCGATCAATGAGAACAAAAATGCTATCAGAAACCACTTCCGCTTGGGGATAAGGGTTGATGCTATATTTTCTAGTTTCTCTATCATTTTTTTCTTACCGAACGTTAGAGTCACACTTCTCAAGACGCGACAGCGGTTTGAGATAGTGTGCACTCATTTGTTGATTTTTTTTCTTCTTTTAATTATTGCATAAATGTTTATCCAAATGAACCATGATGCCATGCAGATATGAAATGGACTCTCGGCTGGTTTCCAAAACCAGCTGACAGCTAGCAAGACAAATCCAATCACAAGCAATAGATTCACACTAAGGTAATTTTTTAGCCCATGCTGTTCTAAATATAGAAACTCACCACGTCTTTTTTTGCCTCTAAATAGGAAGTCAATGGCATTGATGATTAATATGACCATTGGAGTAAATATCAGATAACTAATTTGAATCCATAGTGTAGTTGTAATCATTGTTTTTGTTTTAAATCAACGTTTAGATGAGGCGCGAGTTTACGAGTCGCTTCCATCGATTTGTTAAGATTTGTTTTGTTATTTGGTGTTGCTAATCAATTGTAGATAGCAATGTTAGTTATTACGTTAAATATTTTGTCTTTCAATTAAAACAGAGGTGTTAATTCTTTTCAATCTTTTTATTATTTATAGGTCTTAAC
>JAQICX010000020.1 GCA_027858345.1 Kiritimatiellia bacterium | reverse complement strand
GGACGACGTTGGGCTTAAAAAAAAATCAAGTAATAGCAGGCCTATTGCGTATTTTTTTGAAAGATTCAACGGAAGCCGCAGGACAAAGATTTACTGCGTTTCATTAGTGAAATGCTCTAACCCGCATATGTTATTACATAACGTGTTTTTAATATTAAACTGTAACATATTGTTTGCAAGGTGATTATATATGTTTTTAAGTATCTTCGTAAAATATATGGGTTAATCTTGTTTGAATATCTTTATAAAAAATACGAGCTAAACAACACTTTTCTGCACAAATTTAAAATTCAATTTATTCCTTATTTCATATCGATGACTCCCTTGAAATCCTTTAAAAAACATTCAAACAATAAAAATATCAAAAAAAAGTTTTCCAGGAAAAAACAAAAAGGTATTTGACTTTTTCTGAGCAAAACAATATTCTCTTCACAAAAGAATTTTCGCTGTTCTTGTTTGAATAAAAAATTATAATTAAAGAAGGAATTATTATGGCAGAAGAAAGAATACAAAAAGAAGCTGAGTTAATGAAGCTTGATGATTTGATTAGATCCAGAGAATATATACCCAGCAATGAATTTCCAGTTTCTCTAAAGGAATTATGTGAAAGGTATGAAGCTTTATATACAGGCGCCATAAATGATGTATTAAGGGAAATGTGTCTTTTGGATCAGAACTTGCCATCAGATATTATGCCATTGCGTGATGAGATGGTTGTTTGTGGCGAAGCTTTCACTGTAAAAAGTTCACCAAATGTGATGATTCAAGGTGAAATGACATTCAGAGCAAAAATGCTTGATGAGATGAGCACCAATGGTTTAGTAATTTGGGATACAAGTGCAGATGTTGAGGCATCTCTTTGGGGCGGAGTTATGACTGCAACAGCTAAACAAAAGGGAATTCGTGGAGCAGTTATTGCTGGTGGTATTCGTGATACTAAGCAGATTCTTGAACAGGATTTTCCAGTTTTTTACAAGTACAAGACAAGTAATGGTTCATTGGGGCGCTGTTTAATCACTCATTATCAAGTTCCTGTTAAAATTGGTAAAGTGACAGTTAGACCTGGTGATATTCTTTTTGGTGATATTGATGGAGTATTGTGTATTCCAAGAGAGATTGCTTATGATGTTTTGATTAGAGCTGAAGAGATTGAGAAGACAGAGGTTGAAATTTTTGATTGGGTAAATAGTGGTGACACCATCCAGGAGATTGTTGAAAAAGGTGGATACTTTTAAGCTGACGTAAGTCAGCAGTACTAAGTGTTAAGTGGGAAGAGCTGACTACATCAGCAGTGCTAAATGATAGGTAGGAAGTAATAAGTTAAGAAAAGGTTGTCGCCTCGTTGAATCATGGCTGCATTGCAGGGAAATCGAGGAGCAAACTCCTCTAAAATCTTTAGGGACCTTAAGGACTTTAAAGACCTTAAGGTCCTTAAGAACATAGTTTGAGTCCAGAGTCGTGAGTTCTTAGTCGTGAAAAAGTGGAACTGTGCACTGTGAACTGTACCCTTTTAAGAGAATTTACAAAAAGCAAAATAGATCTGAAAGAGTGTTAGGCCTTCGACAGAAAAAATGTTTGAAAAGGAAATGAATAATGAATGAATTTGCAAAAGGTTTATTAAAAGACTTTGTTTTTGATGATGAGATAAATAGTCGCATTGAGGCGGGAATTGAACAGAATCGCAAAGGTTTTGGAAAAATAATTCTTACCGATGCGAATGGTGATGCTGTTGAAGGTGCAACGATTAAATTCAAACAGAAGAAGCATGAGTTTCAGTTTGGATGCAATGCTTTTATGTTTAATCAATTTCCGGAAGCTGAGCAGAATGCTCAATATGAGGAAGTGTTCAGCGATATTTTCAATTTGGCTGTTGTTCCCTTTTATTGGGCAGATTTAGAACCGGAACAGGGAACTCAAAGGTTTGGAAGTGATAGCAAACCAATTTACAGGCGCCCACCTCCGGATGATGTTCTTGATTTTTGTGAACGAAAAAATATCACCCCAAAAGGACATCCACTGCTGTGGCATTGTTTCAGACCTGACTGGTTGTCACATGACCAAATGGAGATGAAGGCAAGTATTACCAAAAGGTTTAAGGAAATTTCTGAGAGATATGCAGATCGCATAAAAATATGGGATGTATGCAATGAAGCTCAGACTATAGCAATAGACTCATTTGATCATCAGATTCCAGATAATCATGTCGAGTTGGCATTTGATTTGGCTCAGAAATACTTTTCAACTTGTACGAAGACATACAATGATGACAGGATGTGGTATCACTTCAGTAAGAATTATTCTCCAGTTTATCTTTTGGTCAAATCATTGTTGGAGCGTGGATACAAGGTTGATGCACTGGGACTCCAGTATCATATGTTTGCAGGACAGTTGCAGTATGCAAATAAGTTCATGAATACAAAATACCTGTTTAATTGTCTGGATCAATATGGAAAATTAGGTCTTCCAATAAATTTTTCAGAGGTTAGTATAATAAGCAGCAGGAATCTTGGGGATGGAGACGAGTTTCAGAGGCAAGTTGTTGAGAAGCTATATAAGTTATGGTTCAGTCATGCTGCAGTTAATGGAATTATTTGGTGGAATATGGTTGATGGAACAGCCGCATATGCACCAATTGGTAGTGAGGAAGGCGAAAACAGTCTTCGTGCAGGCCTGGTTAACTACGACTTCTCTTTAAAGCCGGCATATAAAGCACTTCATAAGTTGATTAAAGAAGATTGGCAGACTGATGAAACTCTTGAATATGCTTTAGGAGCTGAAAACAAATTTCATGGTTTTTATGGTGAGTATGATGTTGAGATTGAGACTAATTCCGGCAAATATCACAGAGAGCTTAAATTATCGAAGGGTTCTATTAATCACTTTAAATTAGAAGTGTAGCCTAGAGCTCACGTTGCTCGCAAAATTTAAATTAAAAAGTTTAAATAAAAACCAGAGGAGTACCCCTCAGTCACGCTGCGCGTGCCAGCTCCCCTAATCTAGGGGAGCAGTTGTTTCTCCGAATAATGGTGGACGAAAGTTGCTTCTGCCTTGCGGGACTGGTGAACTAGCCAGGGGAGCAGTTTTTGGTCAATCTGAGAGTATTGAGTGCAGAACACTCCTCCCCTAATTTAGGGGAGGTGACCTCGCGTGCGAGGTC
>JAQICX010000018.1 GCA_027858345.1 Kiritimatiellia bacterium | reverse complement strand
GCGGAATTAAAGAATGGCAGAGCCATTGTTTATTTTCTAGGGCGTTGCCGCCAATCATGGCTCCACGGGGGCAAGCCCCGAGGTGACCTCCTCCGGCAGAGCGAGATCTCGCCTTGCGGGATTAGCCTGGGAGGAGCTTTTACTACGCTCATGTTTTGTTCGGCTACAGAAGAGCCGAGTAATGCTCGGCGTTCCCAGGGAGGGGAGAACGTCGAAAGTTCAATATCGAATTTTGAAGGAATACCCCTCCCACCTCGCACGCGAGGTGACCTCCCCTAAAAGCGGGAGGAGTTTGGGTGAGTCTGCAATTTTACAATGAAGAAGATGGGACGAATGTGGCGACTGCGTCGCCTAGGATTTTGGGAACCTAGCTTTGCTTGACTAAAAACTAATAACTGAGAGCTAATGACTAAATTTATGAAAACGGTAGAAAATATTCTTAGTAGTTCAAAGCAGTATTGTTTGAAACATAATGTTTTTGAGGCGGAGATTGCTTGTGAATATCTTATGTCTTGTCTGTTGAAATGTAAGAGGCTTGACTTGCAGTTGAAGCACGATCAGGTTCTGAATGAGAAGTTTTTGGAAGCTATGCGTCGTGGAATTAAGCGTCTTGCTGATGGCGAACCTGTTCAGTATATTGTTGGGCACTGGGATTTTTATGGTCGAAAGTTTAAGACTGATAAGCGTGCTTTGATTCCAAGACCGGAAACAGAACTTCTTGTTGAAACAATACTCAAAGAGGAAATTCTTAAGAGTGAAGAGCTACCTGCTGTTGTGGATATTGGTACTGGTTCAGGATGCATAATCATTACTCTTGTGCTTGAGCTGAACAAAAAAGGGCGTTTTCTTGGTGTTGACATCAGCGATGATGCTCTTAGTCTGGCAAAAGAAAATGTTGCGCTTCATGAACTTGAAAATATTGTTCTGCTGACCAATGCTGAGCTTTCAGATGTTATTGAGCCCATGTCTTTAGATCTTGTTGTTGCAAATCTTCCATATGTCACCACTGATGAATATGAAAATCTTCCTGCTCATGTAAAGAATTTTGAACCTAAAACGGCACTTGAGGCTGGTTCTGACGGAATGGATACTATTGAAATTATTGTTGAAGAAGCTTTTGCAGCTTTGAAGCCGCAAGGGGTACTTTTCCTTGAGATTGGTATTGCACAAGGTCAGAGGGTGATTGAATTGCTTAATGGTTTTGGCTATTGTAATGTTGAGGTTATTAAAGACTTGACCGGTAGGGATAGAATTGTTCGAGCTCAGGTGGGGGACATATAATGAAATTTATTCATATCAGCGATTTGCATTTATACACAAAGGGGTATACTTTTGTTGATCTTTTGTATCCAAAAAGATTTGTTGGATGGCTCAATTATATTTTTCGAAGAAAGTGTAAGTTTGTTGATTCAATTGATAAGCTAAACATGATTGAAGAGTTTGTGGTTGCCAATAATGTTGATGGAGTAGTTTTTTCAGGAGACTTGACATGTCTTGGAAGTCGTGGTGAGTTCGAGCGGGCTAAAGCATTTATTGAGAGACTCTTTAAGAGAGTTAAATATACGGCATTAATACCTGGTAATCATGACTATTATATAAACAAGAGCATCTATAACTCAGTTTTTGGGGACATGACAAACTCAGATAATTTTATAAAAAATGACTTATGTGATGTTGTTAAATTTTCTGATAACGTTTATGTTATTATACTAAACAGTGTTAAGCCAAATCCTATTACACCAGTTTCTTCCGGAAAAGTTTCAACAAGCCAGATTGATTCATTAAAGAAGTTGATTGATGAACTGTTGAAGGGTGATAATAAAGTTTTTGTATGCTCACATTATGGTTTGAGAAAGCCTGATGGCTCAATTGATTCATATACTCATGGCATTGTGAATCAAAAAGAGCTTGAGGATGTTGTTAGCGATAGAGATATGTTTTTTCTTCATGGGCACATTCACTATACATACAAGTATGAGCTAGGCAAATTAAAGTGTTATGGTGCAGGGGGAACAACCTTTTTAGATAGAGAAGCATTCTGGTTGTTTGAGTGTTATGATGAAGTTGAAGCGTCAATTGTGAAATATATGGATGGTGAATATGTCTGCGGTTAAGGTAGTGCAACGATCTTCGTTGCAAACGCTACAAGCTGGAAGCTTGTGCTACAACAAAAGAGTTCTTTTGCATACATGCTGTGTGAATTGTGCGGCAGCATCAATTGAGAGATTGCAGGAGCTTAGCTATGAAGTTGGTGTGTATTTCTGTAACTCAAATATATATCCAATAGATGAATTTGAAAAGCGATGCGTAGATATGCAAAAATATGCTGAGAAAATTAATGTTCCTGTCTGGACTGAAGATTATGATCATCAGGATTGGCTAAACTTTGTAAAGGGATTTGAAGATGAACCCGAGAAGGGTGAGAGATGTAGATTATGTTTTAGATACAATCTTGCTAGAACTGCAAAGTTGGCTGAAACAGAAAACTACGATTTGTTTACGACTACTTTAACTATCAGTCCACATAAAATTTCAAAAATAATATTTGAAGAGGGGAAGATGTATCCAGCATTTTTAGATATTGATTTTAAAAAGCAGGATGGTTTTAAGAGAAGCCTAGTGTTATCGGAAATAAATGATTTTTATCGTCAGAAGTATTGCGGATGTGAATTTTCTAAGCGTCAAACCTAAATAATGCTTGAAAAATGCTGTCTAGTTTGGTAATGTGCGTTCCCTTTTGTGTTCGGAAGATTTATAGTCTTTCCACAATGATGAGATTTTTCCATTAGGGATTTTGTATGTCAATGTTGATATACTTGAGTGATTTATGATTAGAAAGAATTGAATAATGAGTGAAAATTTAATTGCTATATCTGTTAAAAGTCTGCTGTCGCACGGCAAGGAACTGCTTGATCTTGAAGTAGTTGCGGGTTCAAGTAGATTGAATAAAATGATTTTAGAGGCAACGATCAATAGACCTGGTTTGGGATTAACGGGGTTTTATACAGATTTTGCTCCAAAGCGAGTGCAGTTGATTGGCTTGGCTGAGTTTTCATATTTATCATCATTAAGTGATTCAGAACAATTGAATAGTTTGAGTCAATTGTTTGCACAGGATATTCCATGCCTGGTTTTTACTCGGGGTCATAAAGTTTATCCAGAGGTAATAAGATTGGCAGAGGAACAGTCGATACCGGTTTTGATTACAGATATGGAGACGAAGCTTTTTATTAACAAGACAACGATTATTTTAGAAAACCTAATGGCTCCTCATCGGAAGGTTCATGGAACAATGGTTGAAATTCATGGTGTTGGGGTTTTGATTGAGGGTACACCTGGGGTTGGTAAAAGTGAGGCAGCTTTGGGACTAATCAAAAAGGGTCATGCTTTGGTTTCGGACGATACTACAAGGTTGCGCCGGGATAGTTCTGGTAAGATCATTGCGGCACCGGTTGATATTACCAGATACCACATGGAGATTCGTGGTTTAGGAATTATTCATGTTCCAAGTATTTTTGGTGTTTGCTCAATTAGAGGAGAGAAGAAAGTTGATCTGGTTGCCACATTACGTCCTCAAGGAGAGAAAGATGAGGAAAATCGATGTGGAACCTTAAGATATACCAAAGAACTTTTAGGTGTTGAGGTAAGAAGAGTTTATATTCCTGTTGCACCAGGAAGAGATGTTGTTAATATTTTAGAGACCGCTGCATTAGACTTTAAGTTAAAAGGTCTTGGACACGATGCGGTTAAAGAACTTGATGAGAGAGTTATTAAGCTAATGACAGGTGGAAGCCTAGATGGGAACGATTAGATTATGGAAAAGAAACTTGAAATAAAAAACCAATATGGTATTCATGCCAGACCAGCAGCCCTTATTGTTGGAATTGCTTCAAGGTGTGATGGTGAAGTTTGGGTTGTTAAAAACGATGACGATGCTATTTCTGCTAAAAGTATAATGGGACTAATCACTCTTGAGGCTTCTGTTGGTACGGTATTAACTTTTACAATTGATGACTCTGTTGAAAATGCAGAGCAGATTCTTGACGAACTTGAAGAATTGCTTCATATTCGAAAGTTTGATGAAGACTAAAGTAATCAACTTTCAGTTGATTGTGAATAATTTAAATGTTTCATGGCTTTGCAAAAGGGTCAAGATAGAGGATTCATGAGTAGAAAAAAGAAAAATCCAGAAGATTCTTCACTGAGCATATATAAGCGTTTAGGTAAATATTTTCTGAAATGCAAGGGACATGTTATTATCGGTGTTATTGCAGGTATAGTTTGCGGTGGTTCCACATTTGGTATTCTTAGTTCCCTTCAACCAGCTCTTTCCGTTTTTGAACAAGGAGATAAATCTCCTGCTGATACACAAGTTGTAAGTAACAATGTTGCATTGGCAACTTCTGACAAGCCTCGTGAGCCAAAGCTTGACGGCTTAAATAAGAAAGTTGAGTCAGGCGAGGAAAAGCTTGCTCGATATGCAAAAAAGCTTGGTGTTGATATTAAAGATTCCAGTGGGCGTATGACATGGCAGTTTTTGGTGCTTCTATTGATATTTTTTCCTATTATTGTTTGTTTAAGGGTGTTAGCCGAATATTTGAATCGTTATAGTCTTCGTTGGGTTGGAAGCCGAGTGATTCGTGATTTGCGTGCACAGATGTTTGATTCTCTTCAGAGTCAGTCTTTATCCTTTTTCGGCAAGGCCGATGTTGGCGAGTTAATAAGTCGCGCAACCAATGATGCAGCGGTTGTTGAAAATATTATTTCCGTAACAATTGCCGATTTGGCAAGGGCGCCGATAGATGTTCTTGCCTGTCTTATATTCGTAATTGTTTCCATAGTGAGCAACAAATTAGGTGGTTTTATTTTTGGTATACTTATCTTTTTCCCGCTGATAATATTACCAATAGTTATACTTGGAAATGTTGTTAAAAGATATACTAGAAAAGCTCTCGGTCATATTTCTGATGTTGTCGGCAGAATGCATGAGACAATTACGTGTGTAAAGGTTGTCAAGGCATATAATACAGAGGATATGGAACGGGAAAAGTTTAATTATATAAACACTAAATATTTTAGAACAATTATAAAGGCTTTACGAGCGGAACTTCTTATGGGTCCATTGATGGAAGGTATTGGCATGCTTCTTGGAATGGCATTTATTGTTATTTGCTATGCACAAGAAATCCAGTTTTCGAAAATTATACCTATTGTAATTGCAGCAGTTATTATATATCAACCATTGAAGAGAATAGCTCGCATGAATGCAAATATTCAAAAAGGAGCTGCAGCACTTGCTAGGATATTTAATTTGATTGATGAGGACACATCAATTGTTGAGGCAGATAATCCAATAATAATCAAATCTTTTGAAAAAGGTATTGAGTTTAACCATGTTGATTTTAAGTATGAAGAGAATGGAAAGAATATAATTTCGGATGTAAGTTTCAGCTTAGGTAAGGGTACAACAATTGCAGTTGTTGGCGAAACAGGTTCAGGAAAAAGTACGCTTTCAAATTTACTGGCACGGTTTTATGATCCAATAGCAGGAACAATTACGATGGATGGAGTTGACTTTAAGGACATCGAACTGAAATCGCTTCGAAAGATGATTGGAGTTGTCTCCCAGGAGACACTTCTGTTTAATACAACCATTGCTGAAAACATTTCATATGGAATGGAAAATGCGACTCAAGAAGAAATCATTGAGGCCGCCAAAAAGGCAAATGCCCATGAATTTATTATTAAGGATCAAGATGGATACGATAAGGTTGTTGGAGAAAAGGGATTTCTTCTCAGTGGAGGGGAGCGCCAGAGGGTTGCTTTGGCTAGAGCAATTTTGAAAAATCCACCAATATTAATTTTAGATGAGGCTACCAGCGCTTTGGATACAGTTACAGAACGTCTTGTTCAAGAGGCAATTATAAAGCTTATGGAGAATAGAACTGTTTTTTCAATTGCACATAGATTAAGTACTATTAAGCATTCAAATCAGATATTACTTCTTGATAATGGTGTTGTTGCCGAACGTGGAACGCATGACGAATTATATAAAATGGGTGGAAAATATCACAGCCTTTGTGATGTTCAATTTGACGGATAAATGAGAACAAAAAATTTTAATTATTATTTGCCGGAAGAGTTGATAGCACAGTGTCCGCCTGAAAAAAGAGAAGATGCAAGAATGATGGTTCTACATCGTTCATCAGGAAAAATTGAACATCGCAAATTCTCTGATTTGTCTAAATATCTAGTTCCCAATGATTTACTTGTTGTTAACAATACTAAGGTTGTGCCTGCAAGAATTTTTGGTGAGCGAGAAGATACAGGTGGCAAAGTTGAGCTATTGCTTATTGAAGCAGTCAGTGAGAATTTGTGGGAGAGTTATTATAGAGGTAAGGCTAGACCAGGAATTAAAGTTATTCTTGCTGATGGGCTTATTAAAGGTGAGATTGTCGAAAAACGCACAGAGGGACGAGTGATTATTAAACTTAGCTATGCTGGTGATTTGTTTGACATTTTAGAAGAAAAAGGTGTTCCTCCTGTTCCTCCATATATTAAAAGAGAGATGGATGACACAAGAGTTGAGATGGATAAGCAGCGTTATCAGACTGTTTTTGCAAAAGAAAAAGGAGCCGTGGCAGCTCCAACCGCCGGGCTACATTTCACAGATGAACATTTTCAAAAACTTTTTGACCTTGGTGTATTTAAGACAGAGTTAACTCTTCATGTAGGACCTGGCACTTTTGCCCCTGTTAAGGTTGATAAAGTTGAAGATCATGTGATGCACGAAGAGCGTTATGAGATTACAAAAAATGCATCAGATGCGATCTGCAAGGCTAGGAATGCTGACGCAAGAGTTATTGCCGTTGGCAGCACTTCTGTAAGAACCCTCGAAACTGTCGCCCAAAAGTACGGAAAAATTCAGCCGGATGAAGGTCGTAGCTCAATCTTTATATATCCTGGATACGAATTTAAGGCTGTTGATGCAATGATTACAAATTTTCATCTTCCAAAGTCGACACTAATCATGATGGTTGCTGCATTTGCCGGCAAAGAATTTACTCTTGAGGCCTATAAGAAGGCTGTTGAAGAGAGGTATCGATTCTTTAGCTATGGTGATTGTATGTTGATTTTATAGTTTACAATTCTGACTTATCTGTTCGATGGGACGCATGAGACCAATGGGACTTATGTGCTTTGCAAGCAAAGCTAGCTTTCAATTGTTTTTCAAGTCTTCTCGTCGGCGGAAGCCAACTCTTCTCTAACTCTTATCTTGGCGAACACAGTGAGTGATAAATCCACAAAATAATTTATTATGACGATGAGGACATCGTCGCTCCCAATGCTTCGCCTTTTGGGCTACGCAGGACAAGCCCATTTTTCCAAGACAAAGTTGGTATGCATGCTGGGATCCTCCTTCGCAATCCTTGTCTACGGCGCGACAGGTTGACAACGTCTTCGTTGTCATATTCTATAATCAACCTAAAAATCAAGGAAAACGGTTGTGAATATATTTTAGAACTTGACATTAAGGTGTCTAGTTTTATATACTTAATGGCTAGATAATATATTTTGTTTGTTGATATAGTGCTCGCTTGATTAAATAATGGATTTATGAAAGCACAAAGTGTGTGGAAGAATATTTTGAAACAGTTGAAAAGAATAGTTTAGGGCTTACTGTTTAATGTGAGAATGCCTGAAATTTTGCTATAAGACACTTTCGCCTTTAGCCAGCGGTCCCGCCTTGCGGGATAACTCATTGCAGTGGCTAGCTCCGCTAGTCCCGCAAAGCGGGATTGCGTGTTATCGCATTACAGGTTCATAAAATGAATAGAATTTTAATATTATCCAGCTACTAAAGCTGATAGTTGGTATTAAACTTGTACTTTTAGCATGATTGCTATGGTTTAACACTTTACTAATAAGCAGTTTATGAATTGAACAGGATGCCCTAGTTTATAGGTGCAACAAAATGGAGTTTTTAAACGAGTTTAAAGAACTCTTGTCAGAATGAAGTGGTCTAGTGAAAACGTATTGGTTGCATTTTTGGGAAGAAAGGGAGTATTGTAATGGATAAAGAATTAAAGCAAATTCAAGATTTGATAATAGGGGCTTCGATCCAGGCTCAGAAGGATCGTCATGGAGCTATTTCTCCAGCCTTTGTTGGCAGAGTTGATTGGCCGGCAGAATGTACAGTTGGTCCAGGTCTGGAAGGGGCTATTGCTTGTGAGACTGAAATTGGATATGTAAATGGTACTCAGGGTGCGTTATACTATCGTGGGTATCGCATATATGATTTATGTGCTTATGCAAATTATGAGCAAGTTGCTTACTTGCTGTTAAAAGGCAAATTGCCAACACCAAAGCAGTTGACTAATTTTTCAAGAAAATTGACAGAAAATCTTTTTATGCCAAAAGTCATAAGAAGTCTAATTGGTTTTGATGTTGAAAAAATGAGTCCTATGGCATCTTTGAACTTGGCCACAACTGTTATGAAGCAGTATTTTGATGACAGTATTATGGATCAAAAAAAGGCTCAGAAAAACAATTCAGATGATTTTATTGGAACAGATGAAGATTCTATGGGGATGGAGACTCTTCCATTTGGTGAGCAGAAAGCTGTGTACGAGTTTGACGCTAAAAAGAAAAAGAGAAAGGTCGATGAAGATAAGGAAAAAGAGACTTTTTCAGCTTGCTGTCATTTGATTTCCGGACTTGCCACATGTGCCGCTGCTATCAGCAGGATAAGACAAGGGCTTATGCCGCTTGACCCAGACAAGAATTTGAGTTTTGCAGCTAACTATCTTTACATGATGACAGGTAAGAGACCAACAGCCGTTGAAGAAAAGATCATGGATGTTTCTCTTATTCTACATGCTGATCATGGTATGAACGCTAGTACATTTGCATCTATCGTTGTTGCGTCAACACTTTCAGATTTATATGCATCCATTGGTGCAGGTATCTCAGCCTTAAAGGGACCATTACACGGTGGTGCAAACGAACAGGTTTTAAATATGCTTGATGGAATTGAAAGTCCTGAAGCTGTTGCCGAGTGGTATAAGAATGCTACCCGCAAGAAAGAGAAAATCATGGGATTTGGTCATCGTGTATATAAAACATATGATCCTCGTGCGAAGATTTTAGGTCCACTGGCTCACTTTATGACAGATTATGCAGGTCCTGATGCAAAGAAGACATTGCAGATTGCAAAAAATCTTGAAAATGAAGTTGTTAGTACATTAGGAAAATCAAAGGGAATATATCCAAATGTTGACTTTTATTCAGGTATTGTTTATAAGGCACTCGGCATACCATCTGAAATGTTTACACCTACATTTGCTGTAGCCAGATGTAGTGGTTGGACTGCCAGAGTTGTTGAATATCTTGCAACAAATAGAATCTTTAGACCTAGGGCAATATATACTGGCGATCTTGATAGGGAATATATACCAATTGAAGAGCGCAGGAAACAACAGTAAATTTTAAGATCGTAAGTTCGTAAGTTCGTAAATGCACAAGTTCGTAAGTTCGTAAATGCTTCATCCTATTGTTTTCTTTTGAGTGGTTTAAGCTCTCTCGCAGGCTCGAGTGTCTCTCCCAGTTTGGGACAAGGTGGAATAAACGAAGAAAATGAGACTGATGAGACTTACGGGACGGATGTGGCGACAACGTCGCCTAGGATTGTGCGAAACCAGCTTTGCTTCCTCGATGTTCCAGCCAACTATACAATGAACCAACTATCTCACAATCTAAACTTATAAGGGAAAAATAATTATGTATTATGGTGCGGCTTACTATCCTGAGCACAGAGAACCTGAACGCTGGGAATATGATTTACAGAATATGTCTGATGCGGGTGTTAACTGCTTGAGAGTTGCCGAATTTGCTTGGGTACTTCTTGAACCTTCAGACGGCACTTACGATTTCTCATGGCTTGATAAATTCAAAAACATGGCATCAGCTCATGGAATTCAACTACTTTTATGTCCTCCTCTTCGAACTCTGCCAGCCTGGTTGGTTGAACAGGATAGGGGATTGCTTATTGAAGATGACCGCGGGCATATTCTGGAGTTTGGCAGTCGTTATAGTTTTTGCATAAATCATCCTTTGTTATTACAAAAGGGTAAAGCTCTTGCGGTTGCTATGGCTGAACACTACGGCAATGATTCTGATATTGCTGGATGGCATCTTGATAATGAACATGGTGATGAACCCGACTGTCATTGCCCAATCTGCCGCAAAAATTTTCAACAATGGTGCGAAGAAAAACACAAAACTATTGATGCTCTTAATGAAGCTTGGGGACTTAGATTCTGGGGACTTAACTTTCAGAGTTTTTCGCAGATTCCAACCCCGCGTTTTACCAAAGCATTTCACAGTCCTGGACACAGTCTTGATTGGCGGAGATTTAGAAGTGCATGCACAGTTGAAGCAGTTGCCATGCAGGCTAAAGCTGTTCGGGATAATATTCAGCTACAGCAATTTGTGACTACTAACAATCAAGCAATGTGGAATAATAGAACAGACTATTATAATATGGCAGAGAATCTTGATATTACGGGAACAAATTATTACCCGCAGTATGGCGAAAATTCAAGAAACATTGCTTTTGGATTAGCAACAGTTCGTTCTTACAAGCAGGGAACGGGTCAATTTCAGGTTCATGAATTGAGAAATGGTCCTCATGCAATTGCGGGGGCAGCTGGTAATACACCGGAACCCGGTGAGGTTGCAAGGTTGGCAATGCATTGTATTGCAAATGGTGCAAAGGGCTTATATTTCTTTAGGTGGAGAGGTTGTCCATTTGGCTGCGAGCAGCATCATGGAACCATTACAGGTTATGATGGCGAGCGTTTGGCAGTCTATGATGAAGTTGCAAAGCTTGGAAGTTGGCTTAAAGAGTACGGCGATGTGCTTGATAAGACAAAAGTCAAAAGTGATGTTGCAATTCTTTATGATTTCAAAACGCGTTGGGTTATGGAAACTGGTGTTACCTGGAATGGACCAAATAAGTTATATCCAGATCAGGCTCAGATAATTTATAAAGCCGTTACTCAAATGGGAATTGATTGTGATTCAGTATCTTTGGATGGCAACTTTGAATGTTACAAAGTATTAATTGTTCCAGCTCTTGCTTGTATCAATGATGTACAGGCTGAAAAGATTAAGACATTTGTTGAAAATGGAGGCACAGTTGTCTGGCATCCATTCTCTGGTGTTAAGGATGAATACGCAAGAATTCATACAGGTCGATTGCACTCAACATTGCAGGAGCTATTTGGTTTGCGTGCAGACAACTATGCAACAATAAGCTCCAACACCCCGGTTAAGTGTCTTTTTAATGGTTGTGAATATGATGCAAAGATGTTCTCTGATATTATTGATATACAAGCCGATGATTTAATATCTATAGGGTCATATAAAGATGTGTTTTATAGTGATAACCCAATTGTTGCTAAGCGAAACGTTGGTAAAGGTCATGCTTTTTATATAACAAGTTTTATGGACATTGACTTTTATACTGATTTGCTAAAAGAAATTTTTAATAATGTTGATATCACTATACCATTTTTTAATTTCTCAAACAGAGTAGAGATTTGTAGTCAGGTTGGTGATGGCATAAAACTTGTATTTCTGGTAAACCATAGTGGAGAAGAGCAGACAGTTGGTTTTGAAGGCGAGTGGTCGGACATCTACAATTCTGTTAAAGGTACTGGGGATATCGACATTGTGCCTCATGGCAGTGTTGTGCTGAAGCTGGCGTAGCCAGCTGTGATAAGTGCTAGGTGGGAAGTGATAAGTAGGCTCACGTTGTTCGCAGTGATAAGTGCTAAAAAATTGTAAATGTTGGAATAGCTTCCTCCTTCGCCGGTCCATGCTTCGTCTGCAGGCTACGCAGGACAAGGTTTGTAGTAGTTATGTAATGCTTAATATTTATGCCCGTATGCAATACGGGGTTGGTGATAATAAAACAATACGACCCAGCTACTAACAAGATTTATTATATTGTTAATAGCTGGGCGAAGAGTGATCTCCCCGCCATAAAAGGATTTAACCTAAATTCAGCTACCGATATTTGTCATTCAGCTAGTTTTAGACGGTATTTCAAGACTTGTAATTTTAGTATATTACATGTTTAAATGCAATATATTGAAAACCTGATTGTTTTTTGAGTTTTTGTTTGCTTTTTCCGTTTGTAAGCTTTAGAATTTGAACATGTTTTTCAGTTCATATAATATGTAGGGCTTACTTAATATTGCTGTAATTCGCAGGAAACTACACTAAACAGCTGACTGAACTTTTTATAGAATTTACATGACAGACACACCTAAATACAAGGCGAATAATAATGATTGATATTGAACAAAAATTTTTAAGCGAACTCGATGCAAAACTCTGGAAGGCTGCGGATAAGCTTCGTTCTAATCTTGATGCAGCAAATTATAAACATGTTGTATTGGGTTTGATTTTTTTAAAGTATGTACTAATTGTTAACGCTAACCGAGTAGTTCTTATTAAAAGAGACATCATGAATAAAGTAAGCCACAGGTTTAACCCGCATAAAACCAACGGCGTATCCGCCAAGAGCCCAGAAGGCTACGTTGCTTGTTAGATTTTTACTCATCAAACCGAAGTGGATTAGAAACCAAACGAGCCGAGGCTGGAGCCTGCGACAGCAAAGAGCATCGCAAGTGGCCTATTTGAGAAATTTGATGACCAAAGCATTTTAAACGTCGGTAAAAGATGTTTAACCGCCAATAAAAACATAAAAAAGTGAAATTAACACTTGAAAAAGTCGGTAAAAAGGAGTATAACGTCGGTAAAGATATAAAAGAGGTCGGTAAACATGAATAAAGAAACACTTAAAAATCTTATTGCCAACGGAGAAAACTCAGGAGTTGAGTTTAAGCGAGACAATATACGTCCTGAAAAATTGGCCAAGGAAGTTGTAGCGCTCGCTAATTTGCAGGGTGGGTACATTTTTCTTGGGGTTGACGATGATGGAACAGTTGTCGGTGTCACACGTTCAAATCTAAATGAATGGATTGGTGACACTGTTTTTGGTCGTTACGTTCATCCAACAATTCTGCCTTATTTTGAAGATGTTGTGATGGATGATGGGAAGCGGGTTACTGTTATTACTATTGGTAAGGAGGGCTGTAAGCCATACGTTGTTCGCCACAATGACACAGAATCTGCCTATGTGCGAATTGGTTCAGTCTCTCGACTTGCAACACGTGAACAATTGCTTAGACTCGGAGCCAGCAGTGGACTTGTACACACTGAAATAATGCCGGTTTATAGGACTGGCTTTGACTCTCTTGATATGGTCAGATTGAGAAATTACATTCAAGACATCTTAAAGGATCCTGATGTACCTTATTCAGATGAAGAATGGATAACGCGACTTAAAGCCTTAGGATTTATGACGGATGGTGTAGATGGCCAAGCTGTCTGCACTATTGCAGGTTTGGTACTTTTTGGAATAAATCCTCGACAAGTTCTGAAACAGGCTGGAATGCGCCTTATGTTCTTTGACTCGTATGACAAAGAGTATCAAGCCAAGTTAGATAAAGTTATTGATGCTCCAATGCTCGGGCGTTTTAAAGTTGGAAAAGCAGGCAAAACATTGATTGACGGCGGATTGATTGAAAAAACATTGGATCTTATTGAACCATTCGTCACTATTGAACCAAATGAAATTGATGACAACTTTAGGCGTGAGAAGTTGTGGCTATATCCTTATGAGGCGATTCGTGAGTTGTTAATTAATGCTTTAGTTCACAGAGAATGGTCAAGCTTTGTGGATGTTGAAATGTCTGGCTACATAGACAGATTGGAAATTACGAGTCCTGGATCATTGCCAAATTCTATGACTATTGAAAAGATGCTGGCAGGACAACGTTCTTCTAGGAATAATATCATTGTCGAAGTTTTACGAGATTATGGTTATGTTGATGCTCGGGGAATGGGGGTTAGAACTAAAGTTATTCCATCGTTAAAGCAAAATGGAACAACACCTGTATTTGAAGCGACTGATGACTATGTTAAATCTATTGTTGCTAAAACAAAATCAAAAGATATAAAAATAGCAGAAGATTCCGCTGGGTACAGGGATAGAAATGTTGATAAAAACAATGAAACACAAAAAGAGATGTATGCAGGGAATAAAGATGTTACACAAGAACTCTACCAACCTTTAGAAACTGTCGACAATGAAACAAAAGAACGTCGAAAAAAACTGAGTAAAACATCTAAAAAGATTTTGACAATATGTAAGGGAAACAGTTCAATTACCATTGTAGAACTTTCAGAAATTATTGGCATATCAACAAGATCTGTTGAGAGAAATATACAAAAGTTAAGAAACAGCGGATTGCTAGTTCGTATCGGTGGACGAAAAAAAGGAAGTTGGGAAGTTATTGATGAATGAGTTAGAGTTGGCAAGGGTGTTGTATGGCTTGGTTATAGCATCCCGCATTGCATACTTTGACACTTGCAACGAAGAACGTTGCGTTACTCCTCTGCGGCTATGCAGGATACAGAGGTGGATAAATTTCAAACATAAATTATTATGACGATGAGGACATCGTCGCTCCCAATGCTTCGCCCGTCCATGCACCACTCTGCGAGCTATGCAGGAGACAGAGGTGGGTAAAACGAAAAATATTTTTCGGCGGTCAGCGACCGCCGCTACAGCATGAATGTACAGTTTAACGGTTAATTGCAAAATTAATGGTTGTAGCGTCGGTCGGTGACCGACGGATATGCCGTCATGCAATGTCTCAACCGAAAATTGAGGTACCCAAAACTTCAAGTTATTATCTATTCTGAGAAGTTTAGGATCTCAGTGTCTACTGCAAAAATATTTGCAATTAGGGCAGCTCTTACCCACATGCCATTACGCATTTGTCGCCAATATACAGCACGTTTATCTTGATCAACAGATGTTGATATTTCTTCTCTACGTGGCAGAGGATGCATTATTACAGCATGTTTTTGAAGTAGTTTAAGCTCTTCGTCACCAAACCAGAAGTTTGATATGTCAACTTTTGCACTTTCGCCTTCTTCGTTATCCCACTCATCCTGTACTCTTGTCATGTATATTGCATCAGCTGTAGGTATAACAGACTTGAAATTTTGTGACAAATCATATTGAATGCCTTTTTTGTCAAGGTACTCTAGAATGTCACTACCAATCTGAAATGCATCAGGAGCAACAAATGTCATCTTAACATCATTATAGTTGCCAAGTAGGAAAGCTAGAGAACGCACAGTTCTGCCTCGTAATAGGTCTCCGACAAATACAATGTGTTTTCCATCAATGCCGTTAATGTCTTCAAAACTTCTTTGCAGAGTGTATATGTCGAGAAGAGCTTGTGTGGGATGCTGATCTTTTCCAGAGCCAGCATTTATGATTGGCACAAGGCGTTTCGAATTGGAAAGCAGCCAAGCCATTCGCTCTGCCAATCCTTTAAGCTTTGTTCTCATAACAATCAGGTCTGAATAAGAACTGAATACCCTTACAGAGTCTTCTGCACTTTCACCTTTGTATTCACTGGATGTTGTTGCATCACGTACTTCTGCAACCTTCATGCCAAGAATCTGGCAAGCCGCCATAAATGATAAAAATGTTCTTGTACTTGGCTGAGTGAAATAAAGCATGGCTCGTTTGTCAGAAAGTAGTGTGCTTAAGAAATCTGAACCTTCTTTGCTTTTTGCCATCATTCTGATTTTTGTAGCCAGTTGTCCTATATACTCAAGGTTGTCTCTATTAAATTGTTGAGCATAAATTAGATGAACAAAACGATCACTGTCATCAGAAAGGTATGGGGCTCTATTTTTTGTGGAAAGCTTTGTAAATTCCTCCCATGACATTTTACCTAGTCTTACCAGATTATTTATCATATTAAATTCTCCTATGGATTTGTTAGTGTAGCAACCTGAACTGCTTTAATAGTATGCATTCTGTTTTCGGCTTCATCAAACACCTTAGAAAACTCTGCTTCAAACACATCATCTGTGACTTCTAAAGCACCGCATTCCTTTGAAACTTTTGTTTTGTGATCATGAAATGCAGGAAGGCAGTGCATGAAAATCACATCCTTACTTGCAATGTTTCCTGTAGCTTCCATTAAAGGCATGTTTACCTGGTATGGTTTAAGAAGTTCAATGCGATGCTCTTTCTCAGCCTCTTCGCCCATAGATACCCAGACATCTGTATATACAACATTTGCACCTTCTACAGCATCCATTGGTTCGTTAATCACTTCAACCGAACCACCATTTTCTTTTGCAACAGCTTTTGCAGCTCCTAACATCTTTTCACATGGTTCAAGTTCTTTAGGAGTGCAGTTAATAAAGTTTATGCCAACCATTGCAGAGGCAAGCATTAGTGAGTTAGCAACATTGTTTCTTCCATCACCAATGTAGACAACTTTTAGCCCTTGCAGTTTCCCGAAGTTTTCTTTAATTGTCAGCAGGTCAGCAATAGCTTGGGTAGGGTGGGTTTCATCGGTCAGCCCATTCCATACTGGAATACTGGAATGTTCCGCCAATATTTCTACTATTTCCTGCTCAAAGCCACGATACATGATGCCATCAAACATTCTGCCAAGAACACGAGCAGAGTCTTTTACAGACTCCTTTGCTCCAAAGTGTATTTCTGAACCACCTAAATACTCAGTTCTTGCACCTTCATCCCAAGCTGCAACGCTTGTTGCACATCTTGTACGAGTGGATTGCTTCTCAAAAATCATTGCAATATTGAGTCCCTCTAAAAGATTGCCTCGTATGCCTTGTTTTTTCTTTTCTTTCAGCTCGGCAGCTAAATTGACTAAATATAAGATTTCTTCAGTTGTAAAATCTGATAATGTTAAAAAACTCTTACCATATAAATTTATTTCGCTCATAATATTTCCCTTTATTTAAGTTTGCATTGTACCAAGCCCAATGTTTTAAATCAACAAAATTTTGAGGTTCATATTAGAATCCTCAATTTTTAGGTTGGAGGTAGTTATGACAACGAGGACGTTGTCGCTCCCGGCATGCAAATAACCGTTGTTTTGGAAAAACGAGCTTGTCCTGCGTAGCCCAACGGGCGAAGCATTGGGAGCGGCAATGTCCTCATTGCCATAAAATAATAGTTTTCACTTTATCACCCAAAAAAGTAAAAGTTGGAATTTTAATGCTTGATTTTGTAGGTTCAAACAGATGTTTTCTTGTCCAACCGAAAAACTAAGGATTAGAATCCTCAATTTTTAGGTTGATTCATTTTTTTTTCTCTTAGCCACCAGTCTTCACCTTTTAGGCTACGCACCGGCACGGCGGATGAACTTAGAGCGGTCGAGCCGCCTGTCTGCGTGAGTACACGAATAGGCAGGCAACCAATGATATTTATCCGCAGATTTCGCAGATTAAAAGGATTAAGAAAGAGAAGAATTTTAGCCACAAAGAGGCTTAGGCCCGACACAGCCGCAGGTATTTATTATAGGTGAGAACACCGACTGCGTCCTGCATAGCGAAGCGACGCATGGAACATCCATTCGACCAACGGGAGAACAGCTTTAGCTCGTCTAAAGCAACGATCCCGCAGAGCGGGAGAAAGTGGTCATTTTGAATGAACACCCCTCCGTCTCTCCCGCCACTTTGCTTTAAAAAAAGCAAAGTGGTAGCGGAATCGCCACCTCCTCCCGCTTTGCGGGACTAGCAAGCTAGCCGGGGAGGAGCTTTAGCGGACTAAGGCTGATCGGCAGACTCCACACCTGTAGCGTCGGTCGTTGACCGATGGATATGCTGTCATGCAATGACTCAACCGAAAAATTGAGGGTAAATAAAAGTGGACTCAAAAAAATGTTGTTTTTTGCTATATAATAGACTACAATTCACATACGTTAAATTTAATACATTATATAAGGGATTTTATGAAATTTTTACTGAAATATATATTACTATTTTCTTTTGCACTTAGCCTACATTCTGAAATCCTGTATCGAGTTGATAACGACTCTTCCCAAAAAAAAGATTTGTTGAATTCAGGAGCTTCTATTGTTGCCGAGTATGCAGCATTCACTATTGTTTCAATGCCTGAAAGCAAATCCTCTGCTTTTACTGTTAATTCTTCTTCTGCTCCTATTGCTTTGCAAGACTTAGAAGATGTATCATATATGCGTGAGATTAATCTTAACAGTGGTATGATAAAAACAACAGATAAAGATGAAACTCTTAAAACTTTTTCAGTTGCATCAACAACTCAGTCTGCAAGTTCTTCAGGTATGATGCTTATGCAGTTTATTGGACCTGTAAAAACTGAATGGATAAATGATGTCACCGAGAGAACAGACCTCAAATTTGTTTGTTATATTCCTAATAATGCGTATTTAGTTTCTGGGACTCAAGATCAGTTTAATTCTTTGGAAAACCTAAACTTGCCATATGTTCATTGGATAGGGGAATACAGTAATAATATGAGAATTCAACCTGATGCAAAACAATTGCTTGCTGTTGCAGCCCCCGAGAATATTAGCACTTACGATGTTCAGCTGTTTTTGGATGAGCAAAAGAATATCGATACATTTGCACTTCTTGAAAAATATTCGGGAAAATTTAAAAACTATAAGATTGATAAGCTTAAGGTTGTTAACTGTGTGGTAGAACTTTCAGGTGCGCAGGTTGTTGAATTGTCTAAGCAGCCAGATGTTATATCAATCAATTTGCATCATGATATGAAACTTCATGGTGAAAGACAGGCTCTTATAATGGCAGATAAGTTTTTGCCTGATGGCACATTGCCGTTGCCTAGAACAGATTCATATCTGCAGTGGTTTTTATCTAAGGGATTTACACAGCAGCAGTTTATTGATTCGGGGTTCATTGTTGATGTAACAGATGATGGTTTTGATAATGGTAATGCTGTTACGCCCGGAAATAGTGAGTTTTGTGTTTCAAATAATCCAGCGGCAAGCAGTAGAGTTGCTTATGCAGAGATTGGTCAGGGAACTAGTGGCATTTCTAATCCGGCAGGTGCAGCGGGGCATGGTAATCTCAATTTGAGCATTATTGGTGGTTTTAATAATGGAACAGGAACGCCAACTAATGTTGACCCTCAAGATTACCATTACGGTTTAGGAATTGTTCCATTTGCAATGCTTGGAAGTACTAAAATTTTTGCAGACAGCGGGGCATGGGGGAATCCTAATTATAGTCAGATGGTTAATCGTCAATATTCCAATGGTGCAAGAATTCATTCGGACAGTTGGGGTGCTAATACACCACTGTACACTGTCGATGCACAAACTTTTGACTATTTGACTCGTGATGCTTCAACATCTCTTCCTGGAAATCAGGAGATGGTTTTTGTTTTCTCCGCAGGTAATGTTGGACCAAATGCTTCTTCAATGGGCAGTCCTGGAACTGCAAAAAATGTTTTTACTGTTGGTGGATCAAAAACTTATGATGCTGACCTAAACTATACTGATGGCAGCAATGTTGGACCATCGGGAGCAAACAATGTGAATGATATTATATCGTTTTCCAGTAGAGGTCCAACAAAGGATGGTCGTATTAAACCTGATATTGTTGCACCTGCAACACATATTCACGGAGCCGCATCTCAATATGCTGGATATGTTGGTGATGGGGTAAGTGATAAATATAATCCAATTGGGCAAACGAAATATGCAGAATCTTCAGGAACCAGTCATTCATGCCCGGCAGTAGCTGCTGCTTCTGCATTGCTTAGACAGTGGTTTATTAATAATGGTAATCTTCCTCCGAGTCCTGCAATGAATAAGGCCTGGATCATGAATTCAGCACGCTACTTGACTGGCGAATATGCCGACGACGATTTGCCGTCAAACAGCCAAGGTATGGGCACAACCAGTCTTGAGACTATGCTTGATGATACCGACAGATCATTTGTCGATCAGAACACAAATAATTTGTTTACAGATTCAGGGCAGGAATTTAGTTTTGTTGGCGAGATTACTGACACACAAAAAGTTTTTAGGGTTACACTTGCATGGACAGATGCCCTCGGGTCAACAACCGGTGCAGCCTATGTCAATGATCTTGACCTTATTGTTCTGGTCAACAATGTCCCATATTATGGAAATGTATTTTCACATGACACTTCGGTACAAGGTGGTTCTGGAGACAGAATAAACAATGTGGAAAGTGTTTTTTTGCCAGCTGGTATTAGCGGTACTGTTGAAGTTAAGGTCATTTCTGTAAATATTGCTGGTGATGGGGTTCCTGTAAATGAATATCCACTTGACCAGGACTTCGCTTTAGTCACATACAATGCAAATCTTCATGAAAAAGAGAGTGGTGAATTAACAGTTACACCATCTTTGCCGGCAAACTTTTTGTTGTTCAATGAGCAGTCAAACATTTATCCTGAAAATAATACATATACATTAGGTAATACAGGCGATGTGAGTATTGCTTGGAATAGTTATTTAGGTACAAATGTTTTTGATGTTCAGCCAGCTAGTGGAGTTCTTGCCGGACATACAAGTCAGGATGTCGTTGTTTCTGTCTATAGCAATATGTACTCCCCTGGAATCTATAGTGATATTCTTGCTTTCACCAACTTGTATTCGGGAACAACTATAAATAGGGTTTTGAATCTTGATGTTCGAGCTCATGATTTTTACACCGAAGAATTTGTTGGTGGAGTGAATGACCTAAGTTATCAATCAATTGTATTTATTGAAAATGGAACAAGTTACGATACCTATATAAACTCTGTAAGTGAATTTTATATAAATCTGGATAATGCAACCCAAATATCAATGGGGGACGATACCATTTATAATTTTGTGCTGTCAAATGGCAATACATTCCCGTTTTTTAGTAGTGCTTACTCTTCTCTATACATATCTTCAAATGGTAGAATTACTTTAGGACAGGGATCAACTCAATATCTAATATCACTTGCAAATTATTTTGCCTTACCTGCAATTTCTGCAATGTTTGCTGATTTATCTCCGCAAAATGGCAAGGTCTACATTGAAGAACTTTCTGACAGAGCAATTGTTACGTTTGTAAATGTACCGGGGTATAATGAGACAACAACAAGCAGTTATCAGATTGAATGTTTCTTCGATGGAACTGTCAGAATAACATATGAAAAAATTGATATAACAAGAATATTTATAACAGGTCTATCTGAAGGCAATGGAATTCCTGCAAACTTTCAGGAATCAGACTTTTCATCTTATCAAGAGTTAAATTATAATATGCAGATTACCCCGCCAGATGATTTGACCTTTGTTGGTGTTGAGCAAGGTGAGGTTACTCCTTCAGAACTCTGGTTTGAGCTGCTTAATACTGGCGACGAAGCAATACATTGGCAGTTAGATGTTTCAAGTTCTAACAACTGGCTATCTGCTGTTGGAGGAAATTCCGGCACATTGGAATCGGGGATAAGTACTAATATTGCCTTTACTGCTGATTACGGAGTTGGTGGACTTCAAGTAGGGGATGTCTACTCAGGAACTATTGCTTTGTATTCTCAAGAGAATTCAATAAGTGAGATATTTGATATAGCTTTGTCATATGAAGACCCTCTAAAGATTCTTCCTGATCAGTCGACTTTTTTGTTTACGAAGGCAAATGCTTTGAACTATGCTCCGGAAAAATATGAGCTGATACTTACAAATCGTGCTTCAACGGCTTTGAACTGGGAGGCTTATAGAACTCAAGCTAATGAATACATTGATTTTAGTTCTATGTCGGGTACTCTTGCCGCATACGAAGGAACGGTTCTTGATGCAACAGTCAAATCTGGTGTCATAGATTTGAACTCAATTTATCAGGAAACGCTGGTTATATCTAATACACTATCTTCTGTTGGTAATAGTCAGAATTTTATGGTTCGCAATATACCAGATTATTTTACGCAAGTTTTCATGGGAGATGCACAAAATTTGTCAAACAAATCATTGTTGTTTGTTCCTGATGCAGGGAATACAAACTATTATGTAGCCTACTGTAACGATATTGAACAGTTATTTGTTGAACCTTCAGGTATACCAGTTGAATTGACAGATGATGGAATTGCCAATATTCAGGTTAATGCTCCTGGCGGTATAAGTTTCTATGGTACTAGTTACTCAAATCTATTTATTAATGGTAATGGGCGAGTTACTTTTACAGAGGGTAGCAGTGAATATAATCCAACTGTTGCAGATCACTTTGCATTACCATCGGTTGCACCACTTTTCACAGACTTATCTCCTCAGGAGGGTGAAGTTTTCTATAATGAGTTTGTTGACCGTTTTGTGATCAGCTATATTAATGTTCCTGAATTTGATACTGAAAATCGAAGCAGTTTCCAAATTGAATTTTTCTTTAATGGAAATGTTCGTCTAACATATGGCGATGTTGATGCTCTTGGTAATTCGATTGCCGGGCTCTCTAAAGGAAGTGGAACTCCTTCGGGTTTTGTTGAAAGTGATATGTTTGCATATGCTCAGTACCCATATGATGCCTTGAGTGTAACTCCTGAAGAGGGATATGTTATTCATACGCGCGAGAATATTGATATTAATGAATATATATATGAGTTTACTGTTCATAATATATCAGAAAGCACACTTCATTGGACAGCGGCTGCAAGTGAAAACTGGATTGCTGTATTACCTGCATTTGGTTCTATTCCTGCAGGTGAAAGTATAATTGTGACGGGTACGGTTGATCATGTTGTAAATTCTTTTGTTTTTGGCAAATATACAAATTATATTGAGTTTGCCAATTTTGACAGTAGTACTCAACAACAGGTTCCTGTATTGCTTGATGTATCAACAGGTATTGGACAGGTTGAAATCAGCGGAAGCCTGCCAACAATCAACGAAACTGTTATGCCGTTTGGAAATCAACAACTTGATATATCTCGTACAGAAAGCATTTATGTTAAAAATATAGATTCTCAATATCCAGTGACAATTGAAAATATTAGGTTGAATAAGAAATCTGTTCCAGTGGATATGAATTTCACTATGACAAATAAGACAGTGCTGTTATATGCCGATGATTATTTGAATCCTAAGACCTTATCATATCCATATCAGGTACTTACATCAATGGGGGCGAATGTTACAGTCTATGGTTATGGTGAAGTTGCTCTGTTTCACAATGCTCTTGTGTCACAGCAATGGGATATGGTTATTTTCTCTTCTGAATACTATTTTCTGCCTAATTATAATAGCGTAACGGCATTGGAAAATGCTTTGATTGATTTCACAAAAAGTGGTAAACCGTTGATTGCTGGCTCTTGGTGTGCAGCTTATTGGGGAAGTGATTTGTGGAGAACTCTAGGTGGCGAGGTGGAAGGTGATGCCATGATTGACGAGCCTGTGAATATTGTAGGCTTAGATGACTCTGAAATGTTTTTTGAACAACCTAAGAGCGTGCCTAATCCTATTACATATTCATATGCATACTTTGACTATTATGGGTGTTCTGCAACTTTGAACCCCGATGAATTTGCAATGCCTATTGCAACCTTCTCAATTGAATCTGATTATTCCATTTTATACATGGAAAACACTGTGTATAAAGGATTTATTGATGCGGAATTTGATGTTGCATCAGGAATTAAAGATTTGTGGTATAACATGATATACAATGTCAATGTAAATTCTTTTGAAAAACAAAACAGTTATCAGAGCCTTTTGCCAATAACGATTAACCCTGGTGAAACATATGCGATACCAATTGATTTTAATCCAAATGTTTTGGATTACTATGAGTCTGAACTGTTTATCTCGTTTGAAGCATTGAACAAAACAAATGTCAGTATTGATGTTACAGGTACAGCAATCACATCTGATGATATTACTACAGGTTATAGCCGTTGGAGAGATCAGTATGGTGACCATCTGTTGATAACCAACAGTCTTGATGTTGGAGAGGTTACGTCTGCAACAATTGGTGGTTTAGCTGTAAAAGATATTGTTAAATCGCCAATGGGGGAAACTATTGAGTTTGTCTTTGATGAAATTAATTCAACCAATCTGCTTGATGTTGTTTATCAGGCAAGAGCAGGTGAGTTTACAGTAACAAACCTTTTTGCATATTATTCAGAATATGTTTATGTTAGCCCATCCGGTCTTGCAACCAATGGATTTAACACCTGGGAGAATGCATCTAAGACAATTCAGGAAGCAATTGATGAAGCAGAAGAGTGGGCGTTGGTTCAAGTTGCCAGTGCAATTTATACAAAATCGCCTGCAAGTCGCCCTCTTTCTCATCCTACAGCCTCTGTGACCAATGTTGTTGTTATCAATAAAAACATTGTCTTGCGAGGCATTACTAACCCAATTATTAACGGTGCTGATATGTATCGACCAGTTTTAATGATTGATGGTACTGTTTTAGATGGCTTTTGGTTGATAAATGGTAAGACAAAAGATGGAGCTAATTATTATATTGAAAACAATGGTGGTGGTATTTGGGCTCAGAGTCATGCCGCCGTTGTTAAGGGGGGTAACATAATCTACTGCTATGCTGGATATTATGGTGGTGGTATCTTTGGAGCAACCGTCAGAGATTCTGTTATTGAAGATTGTTCAGCTCTTTATGGTGGCGGCTTAGGTCATGCAAATGCTGAAACAAATGTGGAAGTTGCACTCTGTGATGCAGAGTATGGTGGAGGTGTGGCAAACTCAATTGTAGCAAACAGTGAAATTTACTCAAACACCTCAACATTTGGTGGAGGTGCTACCGATTCTGATATATCATCGTCCATATTATATAATAATACGGCCAGTTATGGTGGGGCTATATTTGGCGATAGTAAATCGTCAACTATTATAAACTGTCTGTTGCATAGCAATGGTGCAGATTATGAAGGTGGAGGATTCTATCAAAATCCATATATTGTTTCTAAAACAACATTTGTTAATAGCACTGTTACGGAGAACTGGCATGGATTAGATAATTGTGGCGGAGTGTTCAATGCTGATATTATTAACTCCATTGTATATGGTAATACAGGGACTGATTTTGTAGGTGGTTCAGATGCTTACTATTCAAATATTGGGGTAGGGGTTGTTCCTCCAAATCAAGGAAATATATCAATTGATCCTCTGTTCAGTACAAATATGAGCTATGAATTATCAGCCAGCTCACCATGTATCGATGCCGGACTAAATGCATATGTGACTTCAGCACTTGATTTGCTTGGTAACACTCGTATTGCTCATGGAACTGTTGATATGGGGGCATATGAATTGCCATGGTATACAATTGTTTCAAGTAGTGTAGGTCCAGGCGATATTGATCCTCAAGGAACATTCGATGTGCCACAGGGAACTAATATGCTGTTTGTCGCTACACCAGACGAACACTATAAACTTGTTTCCTTCGCAACCAATAGTTATCTTGTTGCGGGAACTGAAACAAACTTTGAATGGTTAATATTAGATGATGGAACTATTGTTGCAACTTTTGATGAAATAATAGTGACCAATGGTATGCCTCAATTATGGCTTGCACAGTTCTATCCTGGTGAGACTGATTATGAAGCCTTGGCAAATATGGATACCGATGGCGATGGACTAGTCTCCTGGCAGGAATATGTGGCCTTAACTATTCCTACAAATGAAGAGTCTCTGTTCCAAACATTAGTTACAATCTCATCAAACGGAGTTGTTGTCAGTTGGTCACCATTTGATGATAACTTAAGAACATATTCACTGGATGGAACTACAAATCTTATTAGCCCATATATAACAATTTCTAACGACGTCAAAAATGGTTCCATGACATTATCGACAAATGGTGTCTGGAGATATTTCAAATCGAATGTTAAAGAGTAAATCAACTGTCAATTAACATTTGAAAGATCTGTCAGATTTGTCAGATGTTTTCCGCGCCGGGGCGACGCGGCTACAGTGTGAAAATTGCAGTTTAACCGTCGATTGTTGAATAAACCCTGTAGCCGAGTCCCGTGGGCTCGGGAAGGTAAAGCAACGATCTTCGTTGCAACAAACCAGAAGGTTGTCTACCATAGGTCAATGTTTTAACAACTCTAGTGCGTTATAGCGACTTCAGGAGCTGGATGGCAATTTCCCGGCTTTTAATATATTCATATAGTTCGATGTGATGATGGATGAAGTTGTGCATGAATCTTTGCACCTCATCTTCCTGATTTGTTGAAAGTTTTAGATTACTATTGCTGGTCTTTTGCATGAATCGCATTATGTTTTCAACATCTTTTCTCATATATAGGTCGTTGGGGTTCTGCATCTGCTTTGTATAACAATTTTTGCATATTATTCCACCGTTACGAGCCGAGAAATAGTTGGATGCCTGCTGTTTCTGAAGGTCTTTTCCACAAGATAGACATGAGTCAAGTCCGGGTGCAAATCCTAATGCTTTCATTAGTGCTAGTTCAAACATAAACAATGATTTTATATTTGGCTTATCTTTTGTATTTAATGCTTCCAAGCTGTCATCCAGTATTTCATATACTTCTTCCTGATGATGATATGGTAGAGATACTTTGGATATTAGATCTGTAAAATATGAAGCTAGTGCTGCCGCACGCCAATTCTTTTTCAGCTCAGCTCTTAATTTTAAAGGAGTAATTTCTTTAAGAATGTGAATGCTATTCTGCGATTTATTATAGTATAGAACTTCTGTTTCATTGAAAAGGTCATATTGTCCATTGTTGAATGTTTTATATCGGTGGACACCTTTTGCTGAAAGAGTTATCTTGCCATATTCTTTTGTTAAGCATGTAATTATCTGCGATGTGTTGCTGAAATCAACAATTCTTAATATTATTGCATTTGTTTTTGTTATCATTTGTTAGTTGGATGGTTTTCTATAAAAGTTCACAGTGCATAGTGTAAAGTACACAGGAATACGTAATAAGTGCTAAGTACTACGTGACAAGTAATTGTTTGTTGTTCCACGTTGGTCTTCCATCGTCTTGTCAATCTACACGTTTCACGACTGTAGCGTCGCCTCGGCGCGGAAAACTGCAACGAAGATCGTTGCGTTACCTTCCCGAGCCCATGGGACTCGGCTACAGGGGGTATTCAACAATCGACGGTTAAACTGCAATCTTCACACTGTAGCCGCGTCGCCTCGGCGCGGAAAAAAATCCATCTGATCCGTCTGATCTTTTAAGTGTTTTTATTGACCATTTACTATTTACCCTTAACCATTTACTATCTTTTTAAAGTATCATTCTCAAAAGTGATGCGGTAACACCAAAATATATAAGCAGTGCTGATATATCATTTGCTGATGATATAAATGGTCCGGAAGCAATAGCTGGGTCAATATTGAATTTGTCAAGAACTATTGGCACTATTGAACCAAATAGTGTAGCAAATATCATTGCGGAACACAGTGCAATGCCAACAACTCCAGCCAGTTTGTATGTGTTTATAGCTGCAGGAGAATTTCCAATAATGAAATATGCCCATGCCGCAATAATGAGTCCGCAGATAAGCCCCATCATTATGCCGGTTAGAATTTCTTTTTGGATATGCTTATATATATTTTTGTTTTTAAATCTTCCAAGAGCAATACTTCTAACTACAAGCGTTGATGCCTGCAAGCCTGTGTTGCCACCCATTCCAAGTATTATTGGTACAAATGCAACTAGAGCCATGGCTGAACCGGTCACCAGAATATTAAATTTGTTTAGCAAAAAACTTGTTACGAATCCTCCTGCTAGTGTCAAAAAAAGCCATGGAAGACGTAAACGACAACTAGTGAATGGTGATACTGACTCAATCTCATCATCATGAGAACCAGCCAACATGAAAATATCTTCAGATGCTTCTTCTTCAATAACATCCATAACATCATCAGCTGTAATACGTCCAACAAGATGGTTGTCTTTATCAACAACCGGGATTGTCTTTAAATCATATTTTGAAAACTGTCTAGCAACTTCCTCCTGGTCAGTGTCTACATCAACAGATGTGATATCTGTGTGAGCAACGTTAATAAGTTTTTGTTGTCTATCTTTAGTTCTTATAAGTTCCCATATATCCAGGTAGCCAATAAGCTTGTGTTGTTTGTCGACGATATATGCAAAGAAAAATGGTTCTTCTTCATCAATATATGCAAGTTCATTAATGGCTTCCTGAACTGTTTGATTTTCCTGCATGGCAACCACATCAGTAGTCATGATACCACCAGCTGTATCATCTTTGTATGTCAAAAGTCTTCGAACTTCTTTAGATTCTTCATGCTCCATAAGATTCAGAATTTCTTCAGAACGTTTGTCTGTAAGTTCGGCAATAATATCAGCCGCATCATCAGGAGACATCTCTTCAACAATATCACTAAGTTCACCATTTGTCAGTGATTCGATAATATCAGCTTCTGCAATATGTTCAAGTTCTGCTAATACATCTGGTTTAGCTTCTTGCGGCAAGATGTTAAATAGAGTTTTGTGAATATTGCTGGGAGATGTGTTAATTATTTCAGCAATATCGGCTGTATGCAACTCTGATAAGAGCTCGGCAACCTTATCCCATTTCTGCTTTTCAATGAGATCTTGCAAAAAATCATATGTTGTTTCTTCAATAGGCATATTTGTCCTTTATATTGCCAGTGATGGTGTGGCATCAATTGTTGTGTTTTCATCGGTAACTATTCCTGCACCAGCTGCTGCCAGTCCGGCAATCATTGCAGCATTATCGCCACAGTATTTTGGTTGTGCAAGTAGAATTGGCTTGCTGTTGCGTTCTGCCATTTTTGTCATTTGTTCTCTAAGTGCACTGTTTAATGAGACCCCGCCACCAATTGCAAAGGCTTTATACGTCTTTGCTTTTAAAGCAATTTCGCATCTGCTTTCAAGTGCACTGACAATTGCTTCCTGGTAACTTGCTGCAATATCACAAACCTCTTGCTCGGTTCCATTAAGAGGATTCTTCTTCAAGTAATACATCAGTGCTGTCTTCAAACCACTGAAACTAAAACATAGTTTAGGATCTAACCCATTAAGATTCATGCTGGTTTCAGATGGCCTGCATTTTGGAAATTTCACATATTTACTATTACCACTTCTTGCAAGTTTATCTATTGTTGGTCCGCCGGGGTACCCCAAATCAAGTAAGTTTGCTGCCTTATCAAAAGCTTCTCCAGCTGCATCATCAATGGTCTGACCCAAAAGTTTGTACGACGTTAGACTTTCAACTTCCACAATGCTTGTGTGTCCTCCTGATACAACAAGAGCTAAGAATGGACACATCTGTTCAAAACTTAAATCATTATCCAAAAATACCGAGTAAATATGTGCCTTGAGATGATTTATCCCTATAAGTGGTTTGTCTAAACTCATTGCAAGTGATTTTGCTGCCGATAGACCAATGAGAAGTGACGATGCTAAACCCGGACCATAGGTGACCGCAATAGCATCAATAGCATCAAATGATGAATCTGCAGCTTCAAGAGTCTTAATAATCACAGGCTGAATGTTCCTAACATGCGCTCGCGATGCAATTTCAGGCACAACACCACCATATGGTCGATGTATATCTATTTGCGAATTAACAACATTGGCATATACTTTGCCTGTTGAATCAACAATTGCTGCCGATGTCTCATCGCATGAACTTTCAATTGCAAAAACTTTCATAATCAATATTCTTTGCTAAGATATGTGTTTACGTAATCTTTTACGCCATCTTCTATTGACATAAATTTGTGGTTAAAACCAGTTGCTCGTATTTTTGACATATTGGCCTCCGTGAAGTACTGATACTTGCCTTTAAGAGCCTCTGGCATATCAACATATTCGATATCAGGGTCAATATTCATTGCACTGAAGAGTGCTTTAATAAGGTCGTTCCAGCTTCTTGCAGTGCCGGTTCCACAGTTAAACAAACCTGAAACATCCATGTTCTCATAAAAGTTGATTGTTTCTTCAACTGCATCTTTAACATAAACAAAATCACGCAGTTGTTCGCCGTCAGCATAATCAGGGTGGTGCGACTTGAAAAGTTTAACCTTTCTGGTTTCTTTGATAATTGGATATGATTTGTTAATCAGAGAGCGCATATCGCCTTTATGACTTTCGTGTGGTCCATAAACATTAAAATATTTTAATCCTGCAATTTTGTCAAACCAGCCATTTTTCATTGCAGTTAAATCAAACAGGTGCTTTGAGTAGCCATACATATTCAGAGGAATCAGCTCTTGCATTTTTGCCATATCATCATCGTATCCCTGGTTTCCATCGCCGTATGTTGCTGCACTTGATGCGTATATGAATTTGATATCGTTCCACAATGCCCAATTACAAAGTGTTCTTGTATAGTGAAAATTATTTGACATTAGATAATTGGCATCTCGTTCTGTTGTGGCACTGCATGCTCCAAGATGAAAAACCGCGTCAATGTCTCCAAAAGCTCCTTTGTCAACTAGCTCGATAAAATCTTTTTTGTCAATGTAGTCATCAAATTTTAGTCCAACAAGGTTCTTCCACTTTTCGGAACTACCAAGGTTGTCGACAATAATAATGTTGTCATTACCTTTTTCATTTAGTCTGGCCACTAAGTTCCTGCCTATAAATCCTGCACCACCGGTGACTATTGTTTGCATCCTAAACTCCTATTTTCTGAAATTTTATATTATTTTGTTATTATATATTAAGCCCAGCCAATTTTCAAGCCCTATATTTTTCCAGCAAAAAAGAAGAGTTTTTAGCCACAGATTAACACTGATAAACACGGATGAAGAAAAAAGAGTTTGGAACCATCCCGCTTCGCTTTTTAAGCTATGCAGGACACGGTCGATATTCTCTCTTGTTGAGGTCACCTCGGGGCTTGCCCCCGTGGAGCCATGATTGGCAACAACGCCCTACGAAATAAACAATGGCTCTGCCATTCCTTAATTCAGCTGACGACAGTCTGCTCTTTATCTTAACCTTAATCTGCTGGCTCCGCCAGCTTTGGTTGCCTGTTCGTGTACTCACGCAGACAGGCGGCTAGCCCGCCCTAGGTTCATCCGTGGCTAGAAACTCTTTCCTGGGCTTTAGAAGGAAAGCCATTTGCAGGCTTCTGGGGAGGTGTCCTCAAACTCGAAGATTCGTTTTTGAAGAGTGGTTTTTCTATCTTGAATCTGATTGTTTGAGATTGCCATATTAACCGCACTTGGGTCGCCAATGATGATCACCAATTGCCTACCACGGGTTACGGCAGTATAAATGAGATTGCGTTGAAGCATTCGGTAGTGTGCTTTGTGCAGAAGTATTATTACTGCCGGATATTCTGAACCCTGTGATTTATGTATTGATGAAACATATGCATGAGTTAAGTCATCAAGCTCTTCTCGCTCATACCACACGTCGCGTCCATCAAAGTTCACACATATCTTTTGTTTTACTATGTCTATAATAAATCCAATGTCACCATTAAACACATCTTTGTCATAATTGTTCGTAAGCTGCATTACCCGATCATCCATCCTAAACTCTCTACCCATATGTTTCACAGCTGGTTTATCTGGATCACTGGGATTCAAGACTTCCTGCACAACTTGGTTAAGGTTGTCAGCTCCGAGGCGGTTTTTTCGCATAGGAGATAAAATCTGTATATCCTTCATCTTATCAAATTTGAAGAAGTTTGGCACACGTTTAGAAACTAATTCAACCATTAGGTCAATTAATTTGTCTGTATTCTTTTCGCGAAAGAAGAAGAAATCGCTAAATTCATCACTGTTGTTGATTGACAGTTTTTCACCATTATTGATGTGATGAGCATTTTCAACAATGTTACTTCCTTTGCCCTGTCTGAAAATTACATCTAAAGCAGTATATGGTATTTTGCCTGAAAAGATAATATCTCTTAACACATTGCCTGGACCAATACTTGGTAGCTGATCTATGTCACCTACAAGCAGCAGTGTTGTATCCGTCTCAATTGCATCAAGAATTGAGTTCATCATATTGATATCAATCATTGAGGCTTCATCAACAATAAGGACGTTGCATTCCAATGGATCATACTTGTTTTTTTGAAACGTGTTGGTCTTTGGATCATAGATAAGCAACCTATGCAAAGTCTTTGCCTTATGCCTTGTGGATTCTTCCATACGTTTGGCAGCTCTGCCGGTGGGGGCAGCAAGCAGAACTTTTAGATCGTGCTTCAAAAAGGTCTGAACTAGAGTTTTGATGATTGTTGTTTTCCCCACGCCTGGACCACCGGTGATTATTGATACTTTAGATTTGAGAGCCATTTCAATTGCCTGAATCTGCATGTCAGCCAGTTGAATTTTACTCGTCTCTTCAGCATCTTTAACAATTTCTTCTAAATTATCTATTGTGAATGATGATTCTGCATTGAGTAGTCCATTGAGTTTTGCTGCAACATGTTTCTCGGTATAAAATAGATGAGCAATATATATCTTCTGACCATCGGCAATGATTTGTCTTGCAGCAAGAAGATCTTCAAGTGCTTCCTTTGTGTTTGTGGACGAAATTCCCAGAACATCATTTGCAGACATGATAAGGTCATTTTCATCGATATAGCAATTGCCGTCAGCAGCCGTTTCTTTTATAACGTATATAATGCCGGCAGTTATTCGTTTTAACGAGGTGCGTTCGAATCCCATATGAAGAGCAATCTCATCAGCCTTTCGAAAACCAATACCCTTTATGTCATCATAAAGTCTGTATGGGTTCTTTGATATCACTTCTACAGTGTCTACCCCGTATTGTTTGTAAATCTTTGAGGCAAGTGTAGCTCCAATGCCGTAGTTGCTAATAAAGAGCAGGGCATCTCTGGATTGTTTGTTGTTATCCCATGACTCAATAATCCTTGTAAGCCTTGATTTGCCAATTCCTTCAATCTCAAGATATCTGTTTGGTTCTTCATTGAGTATGTTTAGAGCACTAAGACCAAACTTGTCTAAGACTTTATCAATTGTCTTTTCGCCAATTCCTTCCATAATTTTGTTTGAAAGAAATCTTCTGATACCCTCTTTTGATGATGGAAGCACGCATGCAAAAACGTCAGCTTTGAACTGTTTTCCGTGACGTGGGTGTCTTGTCCAGACACCTGAAGCTTTTATTGTTTCTCCATTTTGTACATCAGGACAATATCCGACAACAGTGGCAATTGGGGTGCTTTTTCGCCCTGTATCAACCAGACATATTGAATATCCAGTATCTTCAGAGTGATAGACTATTCTTTCAATAACACCCGTTATTGAGTTGTCTTGTTCGCCAAGGTTAGTATCAAATTCTTGTTCATTCTCATCGGTCATGTTTTAGTTCGTTAGATTGTTGGTTAGTTGGATTATTAGTTAGTTCAGAAAAAACATCTGTCGGATCAGTCCAATCTGTCCTATTTTTCAATTCTTAATTCTTAATTCTTATTTTTTAATTGAATTATTTCGCTGCCGTGAGGGCAGTTTTTGGCATGTTTGCACTGCTTGTCTCATCTGCAGGAACAATTCTCTCAGGAGCGATGCTTTCAACTTCGCCACTTGGAATAAAAATTTGTTTAGCCTGTTCAACGCATTCATTAAGCACTTTTACATCATCCTCGCTCAATTCACCACTCTTAATAACATTTTTGGGTATTTGTGCAAATCCACTAAGCAGAAGTTTCATCCACTCTTCAGTAAACCTGGACACATCGCACAGCGGAATATCATCAAGATGACCATTAATTGCCAACCAGATTGTGAAAATTTCAGTTTCAACTGGCAGGGGATTATTCTGTGGTTGTTTAAGAATTTCAACCAATCTTTCTCCTCGATGCAACTGTTGGGTAGTTGCTGCGTCCAGATCGGTTGTCAGCTGTGCAAATGATGCCATTTCTCGATATTGTGCAAGATCCATACGCAACTTCAAAGCAACCTTTTTCATTGCAGACAGCTGGGCTTTGCCACCAACACGGGATACACTCAAACCAACATTCACAGCTGGTCTGAAACCTTGATGGAAAAGGTCGGTATCAAGATAAATCTGACCATCTGTGATGGACACAAGATTTGTTGGCACATATGCAGAGTAATCGCCTTGCTGTGTTTCAACAATTGGCAGTGCTGTTAATGAACCACCACCATTTTCCTTTGAAAGCTTGCAGGCCCGTTCAAGCAATCTGCTATGAAGATAAAAAATGTCGCCAGGAAATGCTTCACGTCCCGGAGGTCTTTTAAGCAAAAGTGATATTTCTCGATATGCAACCGCATGCTTGTATAAATCATCATACACTATAAGTGCGTGCTCGCCGTTGTTTCTAAAGTGTTCAGCCATTGTGCAGGCAGAAAATGGTGCAATATATCTTGAAGGGGCTGGATCACTTGCGGTTGCAGCAACTATTATGCAGTTATGCAAAACCTTTTTTTGTTCAAGCAGCGTTATTAGATTTCGGACAGTTGACATTTTTTGAGAAATGGCAACATAGACACAATATACATCGCCTGCTTTCTGATTTATGATTGCATCAATTGCTACTGATGTTTTGCCGGTTTGTCTATCGCCAACAATCAGTTCCCTTTGTCCACGTCCAATAGGGGTCATTGCATCAATACTTTTTAGTCCAGTCTGCATTGGTTCGCAAACTGGTTGTCTATCAACGATGCCAGGCGCAGGCATTTCAATTTTACGAAATTCTTTTGCGTTGATTGGTCCACGTCCATCAATTGGCTCGCCAAGGGAGTTGACTACGCGGCCAAGTAACTCTTTTCCAACGGGAACTTGTATAACCTTTGAGGTTCTTCTTACTATGTCACCCTGTTGAACTTTTGTATAGTCTCCGATGATGATTGCTCCAACGCTGTTGCGTTCAAGGTTCATGGCTAGTCCATATATGTCATCATTGAAAATCAACATCTCTTCCGACATCACATTTGTTAAGCCTGTAATGTGGGCAATTCCGTCACCTGCTTCGGCAACAATCCCCGTTTCGGATATGTCTGTATGCACTTGAAATTGTTCTGCATTCTTATTTAGAATATCTTTTAGGTTGTCTATATCAATTCTCTTATTCGTCATTTAACATCCGATCCAATAATTTAAGTGCATCATATCTTGTGTGTATCTGTTCATTCAGCTGTGCCTTATATACCTTGTCTAAAAGTTCACCAAATCTTTTACATGGATTTATTCCTTTTGATATCAGATCTTTTCCTGTAATCAGTGGGGCAGGTAGCTCAAAACCTTTGTTTAGTTTGTGATATGCTTGAAGTTCATCAAAGTTTATTTGTTCTGCCAAATCAAATTGAAAACGCAGTTCTAAAAGTTTGAACGATTTACCAAAAAAATCACTGCTAAATAATAGCTTTTTTTGATATGTAGGTAAATTATAAAAATTGTCAAACTTATGAATATTTGTCAAAACATTGCGAATTGTATCTTTCTGGATGGTGGATAGCTTCAAATGCTTCAATTTCTTTGTTGAAATGTTGTTATCCTTAATGGCAAACTGTAAAATGATTGCCATTGCAAGTTCAAAACATAAATCGCTGCCGACATAATTCATCATGTCATAAATCATGTTCATTGTATCTGTGTCAAACTCAGAGAAAAAAGGCAAGATGTTTTCAAGCAAGCCCAAGTTGTTCAATCTTTTGAGTGCATCGCCGGGGTGGACCGATTCGCACATTATTCTTGAAAATTCATCCCTTATTCTCTCAGGACTAAGTTTTTGAATTAATTCACAGTTTTTTTTGATAGCTTTTTCAGTTTGTTCTTCAAGGGTAAAATTTAGAATGCTTTCAAATCTTATTGCTCGCAGCATTCGAAGATGATCTTCAGTAATTCTTTTTTCAGCATTGCCGACGAACCTAACCAACTTAAGTTTTAAATCATCAATGCCATTGTTGTAGTCAAACAATTCAGAAGCAATTGGATCATAGAACATTGAGTTTATTGTGAAATCTCTACGCTGAGAGTCATGAAGAGGATCTGAAAACGAGACCTTTTCAGGTCGTCTGCCATCTTTATAGTCAAAGTCTTCTCGGAAAGTGGCCAATTCAAAGTAATGTCCCATGTTTTTGATGAGCATGACACCAAACGATTTTCCTACTTCTTTGGCATGTTCAAAGATTTTTGCTGATTCACTTGGCAGACAATTTGTGGCAATATCAAAATCCTTTGGAATTTTGTTTAGAAGCATATCTCGGACACATCCACCGGCTAGGTATGCAATATATCCATGTGATTGAAGAATTTCTATTACACCCTGTGCCGCATCGCCTCCCTCAAATCTTAAAATGTCAAATTTTATATCCACTTTGTTTTCCTAATGAAATTGTTCTTTACAAACAAACTACTTAGTTCGCCAAAACTCCTCCCCGGCTATCCACGCCTTGCGGGATAGTCCCGTACTGCGGGAGGAGGTCACCTCGCACCTGTCGCGCCGCAGTCCGGAACGGCGAAGGCGGAAGCCGAGTCGCCCCGGCTCGGAAAAACATCTGTCTGAACGGACCGATCCGTCTGATCTTTTTGTTCATTCAATATTGGATGTTGAATGTTCGATGTTGGACGTTCTCAGCATCTTAATCTTTACCTTAATCTAAGCATTCGCTCTGCGAATGCTAAACCCCCGCCCAGAAGTTCCCGAGCATCTTAGCCATCTTTGGGATGACTGCCCCCACATTTTCTGAAACTTCTTCATGAGTCAGAGCGTTTGGAGATAGTCCTGCTCCAAGATTTGATATACATGTCATCCCGGCAACTTTCAATCCCGCTGCATTTGCCACCATTGCTGTTGGAACTGTCGACATGCCCACTGCACTTGCACCCATTGTTTTGTATGCTCGAATTTCTGCTGGTGTTTCAAATGTCGGACCTGTTACAGCAAGATAAACACCTTTATGAACTTGTAAATCAGCTTTAACTGCCGAAACAAAAAGTTTATTTTGAAGCTCTTTGCAATATATATAGCTTTGATCGGAAAACATTGGAAAAATGTCTGGCAAATCAATCATCATCAAAGGATTGCAGCCCATCATGTTTATATGGTCAGATATAACCATTACATCGCTTGGCGACATATTTTCTGATAATCCACCACCAGCATTTGTTAAAAGTATATTTTTAATGCCCATTTTGATGCACATAAGGACCGGGACAAGTACTGGTAACCAGCCCTTGTTTTCATAAAAGTGACGACGCCCTTGGAATACAATAAATTTGCGTCCTTCATGCTCAATCAGCAGCAGGCTGCCGGCATGACCTATGACAGTTGTCTGACCAAGTAGGGGAATGTCTGAATAATCAATCTTTTGAATAATATTAAAGTTTTCAATTGCTTCACCCCAACCAGAACCAAGCACTGTTGCACAAACGATTTCTTCTCCTGGAAAAGGATTTGTGATTTCCTCCATTATCTCACTGTTTATACAATTCATTATTTCCCTTTTGTTAATTAAAATATATAGGTAATGATATTATCTTCCAACAAAAATATCAATCCTTTTTTGGATTAATAGTTTGTTTCCACGATTTTTCCGGTTGAACACACTTTTTGGCGGGGTCACGGACCCCGATCCTTCCTCCTTCGCTGTTCCAGACTACGGCGTGACAAGAAAGTTGCGGATGCTGCAACCAAAGCTAAAAGGTTGATTCGCAGGTGTTTTGTAGGGTCGGGGTGCTTCACCCCGCCTTTTTAAATATAATTTTCAACTTTATCACCCAACTGTGTCCTGCGAAGTTTGCAAAGCGAAGAATGAAACCACAAAAAAATTAGCTCTCATTTGCTGATTTTGTTGGTCTAAACAAAGGTTGAGAGTCATAGCATGACGGCATATTCGTCGGTCATCGACCGACGCTACAGCCATTAATTTTGCAATTAACCGTTAAACTGCAAATTTCATACTGTAGTGGCGGTCGTTGACCGCCTGAAAATATTTTTCCAATTTGTCATCCACTTAAGACCAACGTGCGAAGCTTGAATAAAATTATCTCTTAACTCGTAACTCTTATTTTGGCGAACGCAGCGAGCTTCTTAATCTTGACCTTAACCTTTATCTTAATCTGCTGGCGAAGCCAGCTGCACCATTTCCATTGGGAATATGTCATCTGTCTCTTTAATGTAGTTCCGCAGCAAGATTCGATGGCGATCCAATTCATCTTGATGGTTTGGGTTACCGACTAGGTTAATTGTCTCACCTGGATCATTTGCCATGTCGACAAAAAACTCATGGTTATCTCCCTCGCTATAAACCATGTACTTGTAATGTTGAGTCCGCACCGTACGACCAAGATAGCCTGATGGGTGTCCGAATTTTCCAAACTCTGTTTCTGTAATGACATGGTCGCGTTTCATTGGGAGTTCGTCGCCAGACAATGTGTCTGACCAATCAAGTCCTTTAAGATGATCTGGACAGTCTATTTGTGCAAGTCCACAAAGTGTTGGAATCATATCTATTCCTGTATTAATCAGTTGTTTTTCATCCACAAGGTTTAGCCCGCTGTTTGGTTGGGTCACTATAAATGGTACTCTTGCCGATTCATCGTACAGCACCTGTTTGTAAGTCCAATGGTGATGACCGTTGCCGTCCCCGTGGTCACTTGAGAACACTATCAGAGTGTCATCCCAATGCCCACTTTCTTTCAAGACCTGCAGAAGTTCTCCAATATGGCTATCCACCAACTCTGTTAGTCTGCAGTAGTACCAACGATGCATACGCCAGCGAAACTCATCCCATTTAAGGGTTGGATATTTGTACTTTTGTTGAACTTGTCGTATGATTGATGGTTCATTTTCTGGAATAGAGAAGTTGTCTGGCAGTTGTGGTAATTGTTCAAGATTTTCAATCATGCCTGGATTGCCATCAGGAAGCAGATATCCACGAGATGCTTCACATATGTTGTGGGGATTGTTGAAAGATGCAGAAAAAAGGAAAGGTTTTTCTTCTGTCTGGTCAAGAAATGTTTTGAAATCAGGTACGATTCCTGCATCAGCACCATTGCAACGGATATTGTTCGTCCACTCAAATCCATGGCGTTTCTTGTTCTCTGGTGGTGTGTTAATATGCCATTTCCCCGAGTATCCGGTTGCATAGCCCGCATCTCTGAAGATTTGCCCCATCATATATTCCGATGTCATTGGTCTTTCATTAACGTTGAAAGTGACGCCATGTTGGTGAGGCATGAGCCCTGTATACCAAGAACAACGTTGAGGAATGCATAGTGGTTGGGCGGGGTATGCCTTTTCAAAACGAACTCCATCCTTTGCCAAAGAATCCATGTTAGGGGTTTGTAAATCTCTGTTTCCAGAGCAACTTAGCATTGTCGCACTTTGCTGATCCGTTGTTATAAGCAGGATGTTTTTTTTCATGTCTCTCTTTCTGTCGGTTGGTTTTGAATATCATAATACAACATCGCTCTTGTTGTTTCAAGTGGTTTCTGATAAAACAACTTTTTGATCGGTCAGATCTGACCAAGATGTCGGATCTGGTGAATTCATTTGATACGTCCGATCCGTCAGATAATAATAATTTAGATTTCCGCATTTAGTGGTTTGATTTATTATCTGTTTTTGTGTAGAATTGCGAACGAATTTATTATTTTTAGAAAATTTAAAGGAATATTATGAGAATAGTTGTGTTAATTAAACAGGTTCCTGAAACAAAATCTGTGAAGATGGATGAGGAGACGGGGACCGTTATTCGAGAAGGAGTTGAGTCGATTGTCAATCCACTGGACTTGTATGCAATTGAAGCTGCAATAAGTTTGAAGGATCAATATGGTGGTGAAACTGTTGCTGTAAGTATGGGACCACCAAAGGCTGACATCTGTATTAAAGAGGCTTTGTCAATGGGGATTGATAAAGGAGTTCTTGTGAGCGATAGAGCTTTTGCCGGATCAGATACTTGGGCAACTTCATATATTCTTGGTGAGACTATTAAACTTTTGGGCGATGTTGATATGATAATTTGTGGTGAAAGAGCCACAGATGGCGATACAGGTCAAGTCGGACCAGAGGTTGCTGCTCATTTGTCTCTGCCGGTTGCAAGTTATATCAACGCAATTGAATCTTTTAATAACAATTCTGTTTCTCTTTCAAGACAGGTCGAACAAGGTGATGAAATGCTTGATGTTGCTTTGCCATGTTTGTTGACTGTTGTTAAAGAAGTTGCAACACCAAGACTGCCAACTCTTGATGGAAAGATTAGAGCAAAAGCGGCAGATATTCAGCTTATCACAGCTGATATGTTGAAATTGAATCCTGACTATATTGGATTGAAGGGTTCTCCTACAAGAGTTGCTAAGATTTTCAGACCAAAGGTTACCAGGGAGTGTGAGCTGTTGTTTGCCAAAGATGATGCAACAATTCATGCAGGTGTAGATAAACTATATGCATTTCTTGATTCAAAGGAGGCTCTATAATGAACAATGCAAAACTATGGATACTCGCAGAGCAGTTTGAAGGGGAGATTTTAAAGGTTTCTTATGAGTTGCTTGGACGTGCAAAAGATTTAAGCAAAAAGAAAAATTGTCAGGTTGCTGCTGTTATTTTTGGTGCCAACCTTGGAGATGCTGAGTTGCAGAAGCTGATTGATAGAGGTGCAGATTTTGTGCTTGCTATTGAAGCCCCTGAATTAAAACATTTTGACAATGAAGCATACTCGAGATGTATGCTTGGAATGATTGATAAGTATGAGCCTGAAATTATTATTGCTGCTGCCACAAGTACTGGTAGAACACTTATGCCATATGTTGCAATGACTGCTCATACTGGTTTGACAGCTGACTGCACGGTGCTTGATATTGACGAAGAGGGCAAACTGCTTCAGACTCGTCCGGCAATTGGTGGTAACATAATGGCAACCATTAGAACCCAAGGATTCATGCCGCAGATGGCAACTGTTCGTCCACACTCTTCAAAGCCTGCAGCACCTGTTGAAGGTAGAGTAGGCGAGATTGTTCGTGTTGATGGTAATGACTTTGATTTGTCATCAAATATCAAACGTAAAGAGCTTGTGCTGTCAAGCGAGGAACTTCAACTGCAGGAAGCTGATAAGGTTGTTATTGTTGGTCGTGGTATTAAGCGTGCTGAAAATATTAAATTGATTCGTGAACTATGTGATCTGCTTGGTGCAGCACTCGGTGCAACTCGCGATGTTGTTGATAGAGGTTGGCTCAGTTATCCACATCAAGTTGGTTTGAGTGGGAAAACAATAAATCCAAAGCTTTGTGTTTCTATTGGTGTTTCTGGTGCAATCCAGCAATTGGCTGGAATGCAGACGGCTGAAAACATTATAGCAATAAATAAGGATCCTGAAGCTCAGATTTTTAAGGTTGCTGATATTGGTATGGTAGGGGATCTTTTTGAAATTGTTCCTGTTTTAATTGCAAAGCTTAAAAATGGGGAGTCTCTATAATGAACGAATTTGAACTATATAATTTTAATCCTGTGACACCAGAAATTGTAAAACAACTTGAAGCAATTGTTGGTGAAAAATATGTAATCTTTGATGATGTGGAGAGCTTGGAGCAATATTCTAAAGATGAAGTTCCTGATCCGGCATATCGAACAATGCCTGAGGCTGTTGTACGTCCTTCAAATAAGGAAGAGATTGCGGAGATTGTTAAGCTTGCCAACAGAGAAAATGTTCCTCTAACACCTAGAGGTGCAGGCAGCGGCCTTTCCGGAGGATGTGTTCCATGTTGCAAGGGAATTGTTATTTCTATTGATAGAATGAACAAAATCATTGAGATTGACAGAGAAAATATGATGATTGTTGTTGAACCAGGCGTTGTTGCCAATGACATCAATGAGCACCTTGAAGGTACTGGACTTTTTTATGCCGGCTATCCAATGAGTGTCGAAACTTGCTATATTGCCGGTAATGTTGCGGAAAATGCTGGTGGCGGAAAAGCCATTAAGTATGGTGTGACAGCGCGATATGTTCTTGGGCTGGAAGTTGTAACTCCGACAGGTGATATTATTGAACTTGGTGGAAAACTGGTTAAGAATGTTACTGGATATAATCTTGTGCAGCTTATGGTTGGTTCAGAGGGTACTTTGGGTATCTTTACAAAAATAATTTTGAAACTAATTCCAAGACCAACCTTGCAGGCAGATTTATTATGTCTTTTTAATTCAAGTGATGAAGCAATCTCAATGGTTCCAAAGATTATTACAGAAGGTGGAATCATTCCAACATCTGTTGAGTTTATGGATAAGCTTTCAGTACAAGCTGGATGTGAATATCTAAACGAGAGTCTTCCTTATCAGAATTGTGGTGCAATGCTGTTGATTTCTGTTGATGGCAACGATGCAGAGGAGCTTGAAGAGCAATATATTACAATTGGCAAATTCTGTAAAGAGGGGGGAGCAACAGAAGTATATGTTGCTGACAATTCTTCAACTTCTGAAAGAATCTGGAGTGTTCGACGTAACATTGCTGAGGCATTTAATCTGATATCAAAACGTCAGTGCAATGAAGATATTGTTGTGCCGCCTGCTCAAATTCCTGAAGCAATTATGTTTTTGGAACAGATATCCAAAAAATATGGCATAATCATTCCATGTTTTGGTCATGCAGGTGATGGCAATATTCATGCTAGGGTGACATGTCCTGAGGATTGGTCAGACGAAAAATGGCACGATAGCGTTCCATTGATTCTTGGCGAAATTTATGCAATGTTAAGAAGAACTGGTGGTATGCTTTCTGGTGAACATGGTATTGGGCATAAACGTAAAAAGTATATGGACCAAGTTGTTTCTCCAGAATATCTTGCTCTCCTAAAGGGAATCAAGAAAACATTTGACCCAAACAATATTATGAATCCCGGCAAAATCTTTGATATGGTTTAGCTGGCTCCGCCAGCTGTGGGAAGTGCTGGAAAAGCCAGCGGACAGATATGTCTGATCCGATAGATCTGTCGGATTTTGTGAATTAATGCAAGGCGATTAACGACCAACAATCCAAAGGCTAACGTCCTTAATTTTTTGGTTGAGAGATAAAAGCATACTTTTAAGTCAATAAAATAAGCTGTTGATTTTTTTTAAATCCTTTTTTTTGCTGACAAACTGGAAAAATATTTTTCGTCGGTCAGCGACCGCCGCTACAGTATAAAATGTGCAGTTTAACCATCGATTGTTGAATACCCCTGTAGCCGAGTCCCGTGGGCTCGGGAAGGTAAAGCAACGATCTTCGTTGCAGTTTTCCGCCCGGGGCGACGCGGCTACAGTGTGAAAATTGCAGTTTTCCGCGCCGGGGCGACGCGGCTACAGTATGAAAATTGCAGTTTAACCGTCGATTGCAAAATTAATGGCTGTAGCGTCGGTCGATGACCGACGGATATACCGTCATGCAATGACTCAACCGAAAAATTTAGGCTATAAAAATGTTTAGCTATTGTTTTTATTGGACATTTATTGTAATAATTCATATAATGCCAGCGTTTTAGGAAGAATGTCAGAGTCCGGTTGAATGTGCATGACTCGAAATCATGTGTGGTTTCATAGCCACCGGGGGTTCGAATCCCTCTTCTTCCGCCATTTTTTGTTTTAAATAGGGGTTACTGTTTAATGCAAGATTGCGTAAAGTTTTGCCTTAAAGCATTTTTCGCCTTTAGCCCGCGGTCCCGCAGACCGGGATCCCGCTTTGCGGGATAACATGCTGCAAGGTAAAAGGTTGCGTGATATTGCATTACAAATTCATAAAATGAATAGAATGATAACATTAAGTTGTCTGCACACTTTTTGGACTAGAATGGCTAAAAAACTTGCAGATAAGCGTTGGTGTTTTTGTATAAAACATTAATAAGGTGCATTTTATAAATTGAACAGGAAGCCCTAAATAACCCATAAACAAGCAAGGAAAATTTATGGAAAGCCATGTTCGCAAAGCGAAGTTTTCAGATGCCTATGGCATTTTTGAATTAATACAGGAACATACTGACAAGTTAATATCATTATCAATTTCCAATATTTCTCAGAATATTGATCGCTTCTTTGTGTATGAAGAAAAAGGCCAAATTCTTGGTTGTGTTTCATGGGCTATATTGCCGGAGATAGGCAAACCCAAGGCGCCAACTTTGGAAATAAAGTCTCTTGCAGTTCATTCGTCGTATCAGAAAAAGGGTATTGGCAGTGCATTGGTTACAAGTGCAATTGATAATATTAAGGACTTCAAACCAACACAAATTATTGCTTTGACATTTGCCAAAGGATTTTTTAAAAAGCTTGGTTTTGTTGAGGTTGACAAGGCATCGCTTATTCACAAGATTTATACTGGCTGCATAAATTGTACTCGTTATGAGTCTCCGCTTACCTGTCCTGAAATTGCCATGGGATTGAGTTTCCCTGAGCATAAGGATGTGCATTGATCAATTAAAAATTGAGATTAAGATAAAGGTTGAGATTAAGAGCTGGCGAAGCCAGCGGTGCAAAGAGATACGTGGTGAGTAGGACGTTTCTCGTCCACCTTCGCTGTACCAGACTTCAGCCTTCACCGTTGGGACTACGGCGGCAAGTTCGCCCATGTTGTGTTTATTCCGCACCGATGCGATGCGGCTACAGCGTGGATTGTAGAGTTGACGTAGATTTAAAGAACAACGTCTGTAGCCGAGTCCCATGGGCTCGGGAATTTGGTTTCTGGTGCGATTGCACGGTTAGCTGCTGTAGCGTCGGGCGTTGACCGACGGAGACGAGCCGTTGCCACGCGGATTTCAGAGTTAACATCGAATTAAAAAAAGATAGAGGGATGATTTAGGTGAAAGTTTTATTTATGGGGACAGGGACATCGGTAGGGGTGCCAATGATTGGTTGCCGCTGTGATGTATGTTTATCTGAGAATCCTAAGGATCGTAGAACCAGAACAGGTTTGTATGTTGAAGCAGGTGGTCAGTGTTTTGTTATTGATACAAGTCCTGATTTTCGTGAACAGGTTTTAGCTTATAATATTCTTCATATTGATGCTGTTTTTTTTACCCATTCCCATGCTGACCATATTTTTGGTTTTGATGATATCAGACGTTATAACACCATTCAGAATCATCAATGCATAAATGCTTATGCTGCACCCGAAACACTTGTTGATCTTGAACGAATCTTTGACTATGTTATGCCTCAGAAAGTTTCTGGTGTTTATCGACCTTTGATAGAGTTCAAACCAATTGACTCTCCAATGCAGATTGGCTCTGCGATGATTGAACCAATTGTTGTTGAGCATGGCAACAAATATACTCAAGGTTATATCATTTCAGAGGATGGCAAAGAATTTGCTTATGTTCCTGACTGTGCTTCAATGCCACAGGAGACTTTTGATAGGGTTAAAAATGTGGATGTTATGGTTTTAGATGGTCTGCGTCATACTCCTCATCCAACACATCTTACAATTGAGAACTCTGTTGAGTTGCTTCAGAAGATTAATGCAAAAACTTCTTATGTTACACATATTTGTCATGAGCTTTCCAATGATTATCTTGAAAAGAACCTGCCTGACAATATTTTCCCATCATACGATGGACTTCAAATCGAGCTGTAAAAAAAGTACACAGTATACGGTACACAGTGAATAGTTTTTTATCTGCGAGGTTAGGAATTATTCCGCGAGAAACTTATCCGTAACACTTATTACTGTTGGCAATGGCAGCTCTTTTTCTTCTTTATTCAAAATTGGATGTTGAAAGTTGGATGTTGGACGTTCTTCTATATAATAAACATCTGAGTCTGTACGCCAAAACTCCTCCCGCTTTTAGGGGAGGTCACCTCGCGTGCGAGGTGGGAGGGGTATTCTGTAACCTAGAGCATTTCACTAATGAAACGCAGTAAATCTTTGTCCTGCGGCTTCCGTTGAATCTTTCAAAAAAATACGCAATAGGCCTGCTATTACTTGATTTTTTTTTAAGCCCAACGTCGTCC
>JAQICX010000240.1 GCA_027858345.1 Kiritimatiellia bacterium | reverse complement strand
TTCTTTTTAGTGGTTAAAGCCTCTCTCGCAAGCTCGAGGGCCGCTCCCGTTTTTCCAAGACAACGGTTGTTTGCAAGTTTGGGAGTCCCGCCCTGCGGGATCCTCGTTGTCATAACTACGTCCAACCGAAAAATTGAGGAGAAAAATGATCTTGGGGATTTGGGGGTTGCTTTTTGGTGGGGAGTGGGATATAATATTAAGTTGAAAATTTATTAAAGTAAGATTTTGGAGATAAGATGATATTTTTTAAACATTTGGGAAGACTCCTGAAGGAGTTTGGTCAGTTTGCGATTCGTAATAAGGCTTGGTGGATTATACCTGTGGTTTTGCTGCTGTTGATTATTGGCATTCTTGTGGTTGCAGGTCAGACTGTTGCACCTTTTATATACACAATTTTTTAAGTCTAATTAGGGTTTACTGTTTAATGTGAGAATGCCTGAGATTTTGCTATAAGACACTTTCGCCTTTAGCTCGCGGTCCCGCTGGGCGGGATCCCGCAAAGCGGGATAACATAATTGCATAGTAAAAGGTTAGGTGTTATCGCATTACATGTTTATAAAAAGCATGATTTTTTAACCTTAATACATTTTCGTTCTTTTTAGGCAAAATATGCCCCCCCAGTTTTGAAGATCAGGCTCTGCGGCCTTGCAGACAATAGTTGATTATATTTTATAACGCATGCACAAGATGCGTTTAATGAATTTAACAGGAACCCTAGTTATAAGGTGATAGATGCAAAAGAATATATTGAAAAACAAGATGACTGTCTTTCATGTTTTGTATCTATTGCTTTTTTTGTGTCTAGGTTTGGTCTGCTTTAGTTTATGTCGATACTACATTTGGGGCGATAGTCAGTTTTATATTGCTGATTTGTCTAAGTTAAGAGGCAACTATTTTTTGTCTAATTTAAAGGCCCTGTTTTCATCGTCTGACCATATGTCGTTGAAGACTGAGGGTGGGTTTCCATTCTTCTTGTTTCTCTTTTCTCTTATAAATTGGGAACTTCCCTTTTTTGTTTCTGGTATATTCACTGTTGCTTTTCTTTTTGTTCTAGCACTGATTCCTGTTATTATTTCTAAGAAGCCTGTTGCGTTGACGGGTATTCTAACTATGTGTGTGTTACTGTTGATTCCATCGTTTGCCAGAGATGTGTTTTGGTTGTCGGAATGCCTACGTGATTCGTGTGCACATTTCTGGGGATTCCTTGGCTTTTTGCTGTGCTGCATTGGAATTACTAAAAAGAAGATGAATGTTTTTTGGGGAGCTGCTTGCATTGGGATTGCTTGTTGGTGCAGGGTTCCTAATATTTTGTTTGTTGTTCCTGTGGGTGTATATTTCTTGTTATCAATAAAGGAGCTGTGGTTTAAACCATTTTTGCATTTGCTGTTGTTAATAGTTGCAGGCTTATTAGTTGGACTTTTACCTTTGTTTGGACAGAATGTTTTGGAGGGGCGTCCTTTTTATATTCCAAGTCAGTTTGGCTCTTTGGTTGAGAATCAGCAACCTGCCATTACAAAATCTCAGGAGGCAAATGTTGCTCCTAAGGAAAGTAAAGCAAATCAGATTCTGGTTAAGCAGCTTGTTCAGAAGTCTCATGCTATTAAGGAATTTTCAGCAGTCAAGAAGGGAATGTCTTTTGAGAATTTTTCGTATACCAGCAGGCGTTTGTTTCGACACATAAAAGGTATGTTGGGTACATATTTGTTATGGTTGTTTTTGCTATGTTCGATTGTGGGAGTCTTTGCTAATTACAAATTGGTTTTATCTTTGTTTTCTGGAGCTGCTGTCTTTTTTGTTTTTTATGGTTGTTACGATAAGCTTGTACCGCGGTATGCTGTTATTGTTCCTCTGTTTCTGCTACCTATGATTCCCGTATGTTTAATTTGGGTTGGAGGGCTATTGAGAAAGTTTGTCAAACTCAAGAGACATCGAAGCATTATCAACAAGGTGTTGACAGTTGTGGTTACATTGACCTCGATTTTGTTGATGAAGCAGTTTTATAATGGTTTTGATTCATTGCGTGAACAGCGGAGATATTGTCTTGAGTATAAAAATAATATTGAGCAGATCCTAGACAAAGATGATGTGTATATATGTTATGATCCTATAATTAGTAGTTGGACACAATATTTAACTGGTGCAAAACAGTTTCATTGGCTGTTTTCGGTTGCTAGACACTGGGATCTTTATGTTGATAATGAAGCTCATTTTAGAAAATTTAATAAAGATGTTATGCCTAATAATGATGTTTTTTATATTTGTTTGGATGATAAGAATAACTCTTTTAAGTATTGGAGTGAGCAAGATTTGAATCTGCACTATGAATTGTCAGAAGTTGACCATGTTGCACCAATGTTTGATGATGATACTGAAGTATTGATTAGTGAGGTGCAGCCTCGCAATGCAACTGTAAGGTCTTTTACTGTTTCTACTGTTAAGACTAATGATGTTTCAAAAAGATTGATGCTTTGGACAGCTGATGAATCAGGGCAGGTTCCTCGTCGTCAAACTGTTGTCTTTCAAAGTGAACGCTCGTCTATAACAAATTCTCTTAGAACAGGCATGAATATATATGATATTCCTGAAAACTTTTTTGGTGATAATTTGAAGTTAGAAATTCAATCTGCAACTAATCTGCCAATTATTGTTGATGCTATTGCATTTTCAACAAATGTTAATGTAAGACTTAGAGACTATGAAAATATGCCAGCCACAACTAGTAGTTTATCAGGAACTTTACCTTTCTGGTATGGCAAATATCATTGGGCGAGAGATCGCAAGGTTAAAGGTAAGTTTTATATTGATCCATATATATCGTTACCTTTGATAACTAAGTTTTCTGTGTTGTGTGATAGTGACATGGATGTGAATATTCGAGTCTCAACTTTTGGCGAGATAGAGAGTAAAGAGTTGTTAGCTAATCTTGATGGGGTGTTGGCTATGGTTAATGATAATCGTCAAATAGAGGTGTCGGTGGTTTCCTGGAACAAGCGTGGGGGAATGAGGTTTCTTGTTGCTGATCTGTTAATGCATTGTTCTGATGATGATGCTGGGCTTAATGAGTTTGTAATTGGAATTGAGGATGCTGATAGGGCACCAATCTTTATTGATTCGATTGGTTTTTCATTTAGGGAATAAAAGAGTTTTATCCAGCAAGCTTCGCGTGCCTGTCTTCCAGCCTTCGCAGTTCCTGCCGATGCCGGATAGGTGCAGTTATAACAAAAATTGTTATAGAGCCTTTAGGGTCATTAAGGACTGTAAAGACCTTAATGACATTAGAAAATAGATAAGTTGCTCTTCAACAACATCATTCACTGTTTTAGCTCGCTGAGTATATGATGATTTCTGAGTTTTTGTTGGTTTGGATATCAAATTCGGTGACGACGCCTGGGATTAGGCATGATGTGCCGGCTTTTAGCGTTTCTGAGTTGTCACCAATTTTGATTGTAGCTTCGCCTGATTCAATAAAGAGTCCATAGAATGACTCCTTTGTCTTGGTGATTGTCTCTGTTCCATTGAGAGTCAACTTTTTAAAGTTAAAATATGGGCATGACACATATTCTTCAAGGGTTGAATTTTTGGTTTTAGCAAGAACAACAGGATCTTTGATGAGTCCTTCCACACCCTGATTGAAGTTAATTGTATCCATTGCTTTTTTAATATGTAGCTCTCTTGGTTTTCCATCATGTCCAACTCTGCCCCAGTCGTATACTCGGTATGTTGTGTTTGAACTTTGCTGAACTTCAAGCAGTAGGCATCCCTCGGCTATCGCGTGAACTGTTCCTCCTGGAATAAATATTGTTGTGCCTTTTTTGACAGAAACTTGCTCCATGAATTGTTCCAGAGTATTGTTTTCCATACCTTGTTGAAAAGCTTCTTTGCTTGTGTTGGGTTTGAGTCCTGCATAAACGATTGCCCCCGGATCTGCATCCAGAATGTACCACATTTCAGTTTTTGGTTCACCACCTGTCAGGTGTGCATTTTCGTTGTTCGGATGGACCTGTACGCTAAGTTTTTGTTTTGAATCAATTAATTTTATTAGAAGAGGCAGTTCGTTTAGGTCTGAGTATTTTGTGCCTAGTATGTCTGTACTTTCTTGCTCAATTACATCAACAAGGGATAGACCTTTGAATTTGCCATTTTTGACAATGCTCATTCCTTCTGGACGCGTAGAAACCTCCCACGACTCTGCGCAGATACCTTCATATGCTTCCCGGTGATATCGTTTAGGAATTTGAGTTCCACCCCATATATTATCCTGGTAGACAGGTTTTAGTAGTATTGGATAATATTTGCTCATTTTTGTTTCTCCCATTGATTGAAAGATGCGCGTTGCTCAAAGGAGCATTTTTCTCGCTGTACAGGTGTTTCGCTTGGTTCACCAACTGGTAGTATAATAAAAACGTCTCGGTCGGCAGGTATATTTAATAAATTGCCAATCTGCCTTGCGATGTTGTCTCGTCTTAGCACGCCATCTAGCCAGACGGTTGCAAGACCCGCATCCGTAATTGCAAGCAGCATGTTTTCAACAGCAGCTGCACAATCCTCTGCTGCAAATGACATATCTTGAAATGCCGGTGTGTGGTCAACTACACAAACAATAATTGCCTGTGCTCCTGCTACAAAGTCTTTTTGGCAGATGGTAGCTATCTTTTTGATTTTCTCAGGCTCGTTGACAATGACGAATCCTGTTGTTTGGGCATTGCATCCTGATGGAGCCTGTATACCTGCTTGAACAATTGTTTTTAGAGTTTCGTCTGAAACTTTTTTATCTGTGAAACTGCCACGATAGCTAGCTCGTCTATTTATTGCTTCTAATGTATTCATGATGTATTCCTTCAATTTATTGTTTTTTTGGTCGTTTATTTCTGATAGCTTTTACAAAACTCTTGTTTTAAACATGTTGCAAAACAATCTTACGCTTGTCAACTTTTCATGATAATGAGGATCCCGCATGCCGGGACTCCCAATATACCTCAAATCAGCAACGGTTGTTTACAGTTTTTGTGTTTTTTGTACTACAACCCTTCAACTCCTTGTTTTTTTGGTCGTTTTTTATCTTTAACATTTCTAACTGCTTAACAGTCAATATCTTTTCAAAGCATTTTATACTTGTCAACTTTTTCTTAAAAGAACATCGAACATCCAATCCCGCAGACCGGGACTAACAAGTTAGCCGTCCAATATCGAATGAATACACTGCCGTGAGCAGGTAAAGAGCTTTGCTCTTTGTT
>JAQICX010000191.1 GCA_027858345.1 Kiritimatiellia bacterium | reverse complement strand
TTGGGCAGACCATGGTTATTCAGTGCATTATTAATCCTTAAAATTCCCGTTCCCATTTTTTCAACATATATTGTTCTCATCAATAAAGATGCAATCAATTCATTTCGAGTTCTGCTGTAACAACATTTCTAATTCTTTTTTTGTTCATTTTTTTTATTTTTCTTGGGCGAGGCGAGCCTAGCCCCTACAAATGCGATGCATGACGCATGGGTTTTGGGCGAGAGGAGTCTCGCCCCTACATGTTATAAATCAATGTGACGCATGGTTAACGGTTGTCGTTCTTCGACAACGGAGCTGCGTTGTTGTTGGAGATGCGACAAATTGGCGTCTGTACGGTTCAATGTTGGACTACTGGACTTCAGGACAGCGGGACTACGTTTAAGAGCAACTTGTTGCTGTTTAATAAGGCTCTCGCTATAGCGAGAACGAACTGCTACGTTTAGTCGCAAAAAGGACGCAGTGAGTCAGTGACTCAGTAAACAACTGTTTTTGCTTTAATTAGCTGATCTTTTTTTAGTTTGATAAAGCTTTGAATGTCATCAGCCCATTTCTAACCTAATCCCTATTAATCTCATCAATAAAGTTCTTAAAATCTTGTAGATTTTTCGTCACCAATGTATACAAAATCTCCGGCGACACTTTTTCATACTGATGCACAATTAGATTTCTGAAACGAACCATATCAACATACGGATCTTTGGATTGCAGAACACCAAGTTTAACAAGCTTCTCAATTGCCTCCGATGCTGTTGCTGCAGGACCGACTCCCTCAACTGCAATTATTCTCTCTGCAACATCAATAATAATTTCCACTGCAACTTGCAATGCACGTTCTGCAGCACTTCTATTCAACCAACTTTCTTCAAACTCTGAATACGAAACACTTACAAACATCGTTTGAATATTGAGAATTTGTTCACTTAGCAAGGCTAGCTTCCTTTGAACCACACCATTATAACGCATTAACAACCTCCTGTCGATATTGCCGCTGACGTTCATAATCAACCATCTGGCTTTCATATTCACGACATGTTAAAGAATAAAAACGCAGATATCTTTCCTGATCTCTCGTAAAAAGCAGATTTCCTTTCAGGGCTTCATACCTAAAAACGGGATCCGCATTGTTTAAGATACCCACATCAACTCTTACATCAGGAACGACGGATTCAACAATTTCTGAAACTTTACTATAAAATTCAAGACTCACTTCGCAACTGAGATAAAATGCTAGATCTAAATCTGCATGTGGAGCAACAACACCATCTTTGGATGAACCAAGAATAAATGCAAAAACTACTTCTTTACAATTTTTTTCTAGTTTTTTTATCAAGTCTTTGACAGAAAAACTCTGTTCTACCTGATTTTCATTTAAATATTTTTGTGATATACTCATATTGTGAATGCCGAAGACATTGTTTGATGTTTTTTGGAGACGCGATAAATCGACGTCTTTACAGTTTGTTGGACTACTGGACTTTAGGACAGCGGGACTACGTTTAAGAGCAACGTTGTTGCTGATTTAAAAACGCCTACAACCTTGAAGGTTGTGCTACCTTAAGAGCAACAGAGTTGCTGGGTAATAAGACTCTCGCTGTGACGAGAACGAACCTGTTCATTAGCTCTGGGCACAGCTTCGCCCTGTTAATTATGCACTTTTTTATTTTTGCCAATCGTGAAGAATACTAAAAAAACCTTTTTTTTGCAACGTTTTTCACCTCGATTAGCATATAACCTTGATTTTTCGGTTGAGTACCTTTTCTGTCAGCGGGGACGCTGACCCTCCCATTGTGCAGTTTAATATTATATTGCAAGCAGGGAGAAGGAACCCCACTGGTGACGCACGACTCATGACTCATGACGCACGGTTAACGGTTGTCGGTTTTCGACAACGGGGATGCGTTTTTCTTTGGGCGAGATGCGTCTCGCCCCTACGGGTTATAAATTAATGTGACTCAAGACTCAGGACGCATGGTTTTGCTGAGGGAGCTAGCTATACCAACGTCTTGGTTTCTTCTGTTATTTTTTTCTTCACAGTTTTCCATGTAAGAGTTGTATCAAACATTTTCGGCATCACTTCTTCATCTGCATCATCAAAGTAAGATAAACTTTTTAATAACATAAAAACAGAACCATCATTATATTTTTGATTATAAAACTCAATCATTTTTTCCAAAGAATAAATATCTAGCAAATAATACAAATCAATAAAATCCTTTTTCGAACCTCTATTTGTAATAGCTGCAAGTTTCATAGCCGCAATATCTTTTGGTGTTGCCAAAACCAAATCACCTTCCTTATGGACTTTATCAATCCAATTATACGGATAATTAACAATATCAACTTTTACATTATTCATAATAGAAATAAAAATATTTGAACTTTGTCTAATTATATTTAGGTCAATCCCATTCTTTTTAAGAGCAGTAATAATTGAAATAAAATCTTCGTTGATATCACAACCAAAAAAATCAAGATCAATCGAGGTTCTGTGCCCTAATTGTAATGCAAGTGCAGTACCGCCAACCAATCTCAATTCTGTAAATACATCAATATTGGTTAACTTCTTTAGAAGTTCCAGTGTCGAGGAAGAAATTGTCTCATAGTATAACATCTAAAATTCTCTTTACCTATACCTGTTATTGTGCTTACAAAAGACAGAGAAACAGGATCCAAACTCCTGACTTTTTGCATCTCTTTTCCAATTGTCATAATACCATAATAGCCTTTTATAAGTTTCCAGTCATTCATCAGACCATATTCAAGTACTCGCTGAATTATGAAACGTTTATTACGTTCTAAGTCCACTTGATCTTTATCGACATCCCAAAATATATGATGAGAAAAATCGTTAACAGATATGGTTTTTATAGTTTTATTTTTCATATTTTCATATTGGAGCAAAGCTCCGTTTAATCGAGGACGAAGCCTCTGTTTAATGCTCTCTCCGAGAGCGTTTAATCGCAACTTCGTTGCTGTTTAACTACTGTTCAACGGACGTCAGCCCATTCAACAGCAACGCAGTTGCTATTCCCCGAGAAACTTCCCACTTCCCACTTCCCACTGCTGGCAACGCCAGCTCCGGGCACAGCTTCGCCCTGTTAATTATGCACTTTTTTATTTTTGGCACTCTTTAATGATACTAAAAAAATCTTTTTTTTGCAACGTTTTTCACCTCGATTAGCATATAAAACAAGTTATCAGTTGTTGACGTTCTAAGGTTTATGTTTGCTGGCGTAGCCAGCTACCTGCCCTCAGCGAGAAACGCACCACTTAGCACATATCACGGCTCACGGCTGACAAAGTCAGCTTACCACTTCCCAGTGTCCTTCCTTCCGACCACCAACTCTTTGCAGTCTGCCTTCATTCTTAAGGTTAGCTAAATGAAACTTCACTGTATCAGGACTAATATCTAAAATTGTTGCAATCTCTTCTCTTGTCAACTTAGAATTTTCTTGAACAATATCCAACAACTTTTCCTTGGTAGTCTTTTGGGTAGTCTTTGGGGTAGTCTTTTGTGCGGTCTTTTGGTCGGTTTGATTATCCACTGTTTCTTGGGTGGTTTCTTGGGTGGTTTCGCAAGTACCAAACTAATAACTAATAGCTAATAACTTCTTAGCTATTCTTTAGGTACCACTTCCCAATGCCCATCTTTGCTACTTCCGACCCGATTTAACTTACCCTCTTGCTGCAAAATTCTAATATGTTCTTTGATAGTACCACTTGCTTTGTTTAAAACATTCATTAAGTCTTGCTTCGTATAACGAGGATTATCTTGCAATAATACAATAATCTGTTCACGTGTAGAACTTGTTTTGGGGCGGTTTTGGGGGCGGTTTGTTTTTCTTTGTATAATGTGACTCTGAAGCCACCGATATGCTCTTCAAATTTAGGAGACATCACACCATATTCATCACAGATTTTCTAAACTGGCGACGCATGACTCATGACGCACGACTCATGGTTAACGGTTCCGACTTTTGACAACGGGAGTTGTTGGAGACGCGATAAATCGACGTCTTTACATTTCAATGCCGGACTACTGGACTTCAGGACAACGGGACTACGTTTAAGAGCAACTTTGTTGCTGGTTAATTGGGCTCTCGCTGTAGCGAGAAAGAACCTGCTGCATTTAAGGGCAATGTTATTGCAGGGAATCAAGGTCTGATAAACCAACTACATAAATATTCTCAGATAATCTCCATGGTTCATCGACCGGTGCAACTACAAATGTCTTATCCGGGGATATATCTTCTATTGCATTAAAATTTCCTTTAGTAAGTTTAGGTGTCCGGGAAGCTTTACACTCAAAAGCGAAAACCTTCGACTCATATTCCATTACAAAATCAATCTCAGCTCCATTAGAAGTTCTATAGTGATAAAAGGAGGCGCCATCATAAAGAGCTTTCAGATTCAACAAGACTATCTGCTCCCATATAGAACCATAATTCGGATGTCCTAGAATATCTTCAAAACTTTTCAGTCCAAGTAACGCAGATGTAATTCCTGAATCAGTCAAATAAACTTTTGGAGATTTGCGCATTCTTTTACCTAAATTGGAAAAATAAGGCGGAACGATCTCAAGCATGAAAGTTGAAGATAGCAAATCTATATAATTCTTTATTGTTACAGATGACACATCTAATGAACGTGCAAAATTAGAATAATCTATAGTTTGTCCATTATTATGCGCCAACATTCTCCATAATCTCCCCATAAGTGCCGGTGTGAAACCTCGCCACTGTAATAAATCCCTTTCAAGAAAAGTGGAAATAAAATCATTGCGCCATTCGTATGATATCTGATCATCCTTTATCAGCAGACTTCTCGGAAACCCTCCATATGCAAAATATGATTCAAACGACACCTTACTTCTAATCTCCGACCAGACAAAAGGCAACAGAGTACGGTATGATATTCTCCCTGCCAATGACTCGGAACTTTGTCTCAAAACATCTCTAGAAGCAGATCCTAAAACCAAAAAAGAACCGTTATTACCCCACTCATCAACCAATGAACGAATTAAAGGAAAAAGGTCAGGTTTCCGCTGTATCTCATCTATACAAATTAACTTTCCCTTTTGTGAAGACAAGAACCATTCCGCATTCTCTAATTTCTGTAAATCTGAAGGACGTTCTAGATCAAGATAAACAGTACGATCAATAGATTTCATTATCTGTTTTGCAAGCGTAGACTTCCCGCACTGCCTTGCACCAACAATTGCCACCACTGGATTATTCTTAAGGGATACAAGAACTTTATTCTCTATATTTCTTTCTATATACATATTCTCTCCAATGCAATATTAAAACTTAATTTTAATATTGCATTGTAGCTGCCTTTTTACTGGTTGTCAACAAATAACATTGATTTACTCTAATTTATGTTGCAATTTGTAATGCTTTCAAAGCGATTAAATTTGTGGTGCCATTGGTTTTGCATATATTGCCCTTTTCTTAAAGGCAATATCAATGCAAGGCTAATGGCAGCACATTCTTCAAAATTCGCATTAATTGGTGAAATTCGCTGACCAAAACATCTTCTCTTCTTTGTGCTACTTTGTGCTACACCCCTTCAACTTCTTGTTTTTTTGATCGATTGTTTTTCAGAACTTTTCTATTCTGTTTATTACAAACAACTTCCAGCGTGATTATATGCATGTCAACTTTTCATGATAATGAGGACATTATCGCTCCCAAACCTGCAAATCAACCTTAGTCCGACAAAACTCCTCCTCTTTTAGGGGAGGTGGCAAGCATGCGAGCCGGAGGGGTGAATTTCCCTTTTGTCTTGGATATTCCTTGTTGGATATTGGATATTCTTAATCTCTTTAACTTCGGTGTTTACCTTGGTTAATAATCTTTTGGTTGCGGGTAGGCCACTTCGTTGCTGTCGCAGGCTCCAGCCTCTCTTAGGCTTCGCCACGAGTGTCCGCCCTAAGCCCCTTTGTGGCTAAAAACTCTTCTCTTATTTTCTTCATCTGCGTAAATCATCTTAATCTGTGGATAAAACTCTTTCTGTTCTTCCCTTTTGTGCGGTTTACTGGGTGGTTTCGCAGGCTCCAAACTAATAACTAATAACTAATAGCTAATAACTTATTAGCTATTCCTTAGTTACCACTTCCCAGTGTCCAGCTTTTCGACCACCAACACGTCTTAAGCTTCCTTCATCTTTCAGTTTTTTTATATTCCATTCAACTCCTCTTTGTGAAAGTCCTGTTAACTTTGCAAGTTCACGCTGAGATATTTCAGGATTAGCATCTAATAAATCAAAAATCTTTTCCACAGTCTTTTCCACAGTTTTCTGGGTGGTGTGTTTCTCTTTGTGGCAATGAATATTCTTTATGTTTTTCTAAACTGGCGACGCAAGAACTCATGACGCAGGACGCATGGTTTTGTTAAGGAAACTTCAAAAGGTTCCTGTTATTGTTCAACGGGTGATCGGTTTTTTGTTTTTCGTTTTTTCCGAGCCCACGGGACTCGGCTACAGGGGTTGGTTATCCAACCGACCTTAAAACTGCAAAATAAAATGTGACGCACGCGCATGGTTTTGCTGAGGGAGCTGCAAAAAGTTTCCCGTCATTTGCTCACCGGGTGAGCGGTTTTTTTGGGCGAGGCAGGCCTAGCCCCTACATGTTATAAATCAATGCGACTCATGACGCATGGTTAACGGTTGTCGATTTTCGACAACGGAAATGCGTTGTTGTTGGAGACGCGATGAATTGGCGTCTGTACGGTTCAATGCTGGACTACTGGACTTTAGGACAGCGGGACTACGTTTAAGAGCAACGTTGTTGCTGGGTAATACTCGCTGTAGCGAGAAAGAACCTGCTACGTTTAATGGCAACGTTGCTGTTGGTTAATGGTTTCTGAACAAGGACTCAGTGAGACTGTAACTCAGTGAGTCAGTGAAACAACTAGCCAACTAATAGGCATCGTTATCGTTGTTTTCATCCATACAGCATTTCTTGTATTTTGTTCCACTGCCACATATGCAAGGATCATTTCTTCCTATTTTCTTTGGGGAACGATATGGTTTGACTTGAGGAATATTTAATGAATTATTGTATTGTTCTACATATTCATTCATTTCATCTTCATCAAACATATCATACCCTTGTGATTGAGCTCTCATGACCATGCCCTTTGCCAATCCCCAACAGGATGGATCTGCAGCATTTCTTATGATATCCTTTTCTACAGACTTAATGGTTTTCCGCAAATCTTTTGAATTTGAGATGACATTCTTCGTTTCAAGAAACTCAAAAAAAACATCAAGGACTGGAACAATAGCTTTATAGTAGCTCTCGTCTGCCGACACTTTTCTTGGCAGAGTCTCTGTGCAACAAAGTTCAACATTATCAGGAGACCAGTCTTTTTCAAGTTCTCCATGATAACTGAACATGTAATCACTGAATGTTTGAAGTATAAAAGAAGCTTCATCCTGTTGCTCTTCAGACAAAAGATTAAAACTTTCTTCTAAAGTGAACTCTTCATATAATTTTTCTATACGTTTCTCTAATTTATCTGCTAACTTATCGGAGTATTCATAGTAATCATCCATTTAAATTCTCTTTCTCATAATTTTATTCACTTGATTAGCCATTATTCATAATTCAGATTAAATCTCCTCTTCTCTTCTTTGCGCTTCTTAGCGAGTTGCCATTCTCCCGCTCTGCGGGATCATTGCCCCAGCTTTGCTGAAGCCTGTCTCGACTTTGTCTCGGCTCGTGCGAGAAAACTCTTCTCTTTCCTCTCCTCTTTTAAAGCGATTTAACTTGTATTCATTTATGATATTATGGATTTCTTTTCACAGAAAAGTAAAAAAGCATCATATAAAGTAACTAGTTTTTTGCAGTCTGAATACACAATGTTTATGCTCTCAACGACATCTTCATGATTAAATGAGTATTCATGAGCAATTTCGTTTCTGCTTCTTCTTAGCTGCATCCAATCTTCTGCCTGCAGTAATTCAAGCTCTTCTAAACGGTTTAACCTATCAACAAAAGATATGGGTTTAACATTTTCTCCCAGAATTGTCAAGAGACTCGGAAACAATTTATCTCCCATTGTGTCTTGCAGCTTGGAAAACCTATATATCATCTGATCAATTACACTCTCATCTTCATCAGATATTGATTCATAATCTTGCACTGTCAAAGGCATTTTGCTCTTAAGCCTAGACAATGCATATAAAATTTTTTCTTTATGTTTGTTGCATTCAAAAATTCGTTCTGAAAAAGATTTATTTAAGTCTATCATAGTTTTATACCTTTCGATTTTGCTTCACATACTACATCTGAATTATTCCCGTTCTGTAAAACAACATCAATTTTCTGTTCACCAATTTCTAAATCAAGTTGGGCAAGAAATTTTATTTTTTTTCTTTTAAGGTCAGTTTTCACACAAGGCTCAACAAACAGGTCGATATCTCCACCCTTTGCACTATCATTAATTCTGCTGCCAAACAGAAAAATATTTCCATCACCAAATACTCGATGAAAACATGCCTTTATTTTTTGTTTTTCAAAAGTTGTAATACGCATTTTATAGTTTCTTAATTAGTCTTAATTAGCTGGCTAAAATTCTTCTCTTCTTTCTCTGCCTGCCTTGCATAGCTCGGAGAGCGACGCATGGTGGCTAAAATTCTTTTTCTTCTCTTCTCCGTGCCCTCCGCGCCTCTGTGCGATAATTCTTTTGGTTGCCTGCCTGTTCGTGTACTCACGCAGACAGGCGGTTACGCCGCACTAAGCCTTTTTGTAGCAATGAATATTCTCCATGTTTTTCTAAACTGGTGACGCATGACGCATGACGCATGACTCATGGTTTTGCTGAGGAAACTTCAAAAAGTTTCCTATCATTTGCTCACTGGGTGAGCGGTTTTTTTGGGCGAGGCAGGCCTAGTCCCTACATGTTATAAATCAATGCGACTCATGACGCACGACTCATGTGATTAACGGTTGCCGATTCTCGACAACGGAGCTGCGTTGTTGTTGGAGACGCGATGAATTGGCGTCTGTACGGTTCAATGTTGGACTACTGGACTTTAGGACAGCGGGACTACGTTTAAGAGCAACAGAGTTGCTGGTTAATAAGACTCTCGCTGTAGCGAGAAAGAACCTGCTGCGTTTAATGGCAACGTTTTCCATAGGGCTTTGCCCTACGCTAGTATGTTTCGCCCTGTTAGGGCTGATAGGTTGTTTATTTATTGCTAATTTTTTTGCGTTAATTAGCTGATCTTTTCATCCAGTTCATGAGCTCTTGGCACAGCTTCGCCATGTTAGTTATTCAAAAAAAATGAATTTCAAAAGAAAGAAATCAATTTTCAATCAATATATTATAAAAAAATGGTGAAAAAGTCAATATATTGGGGTTCAAGCATGGCAAAAATCGTATTTTTGTTTATTAGGGGAGGGA
>JAQICX010000132.1 GCA_027858345.1 Kiritimatiellia bacterium | reverse complement strand
AACGCTAGAGTCACACTTTCCTAGACGCGACAGCGGCTTGGAATAGTGTGCACTCATTTGTTAGGATTTTAGTCCTCTTTCTTTTTTCTTTTGATACGATACTAAAAAAGCACCTGCAAGCATGAGGCATGCTGGTGAAAGTACAATGATTCGTGAAGCATAAGCTTCTGTTATTCCTTCATTTGTTACATCCATTAAATCATTAACTATCTTTGGGTCAACAGGCTTGGTATATCTTACTTTATAGCTTGCCAGTTTTTCTACTCGTTTCAGTTGATATATAGGAATGAGGGAAAAATATGTGAGCCAGATAAATCCTGCAGATATAAATGTCCATCCGATTAGTTTCATTTTATTTTTCTTTGTCCTAACGTTGGAGTCACACTTTCCGAGACGCAACAGCGGCTGGGAATAGTGTGCACTCATTTGTTCAAGTAAGCCGCTACGCGGCAGTTGCAATTTAATAGCGCTCATGGCATTATACATTATGTATAAGACCCGACAAGGAATATACTACCTTTTAACAAATAAAAGTAAAAGGAAATAATGCCATGAGCAAAGAGTTATTAACAAAATTAAATGAAGACCTCAAACTTGCAGGTTATAAAAAACGAAGTTGCCAGTCTTATGTGCGCGCAGTGCGCCAATTATATAATTTCTGGAGTCGTCCTCTGGAAGAACTTGAGGAGCAACATGTACGTGAGTATTGGTTACATTGTAAAGATGAATTAGATTGGGCTGGCGCAACGATGCGCATATCCTACAGTGGAATAAAGTTTTTCTTTAAACACACGCTAGTGCGTGATTGGGAAACTCTCCATTTATTAAAAATTAAAAGTCATGTAACACCACCTACGGTTCTTTCGGTAGATGAAGTACGTAAAATACTTGTCGAACTGCCCAACGATATGAATCGAGCATTTTATACAGTTGTTTATACGCTCGGATTGCGAATGGGAGAAGCTCGCAACCTTGCCCCATCACAGATTGACAGTGCTCGCATGTGCGTGATTATCCGTAATTCTAAAGGAGATGACCGCATTATTCCTCTGCCAGAAAGTACGTTGAATATTATGCGCAACTGGTGGAAAACACATCGAAACCCAAATTGGGTCTTTCCTGCTCCAGGACGAAATGCTAAACAGGCTACAGAGGCTACTACGCCAGTATCAGGATCGACAGTTCAAGGTGCTCTTCGACGTACTGTGAAAAAACTAAAAATAGGAAAAAATGTTCATCCTCATACGTTTCGTCATAGCTATGCTACACATCTGATAGAAGCAGGTGTTCCCATTCAGCATGTGCAGGCGTGTCTCGGTCACCGCAGTCTGGTTACGACCATGATATATCTTCATGTAACTGAAAATGGTCGTGCACAATCACGTGAAAAACTTAATCAATTAGTGCGCGGGGTGCTTTCATGAATCGTATTCAGCAAATATTTCGAGATCATGGTTCTGCCTATATTGAGCAATTCGGCAATTCTATGCCTCGCACACACCGCAAGGTAATAAATGCCATCTGTGAATGTCGTAGCGGCAAACGCGGTCATCATTTGTTTTCCTGTCCTGATTGTGGCGAGCAACATGTGGCAAACAGCTCATGTGGTAATCGTCACTGTCCGGTCTGTCAAAACGACAAAGCATCTCAATGGGTGTACAAGCAACAACTTCGCTTACTGCCATGTACTTATTTCATGGCGACTTTCACTATCCCTGAAGAACTGCGGGCAGTTGCCCGCAGTCATCAGAAAGCAGTGTACAGCGCAATGTTCAAGTGTGCTGCCCAATCACTTGGCACCCTCGAGTCTGATAAACGTTTTGTCGGATGCAAAGTGTCTGGCTTTTTCGGTGTATTCCATACGTGGGGTAGACAGATTCAATATCATCCTCATGTGCATTTTGTAATACCCGGTGGCGGACTATCCAAAGACCGTTCGCAATGGATTAATGCGCAGGGCAACTTTCTTGTCCATGTTAAGGCACTATCAAAAATGTATCGTGGAAAACTACAAAAGGCTTTAACAGAAGCCGGACTTATCGACCAGATTCCTGCCGGGGTCTGGTCACGAGACTGGGTCGTGCATTGTAAATCCGTTGGTGATGGTCGTCATGCCATGAAATATCTTGGAGCCTACGTCTTTCGTGTAGCAGTTTCAGAATCAAGAATCGTTGACTACGATGGACAAAATGTGCGAATCAGATATCAGAAGGTAGGAACGTCAAAGTGGCGTTACCTCACTCTTGATGTATTTGAGTTTATGCGCCGCTATTTACAGCACGTGCTGCCAACTGGATTTATGAAGGTTCGTCACTACGGATTTTTGTCTCCTAACTTTTCGTTATCGCTACAAAGCATACGTGAGCTTATCTGCGTCCTGTACGAATTACTGAGGACACGCCCGGTAAAGGTAAAGCCACCGCCAAAACCAAAGCCGTTAAAATGTAAAAAATGTTTTGCCGTGATGCAGTGGGTATCATTTATCCCACCTATGCGCGGCATACCATAAACGGATCACTTTCTGTTAACAGATGATCTTCATCAATAAATTAATCTATGCTTACATGCACTCAGAAATTATATTATGAGTGCGTGGCCGCAGAGGTTTGCCAATTTGTCGAAAATCTTGAGTATTAAGCCTCAGAAAAGCCGACTGGAGCAAGTTCCTGAACACATAATATGAAGTTGTAGCTATCAGACTGGTGCTTTCATGCTCCACATAAACAAATATTAGAACAAGGGGGGTTAACCAATCCCCCTATAGCCTATCTGCCGTAACCCGCGGCTTGACATGAACCAAGGATTAGACCCGACCACTTCGCTCGTTCCTCGCTACGAGTCTGGACTAATCCTTACCTTGTTCGACTTATTTTTAGTTTTGGATTTTCACATTTGTTCCCATGATTGATCCAAAGATTGTGAACTGAACGGCTGGTGGAGTACCAGTCAAAGCATCGGTCTCATACACTACGTCCCACAGTGGGGTCCACTTCTCGTCGGTCCACAGGATGGGCGAGCAACGTAAGAGCAGGAACTCCTCCTGCAGGTGTGTCCGCATGAAGGCGTCTCCACGAGAAATGGCCAGTTGCCGTGATACCAGCACGAGAAGTGCAAGAGCAACGGGAATGGCAATTGCTACGATTGTGATGGTCTTTTTCATTTCATTTTCGTCGAACGTTTAGATGAGGCGCGCGGTTTACCGCGTCGCCTCCATCTTTTTTGTTCGACAAATTCTATATTACATTTTCAATGGGTTCACCAAAAATAATTGCGACGGCGGCAATGATTGCTATTGCTGCAAAGAAAAGAACAAGAGGTGCATACCCCATAATTAAACCTGCTCTGGCGATTTCACGACCTCTTGTTTGACCACTTCTGATTTGCTTGAGGGAAATATGTCCAAGAATGATGGCGGCTATGGAGAGAAAAAAGCCTATTAGGATTGAGTACAAAGGGGGACCGGCGATACCGAGGGCAATGCTTGTGACTGCCTGTTTGTTCATTGGAACCTGAAGCGGCGGTGTGCAGTATGATGCCTGCTTGATTCTCTGAGGGCGCCGAATGAAGAAGTAAAGAAACGCTCCGATTATACTGCCGAAAATGACAACCAAGGTCCACACAATCTTATCATTCCCTTGAGGTGATTCCTTTGTCAGGCAGTCAATAAGCATCCAAATCCAGAAACCAAATAGCGCAATAAACGGTATCATGAATAATATTGGAGCAAGCATAATAAGTATTTCTAAAAGTTCTAGTTTTGGTTCCATTATAATTCCTTAGTCGAACGTTGGAGTCACACTTTCCTAGACGCGCCAGCGGCTGGGAATAGTGTGCACTCATTTGTTAAAATTATTTTTATTGTTTGATTCTCTTTTATTTAAAGTTTCTTGTGCATCTTTAATCAAATGCTCTGGATATTTAATCTGATTGGGATATCTCACGTTGTGTTCAGCAATGTCTTTAATTATATCAATTGGTGTGTTGGTGTAGGAGATAAGTTCATCACATATGTGATTTATTCCTTCGTTTTTCTTCTTATATCTATTGTATATGATGTTTAATTCATTGTTGGATATAGGTTGATTTCTTATAATACCAACAAAAATTGCAGTATCAGTATCATTTGTAAAACAATTTACTAGAATTGCTGTTTCATTGGTCTTAAAAGAATTTTTATTTCTAACCATTTGCCGTAGAACTTTCTTTTCTAAATAGCTCAGTTCTGTATAGCTAGCACGTTCTACTAGTTCGCTTAATTTTTCCGGATTATTTCTAACTTCTTTTAGTAATCGTTCGCGCTTTATCCTATTTCATTCTCTGAGAAAATAAAGTGACAGAGTAAAATATTGCAGTACAAAGAAAACAAATTGTTGGTGCTGTTAACAGTATTCCGGTCGCACGTTTAGAGGAATCATCTGTTTTAATAAATATAATACTTGCTGCAAGAGCCGTAATAACTGCACCAGCTATCCACCCAGCAAAAAGCAGTAATAGGGTCAATAACCCCTCACCGTCTTGCATTCCTCCAAACATAGCACCAAATGCAGATGTGTATCCAGATATAAAAATGGATATTAAAGCCAAACAAAAGTATCCGAAAGTTCCTGCACAGCCATTGTTTTTTTTATCAGGCATATTATTTTCTCATTTTAACGCTGGAGTCACACTTTCCTAGACGCGCCAGCGGCTGGGAATAGTGTGCACTCATTTGTTAGAACCTTTTAGGTTCTTTCTCAACTTCTCTGAACGCTTGTTTCATGCGTTCAGTTGCTTCCTGTGTTTTCTTTTTCAAATCTAAATATTCTTCTTTCGAGATGGGTTCTATTGTTCCATCAGGTTTGCGTTTGAACTGTTCAAAATCTTCCATGGTTTCGCCGGAAATCACGAATGTTTCAAAAAAACCATCTCCATCCTCATCTGATTCCACATACATAGGTTTGCCGTGGAGGCAGAAGGTTCGTGTCGTCACATTGGAATAACTCATGACCATCAGTATACGATCCTCACCTCTGTATGTAGTGTCGATTCGAACTTTGCCGACACGGGGCTTCGTAAACACCTCTGATTCAGTTCGGATTTCTGCATTGATCTTTTTTTGATCGGTGGATTGCCGACATCCAGCAAAGGTCATACAAATTAAAATGGCTATCAATATTTTCATGGTTCTAACGTTAGAGTCACACTTTCCTAGACGCGTCCAGCGGCTGGGAATAGTGTGCACTCATTTGTTGAGAGTGATTTTTTTCATCACTCTCATTTGATTTGTTTTCTTTTGCCAAAACTTATTTTTCTTTGCCATATTTGGCAAAGCCTATTAATCTTTTTATTCTTTTAAATTTGTTCTCTCAACGCTGGAGTCACACTTTCCTAGACGCGACAGCGGCTTGGAATAGTGTGCACTCATTTGTTAGGAGATTATTGTTTAAATGAATCTACTACTTTATCAGGTTCTCCACAAATTTGCACCAACTGCTCAAGTGTCAAAGGTGGATTAAACAGATTCTTTTTATCTTTCCCAATCGCAAGGATTTTGGCTGGTGTCTTTTTGAAGTCCGAATTGTAATAACACCTCAGACCTAACAATCTATTCTCTTTGACGATGAAAAAATATGGAAACAACTGTATTTCTTCCGCACCTTCCTCCCATGTATAGAATTTCTTTTCGTCGTACTTGAACACCCCTCCTGGCACGGAAACTGACGTTCCTTTTCTTTTTATAACTCCCACAGCATTCGAGCTCGAAATATTAAAAATAGATTTATCGGGAAGCCTAAAAAAAAGGACTAACTCCCCGTCGTAAGGTTTCCATGGAGTGCCTACTGAGAATGTTTCAAACTCTGTTTTAGGATTTTGGGCAAGCGCAATAAATGAGTCTTTAAAAAACTCTCGAGCATTTGTTATCCCAAAAAGTGTCTTTTCTTTTTGAATCTTTATTGCCCCACCGTCTTTTGTATCAGGTGCGCACCCGATTATAAGGATTGAGATCATAAACAGGTAGATTTGTATTTTCTTCAAATTTCCCTCTCCTAACGTTGGAGTCACACTTCTCAAGACGCGACAGCGGTTTGAGATAGTGTGCACTCATTTGTTAAGATTATTTTTTGTTGTTTGATTGAGTGTGGTTGGTAGCGCCAGCCGCTTCAATTTGATTTTCAATTAAAATTCTTTATTTTTCAATTAAAATAGAGTGTTTGATTTTCTTAAATCTTTGTTTTTCTGTCTTAACGTTGGAGTCACACTTTCCTAGACGCGCCAGCGGCTGGGAATAGTGTGCACTCATTTGTTAGACTTTTTTGTTTTTATCCTGAATTTCATATTACCGAGTGAAATAAAAAAAATTATTAACCCTGCAATTGAGGCGGCGAGTAGACTAAGCATCAATGCAAAGCTTTTACAGCCTGCAATACCACATGCATCAAGTGCAATAAATGGGATAAGCCAAAGGCATTTCTTATACCATTCAGCTTTGCAGAATATGAGCTTGGAACTGCAATCAGGACATTTAATTGGTGTAAACCTAGAATGTCGCATGATCTTCCAATACGAGATTGGGGCATTGCAATTTGGGCATTTTGATATGTTTATCTTTTTCATAGTCTAACGTTTAGATGAGGCGCGAGTTTACGAGTCGCTTCCATCGAATTGTTAAGACTTTTTTTGGTTTTGGTGTTGCTAATCAATTGTAGATAGCAATGTTAGTTATTACGTTAAATATTTTGTCTTTCAATTAAAACAGAGGTGTTAATTCTTTTCAATCTTTTTATTATTTATAGGTCTTAAC
>JAQICX010000073.1 GCA_027858345.1 Kiritimatiellia bacterium | reverse complement strand
GGACCGGAGAGTTTTTCAACCGAAAGAAAGATGGAACACTTTATTGGGAATCGGCTACAGTTTCACCGGTTTTCAATCAAAAAGGTGAAATCATTCAATTTATGAAACTGGCGGTTGATGTAACCGAACAAAAAAGGTTCGAAGATACCCGAAAATTACTGCTCGAAATTTCAGAGTTGTCCACCGAAAATCTTACACTTACCTCATATCTGGCTGAAGTTCATAAAAAACTAAAGCATATTATCCGTGCCGATAATTTTTATGTGGCTTTGCATAACGAAAAGGAGAATACCTATACCTTTCCATATCACGTTGATGAATACGATAAATTAGAATTAAATAAAGCTTACGATTTCAGCAATGGTTATACCGATTATACATTAAAATCGAATAAAATCCTGATTGTTACACCTGAATATCAGACTGAAATTGAGAAAAACGGAACGATAAATGGGTATGGAGAAGAACTTTCGGTTTGGTTGGGTGTGCCTTTTAAAACATCAAAAGGCAGCAAACCAAATGGAGTAATTGCCATTCAGGATTATCAAAATAAGGAATCTTACACCGAAGTTGACAAAACGATAATGGAAATTATTGCCCATTCCATTGGCATCTTTATTGAAAGGATTCAGCACCTCGAAGAATTAGTCCAGGCCAAAGAAAAAGCGGAAGAGAGCGATCGGTTAAAATCGGCTTTTTTAGCCAATATGAGTCATGAAATACGTACCCCTCTAAACGGCATTCTGGGGTTTACTGAACTATTGGTTGACCCAGATTTTGATCCCGAACAGAAAAACGAAATGGCCAAAATAATACTTGATAATGGAGATCTGCTTTTGACCATTGTTAATGATGTATTGGATATTTCTAAAATTGAAGCTGGTCAAATAGTACTTCATCCAACAATATTTAAAGTTGAACGCTTGATAAGCGAAATAAAAAATTCATTCATTATTAAAGCACAAAAATTAGGACTAGAGCTGCGAATAGCTGACAATGCTGGTGCATTAAATATTGAACTAAATACTGATTTCATTCGATTAAAACAGGTTTTGACTAATTTGATCAGTAATGCGTTAAAATACACTGATGACGGATTTGTTGAAATAGGATGTACCCATAAGGAAACCGAAGTAGTGTTTTATGTAAAAGAGACCGGCATTGGCATTTCAGAAGATAGGCAGGTTAGGATATTTGAACGATTTAACCGAGACGATGCTTTTACAAAAAAAGTGGGTGGAAATGGATTAGGCCTGGCTTTAGCTAAGAGTTTCGTTGAAATGCTGGGAGGTAGAATTTGGGTGGAAAGTGAAGAGGGGAAAGGATCAACATTTTTCTTTTCTTTACCTTCCTATAAACCTGAATCTGGAAACAGACTCAAATGAAAAAAATCTACCAAAATAAAAAATCAAATTTTCATGTTTTTAAAATTAGACGTGAGATGTTAGATATAATACATAAGACAAAAAAAGGAATAAAATGAATCAACTAAATATATTTGACAGCCTTTATGGTCGTGAGCGGGATCTTACTACATTACTTGAATCATTTGAGCGAATCGGTCGTGGTCAGGGCGAAATACTTCTGGTTCCAGGATATTCCGGAGTTGGGAAAACCGCACTGGTGAATGAACTTCAGAAGCCTGTAAGGGCAAAAAACGGCTTTTTCATTAGTGGCAAGTTCGATCAATACAAACAGAATATTCCTTATTTTGCATTTCGCCAGGCGCTGGCCGAACTCTGCCGGGAGTTGGAATCCGGAGATCGTCAGCAACGCGATCGGTATAAAAAAGAGATACTTAATTCCATTGGAGACCTGGGCCAGTTACTGGTTGACATGGTTCCCGAATTCGAGTCTCTTCTTGGAGTGCAACCTCCTTTGGGAGACATCAGTCCACAGGAAGCCCGATATCGCTTTGCGGGTGTTTTTCAGAATTTTCTTAAGGTCATTTGTCTGCCCGAACACCCACTGGTTCTTTTTATTGACGACTGGCAATGGGCTGATCCTGCTTCATTCGAACTACTTAAGCTGATTCAGGTCGGAGTTACATTACGCTATATGGTTATCATTGTATCGTACCGCGACAATGAGGTAAACTTTTCTCATCCGCTTACAACTACAACGGAGGAACTGCGAAGGCAAGCTGTTCCGGTTGAAGTACTCGAGGTGAAAAATATCACCGAAAGTGATGTGCAGAGGCTGGTAAGTGACACCCTGAAACCGGCTCCTGACAACATCATGGATCTGGGTACGTTCATCTATCACACAACAAAGGGAAATCCATTTTTTGTAAGGTCATTCCTCAACTTCCTGTTTGAATTCAACCTGGTTAGATTCAACAACAACCTGAGTTGCTGGCAATGGTCTATGAATGAAATCGATGAAGCCAGATTACCCACGAATATAGTTGACCTTTTTGTGCTGAAACTTAATCGTCTGGATAAAGAGAGCCAAAATTTATTCTCAATGGCTGCCTGCCTGGGCAATCGCTTTGATCTGGAAAGCCTGAGTATCATTACCGGGCTTTCGTTTGAAAAGTGCCAGAAATTACTTTCATCCGGGGAAGCAAAAACAATGCTGTTACCTATAAACGAAGACGGAAGTCAGCATCTAAAAGACAATTTGTCTGTTTCCGGACACTTCATGTTCCTGCACGACAGGGTGCAACAGGCCGCCTTTTCTTTAATTGAACAGGCTGAACTTCCCAATATACTTCTTAGAATTGGCAGGCTATTGCTCAATAGTCTTTCTATGGAAATGATGACGGAAAGAATTTTCGAGGTAGTTAATCACCTGAATGCCGGATCTGGTTTGGTTTTGGAAAATACGGAAAGGATTAAAATCATCGAATTGAATTTAACAGTTGCACAAAAAGCGTATTCAGCAACGGCTTACAATTCTGCGTTACAGTATTGCAGGGCAGCAAGCCATTTTATGGATTTACCCGGATTTGAAGAGTACTTCTGGTTAAAACATCATGATTTGGCCATGCAACTGTTTAAGGAACTGGCTGAATGTGAATTTCTCGAGGGAGATATAAGTGTTGCTGAAAGCAGTATTCAGCAGGCATTAGCTCATGCCACTACCCCAATCGAGAAGGCAAATATCATCAATATTCTCATCATCCACTATACTTTGGCATCAAGATATACTGAGGCCATCTCGTGGGGGCGGCAGGCGCTGG
>JAQICX010000052.1 GCA_027858345.1 Kiritimatiellia bacterium | reverse complement strand
ATGAAACGCAGTAAATCTTTGTCCTGCGGCTTCCGTTGAATCTTTCAAAAAAATACGCAATAGGCCTGCTATTACTTGATTTTTTTTTTAAGCCCAACGTCGTCCTCGAATAAAATCTTGTCTAGCCCATTCGAATATTCTATGAGAGGTTTCTAGGATTTCATTAGGTGAGTATCCTGAGTTAATATCATTTGGACCTTCATAATAGACGATTACCGCTGGATTAAATGGTTTGACTAGACGATAGTAGTTGTATAGGGCTTCTTCTGAAGTTGAACCACCAAAGCCAGTGTTTATAATTTTAAGTGGTGCCATATGTTTGTGGCACATATCGTTTGCACGCCAATTTGACATTGTTGAACTTCCATAAAATAGAATTTGTTTTTTTTCAGGTGGGTTTTCATTTAATGGAGGTAGGATATTGTTTTCAATTTGTTCATCATATCTATGTATATCAATTTGTGTATTCATCATTTAGAGGCTCCTGTTTAACCTTTGTTTTTTTAATCATTTTTACTACCCATATATAGCCAATGATACCTGATGTTATCTGCCCGAGAGCCACGCCTGAATAAATACCAATATATCCATAAAGTTTTTGGCCTATGATGGCAAGAGGTATGATTAGTCCAAGTAGTCTTACGACATTAAGGACAGCAGCGTTTTTGGGGTGTCCAAGCCCATTCATTACAAATCCACTGTGCACTACGACATGCTGAAGTCCAGATGCGAATATGCATATGTACAGGTATATGCATGTTGTTCTTATAATCTCAGGATCTTTGCTGAATTGAGAAGCAATATGTTCTCCTGCAAATATAATTATTATAAATGTTATAAGGCTGTAGCTGATATCAAATTTTGTGATTTTCTTCCACGCTTCACTAATTCTATCGATTCGCTTTGCTCCAAAGTTTTGTCCAATGATTGGAACAGTAATTGAGCCTATTGCAATAGGGATGGAATATATAAAGAACTGAATTTTTTGTCCAGCTCCAGTACCCGCAACAGCTTTATATCCATAAATTGAAACTAAGCGCATTATAATAAAGCTCATCACAGGAAGGAGTGTGTTTGTTAGAATTGCAGGTATTGCATATTTGATGATGATTTTCCAGTAGTGTAAAGCATGTGCAATTGTTTGCTTTGAAAACTCAAGCATTTTGAAGTGGTAATGCATGATCATAAATGATGCAACTACTGTAAAAAGTCTTGATGTCACGGTTGCAATAGCGGCACCAGTAATGCCAAGTTTTGGAAATCCCCATAGTCCAAATATCAATATTGGGTCAAATAGTATATTGAGTATTGCTCCAATTGACATGATTATTGCGGGGCGTAGAGAGTCTCCTGTTGCTCTAATAGCACTGTTGGCAACCATGGGTAGAATCATCAGCGGTGTGAAACAGTACCATACCAGCATATATGAGGCTATCATCGGAATGAGTTCCGGATCAGCTCCTAAAAGTTTAAATGTCTGTTCCACAGTTAAGATTCCAGTGGCAGCAATAGTTGCAATTGCTACAAACGTCATTCTCAAACCATTTGTTGTAAGCTGCTTAACCTCTTCATGATTGCTTTCGCCGACGGCTTTAGAAACCGTTGATGAGAGACCAAGGCCTATTCCCATGGCAATAGCCCATATTAGCATGACAACCGGACCGGTATACGAAATTGCGGCCAGTTCTATAGCTCCAAGTTTGGCAACAAAGTATGTGTCGGCGATGTTGAATCCCTGCATTACCATCATGCCCGCAACCATAGGAATGGTAAGTGCTATTAAATGTTTGGTGATATTACCTTCTGTTAAATTATTTTTCTGTTTCATTAATTATTTGTTTTTTCTATTATGGTGGACACGGGGCCCACGTCCTGAACCAGACTTGCTGTTTTTCAAGTGCTTCTCTATTCTTCTCAATCTTAACCTTAATCTTAACTCTGTCTTGTCGAGTTTATTCGGCAAGCTGTAGGTATAGGTGCCATGCGACAATTGTTTTTGCATCACATATTTCACCTGATTTTATCATTTTTTCAAGCTGTTCTGCGGTATAGTATACAACTTCAATATTTTCATCGTCGTCCAGGTTCATGTTGCCTTGCACAGGATTAAGTTCTGCATAATATGTATGGAACAGCTCTTCTGTATATCCTGGTGCGGGTGCGATAACACCGAGTTTAGTCATTGATTTTGCAGTATATCCAGTCTCTTCCTGGAGTTCACGCTGAGCACAAACATCTGGTGTTTCATTTGGATCTAATGTTCCAGCAATTGCTTCGATAAAGTAGTCTTCAACAGCTTTCCTATACTGTTTGACCAGTACAAATCTGTCATCTGGCAATTTTGCCCATATTACAGCTGCCCCGGGGTGACAAATTATTTCTCTCTTTGATGTATCACCGTTATCAAGTTCCACATCCAATAAATCAATTTTCAGAAGTTTGCCTTCAAAAACTCGTTTTCTCGTTAAGGTCTTTTCCATTTTGTTTTCCTTTATTTCAAGTGCACAGTGTACAGTTCAGAGTTCACAGGTTCACGTACTAAGCCCTAATTTAATATTTGTATTTGACGTAGTCGCCATATTGTTATAATTCCCATTTTTCATAAGAAGACGGATGAGACCGATAGGACGGATGTGGCGACTGCATCGCCCAAAACATATCATGAGCATAGAGTTGAAAAGGAGAAACTTATCACTTCCCGCTTATCACATAGCACAGCTGGCTTCCGCCAGCCTAGAATTTCATCAGTATTTCAAGAACCCTATCCCATGTGTAATGCTGTGCACATTCCTGTGTTTTGTTTTTGCAGCTAAGATAAAATTCATTGTCATTCACAAATCGCGTCATTGCCTTTGCAAAACCTTTCGGGGTATCGCAGTCAACAACCAATCCTGTCTGGTTTGTTCTTATAATTTCCTGTGGTCCTCCTTGTGTGGAAACAATTGCCGGGATTGCTGATGCATGAGCTTCAAGAACTACATTGCCAAACGTGTCTGTTAAACTTGGGAAAACAAGCGCATCTGCACTGGCATATGCTTTGGACAAAAGCTCTCCATTAAGTTTGCCAGTGAATTTAATGTTTTTGTTACGCTTGTACTTTTTCTTGTATTCGTCAAAATCATCTCCAGGTCCATCTCCAATTAAAGCTAGATTTGCTTCGCCTCCATTGGCTATAAACAGGTCAAAAGCTTCAAAAAGAACCTTGATGTTTTTCTCTGATGAAATTCTGCCAACATATATAAATGTGAATTTATTATCCAGGTCAAAAGCTTGCCAAAAGTGTTCGCTTCTATATTCTTTATTAAATTTTGAAAGATCTACACCACGCGGCATAACATCAATCATTTCTCTTGCAAAGTCCATTTCGACAAGATTTGTTCTGTAAACTTCTGTTGGAACAAGAATTCTTTGCATATTGCCGTAAAATGTTTTCATATATCGAGCAGTAAGTTCTCGCATAAGAGGATCTTCTGTCCAGTTCATAACATACATCGGGAAATCTGTGTGATATATGCCGGTAATTGGAATTTCCAGTATATATGCAGCAGCAAGAGCTGTTATTCCCATTGGCCCCGGAGTTGATATGATTATTTCGTCAAAGTTTTGTTCTTCAAAATATCTGATGACATCCAAGAATGGAGGAAAAGATAGAACCTGTGAAGTATATTCATCAAAGCACCACGTTCCAATTGGCTCAAAATTCTTTATAGGAATTTTTTCTTCTGTATATTCATCAACGCATGTTACTAATGTTAAGTCGAGTTTGTTTTCATATGCAAGATTTGCCAATGTTTTGATTGTTCTAGTTACGCCATTGATTTCATTGAATGTGTCGGTAACCCACGCTTTTGATCTGTTTTTGTCTGATAGAACACCGCTGTCATCAAACTTTGCTGCAAATTTCCGAAGTTCTCTGTCTCCTTTATGTTGTGCCAGAAAAGCTGCAATATATGGTGTTAACCCAAGAGATATTGCTCCCACGGATGACAATGATTCAAGTATTCCCATAATAGAGCCAGCTTTTATCTTTTTGGCAATTTGGCAACTGAACTTATATAAAAGCTGGTGAGCAACTTGTGAAATCATCACATATTTATATTCTGCCGGCTCCAGTGTGTCTTTTAAAAGTTTTCTGTCAGAATTGTTTTCTTTGTCTGATACAATGTCAATGATTTCTGTAAAAATCAATTTTTCAGTATCACTCATCTGTTTTGCATGTTTCTGCCAGACAAAAGGTGCCGCAATTCTTTCTGCAAGTACTTTAAATTTATTTTTCTTTTCTGTTTCAGTCTTGGTGTCTGTAAACTTTTTGAGCAGGCTAGCAATTAGATTCTCATTTGGACTTCTAAATCTGCTTCCGTAGTAATCTGAAGTTATCTTAAGAAATGTGTTTGCCATTTTAAGGCTGTTGCTAGGGGATCCTTTTGGAGAGTGTTCTCCATCTCTTAAGAAGTTTAAGAAATCATCTGTCGTTTTTGCATAAGGGGTTTCTGTCCAACCGGCCCCAATATATAAACCACCGTGGTCGTCGCTGCCACCTGTTAACATTTTGTTCCATGAATCATCTGATATTGGTTGAATGTCATGCTTGTTTGCATACTCCTGAAGTCGTTCAGGAGTCATACTGTTCAGTATGATTTTTGTCAGGTTCTCAGAGACTTCAGGACGTGCACCATTGATTGCTTCAAAGCGATCAAAGAGTACCAGCATCTTTTCAATTATATCAATAGTCAAGCTGTCGTTGACCGCATAGAATGGATGAGCAATGCTGTAGACAATGTTGTTGTCAAGCAGATACTTTCTGAAGTCATATACGTTTTCCCTAACCCCTTGCAGATCCTTGAATTCAACTTCAGTGATTCCGTGAACAAGACAGTGAATTTTGCATTGAGTTTCCGGGAAGATTGTTGTGATTTCTGATGATATGAATGTTCCTGGCAAGTGTGCTATATCTAGAGAACCATTGATGGTGTTATGGTCGGTTATTGTTACAAAGTCCATGCCCATAGCGTGAGCAGTATCATATATATACTTTGGTTCGGTAAAACTTTCAGATGAACCAATTCGTCTCAGAAACCACTCTCTTGGATTATCTGAGTATTTGCTATGCACCTGTAAATCAGCTTTTGAAATAATACCAATCATTACTTTTCAGCTTTTTCTTCTTCTTCTTTATCAATTGAGATATCATCTATACTACATCTGATAAATCCCAGCTTTAAATCATAATCCATAACTAACGGCACGACGCTCCACTCTGGTAGATTTTTTCCTGCTTTAAGCAAGTCTTTATCATTCATCAGATTTGCAATGTCTTTAAATGGTGCAGCCCAAAAATTCATTGCTCCACCTTTGCCGGTAGCTTCTTTTGCAAGTTGGGCTCTAACTTTGATTGATTCCGGCTCTTTGCCTTTGAGTTTAACAGGAGCCTTTTCTTTATTAGATGTAACAGAAAAAGGTTTCACAACACCATCGACATTAAAATGAATTCTGTAGTCGGAATCATGTGTAATAAACTCTTGTTTCCCATAATACATTTCAGATATCATTTTTATATTGCTTGATATACCTTTCCCCTGTTCAATAAGTTCTGCTGCACCATCCATGTTTGTTGTGATAGTTCCAGATGTGAAATCTTCTCGAAAATAATCCAGACTACCATCAGGCAGCATTTCATACACTTCAAAATTTTTAACAATTGTTGGTGTTTTAAAAAGAGGGTTCATATATTCATCAGTATCTTTGGTGTATATAATCGTGTCAAGTTCCGGCATGGTCAATACAGTAAGTATTTTATCGTTCATTGAAATTCTGCTACGCTTTTCATCCTTCTCCTGGTCATAAGTGTAGTAACTTAGTTCGACCTTTGTTGCTTTATTGGTGGTTGATGTTTCAGAATTAACCCATACACCTTCTGTTGTTTCAACCGTTGCCTTTGCAACATGTGCCAGAGTAATAAACCAAACTTTGTATGTTATCAAATATTCTATCTTAACACTTGGAGACAATTCGATAAAGTTTGAATCAATCTTTTCAACATAACTTTGTGCGTTCTTTTCTGCAAAGATTGAACCACAAAAACTCAAGAGACAGAGACCAACTGAAATATGTTTGATTAAACGCATGAGAAATCCTATTCTTTTGAAAATAAACTATAATTTCGAACTATAACATTAACCGACAATATTAACAATAAAATTTAATACTTTATCCATTAATTTCCTTACAAATAAGATTTAAGGCTTTTGAAATGACTAATTAACTGAAAAATGGACATTTTTTTAATATATAAGGGCAAGTTTAATTGACATAACATCTGAGGTTGATACAATTTCCAAAATAATAAAAGTTTTTCTGGAATTTAGTTTCGAGAAATAAAAGCATAATTATATTTGGAATTGAAAATTCAATTATCAAACGTGTGATTCCATATGTAACAGGGAAATGTCCCATAAAATTAAATAAATAAAAAAGAGAATAACATTATGTTAAAACCAATATCAGTGCAATTATATTCATTGCGCGAAGAAGCAAAGAACGATTTCGTAGGAGTTCTAAAAAAAGTAGCTGACATAGGCTATAAAGGTGTTGAACCGGCAGGATTCTGGGATCTTGAACCAGCAGAATTCAAAAAGATTGTTGAAGATTTAGGAATGGAGATTTATTCAGCACATTCACCATGGGCTCGTCCTGATTCATTAGATGTAGCTATGGAACAAGCAAATATACTTGATCTTAAAACAATTGTTTGCGGTTACGGAGCTAATGATTTTGTTGATATGGATGCAATAAAAAGAACAGCTGAAACTACTAACAAGATGCAGGAAGTTCTTGCGAAAAATGGTTTCACACTATTCCAGCATAACCATGACTTTGAATTTGCACGCATTGATGGCAAATTGAAATATGAAACATATTTCGAACTATGTCCAGAAGTTAAGGTTCAGATGGACTGTTTCTGGTCTACAAACTTTGGTGCAGAAGATGCTGTTGAGATGCTTAAGAAATTCTCAGATAGAACAATCTTGATGCATATAAAAGATGGCTTGTTAAAACAGAAGAAACAAGAACAAAAACTTAAGGATGGTATACTTGATCGTAAGATTGAATTGAGAGCTTTGGGAACAGGCGAACTTGATATTAAGAGTTTGATTGAAGCTATGCCGGAACAGGTAAGCACAGTTACTGTGGAACTTGACTACTGTAATATTGATATGTTTGAAGCAATTGAAATTAGCTACAAGTATATGACTGAGAATGGTTTCCTTGCGGGTAACAAATAAAATATTTTAGATTATTAGGAATATATAAAAATGGAAATTAAAAAGACTAAAGTTGGTATCATTGGTTGAGGAATGATTAGTGATGCATATTTTAAAGCAGCTCAGACATTCAATGTGATTGACGTCGTTGCTTGTGCAGATGTTATGGCTGAACGTGCTGAAGAAAAAGGTGAACTTTACAAAGTTCCAGCGATGAGCATTGAAAAGCTTTTGGCTCAAGAAGATGTTGAGATTGTACTAAACCTTACTCCACCAAAAGCGCATTATGAAATTGCTATGGCTACTTTAAAAGCAGGCAAGAGTGCATATTCAGAAAAGCCATTTGGTGTGAACTTTGATGAGACAGAAGAGATTATGGCTCTTGCTGCTGAAAAGGGACTGCTTGTTGGTTGTGCTCCAGACACTTTCTTAGGTGGCGGACAGCAGACAGCTCGTAAATTGCTTGACGATGGTTGGGTAGGTGAACCAATTGCCGGTACTGCTATTGTAATGGGTCGTGGACCAGAAAAATGGCCTCATGCTCCAGCTTTTTATGATTTTGGTGCAGGACCAATGCTTGATTTGGGACCATATTATATTACTGCTTTGATCAACTTGCTTGGACCAGCAAAGAGTGTAACAGCTGTCACTTGCAAAGGTGCTGAGACTCGTGTTGGCGGACCAGAAACAGTTCCACATGTTTATCCAATCAACGTCTCTACTCACTTGAGCGGTATGGTTGAGTTTGAGTGTGGTGCCGTTATAACTGTTATAAGTAGTTTTGAAGTATATAAGCACGGTCATAGTCCAATTGAAATTTATGGTTCAGAAGGTACTTTACAGGTTCCTGATCCAAATACTTTTGGTGGACCAGTTAAAGTATTCCGCAATGGATACAAAGATTGGGTTGAAGCTCCGCTATCACACATCTATACAGAAAACTCACGTAGTATTGGTGTAGCAGATATGGCTTATGCAATGCAAAGCGGCAGAGAACATAGAGCTAGTGGCGAATTGGCTAACCACGCTTTGGAAATCATGCTGGCATTTGACAAGTCAAGCCAGTTGAAGCAAACTGTTGAAATTACAACAACTTGTAAGCGTCCAGCAGCTTTGCCTGTAGGTTTGGAACACGGCGAACTAGACGTGTAAACAGACTTGATGCATGAAAAGACGGGATTTTATTATCCCGTCTTTTTTTTTGTAAGTCTCATTTTTAACAAACGACTTGTCTTGTTATCTTTTGTTTAGTATTATTGGAATTGTGTGTTGGTCAACGAAGTCGTTGATCCGACCGATCGGTCGGATCCGTCGGATTGTGAAGAATGGGACAACGTGGTGACTGTAGCGAAGTGGTCATTTTGAAAGAACACCCCTCCGTCTCTCCCGCCGCCACTTTGCTTTAAAAAAAGCAAAGTGGTAGCGGGATCGCCACCTCCCCTTAGCAAGGGGAGGAGCTTTGGCGGACGAGGTTTGGTTTGCAGGAATAATGCCTGTAGCGTCGGGTTTTGACCGACGAGCACGAGCTAGCTTTGCTAGTCTGCAAGGCGGGGAAAAACGATAAACGAAAGACGGCACACTGATGAGCAAGCAAGAATCATGAAAGCATGTGATGTAATACAATTTTATAGTCCACTCAGTGGAGGGATCAAGAACTATGTTCATAGCAAGGCACGTTGGTTTGCAGAGAATCAGCCAGATGTTGAACATTTTGTGATTGTTCCTAGTGATAAGAATGAGCAGTTTAAAATTGCTAATTCCACCTTCTATGCAATAAAGTCGCCCAAGTTGCCATTTTCGAAAAGTTATAGAGTTTTATGTTCAAAGAAGCAGATTGAAAAAGTGTTGTTAGATGAGTCCCCTGATATAATTGAAACATGCGACCCATACATCACAGCTCAAATCTGCAACAAACTTGCAGCAAAGCATAATATTCCAACAGTTGCCTTTTATCATTCCGATTTTCCACGAACAATTCCTCCTCAAGTTCGAAAAGTCATGGGGCGCTGGCTGTCGACATGTGTGTCAAGATGGACGCTAAAGTACCTGAAGAAACTCTACAAGAACAACAAAGCATTGATTGCCGCATCATCAACAATGACGCAATCTCTGAAAAATGATGGCTTTGAAAATGTTGTAAACATTCCTCTGGGTATAAACACCGACCTCTATTTGCCTGTTGAGAATGCAGAGCGTATTCGAGATAAATATGGAATTTCAAAAGATAAACAGATGATTCTTTTTGTAGGGCGTTTTTGTTTTGAAAAAAATCTTCTTAATTTGATTGATGCATTTAAGACCCTGAGTAAAATTCGCAGTGACATGCAGCTGGTAATGGTGGGGGATGGAGAGCTGAAAAACAAGATGTGTAAGTTGACAGAAGATTATCAAGATATTTTAATCTTACCATACTTCGGAGATAAAGATGAGTTGATGCAGATGTATTCAACTGCGGATGTTTTTGTTCATCCAGGAGTTCTTGAAACATTTGGTTTTGTCATGATTGAAGCTCAGTCATGTGGAACAAAGGTTGTTTCTGTTAAAGACTCAATTGTGCATGAATCATGCAGGCATGATGAAGACAATATTGCTGCCGAAGATGAATTTTCAGATGCCATCGCAGAGGCAATTGACAAATCATTAAAAATTCATACTTCATGGGAAAAGCGTTTGTGGAGACATCAGCAAATGGTTGAGCGTTTTTCAAACAACACAACTTATTCCCGAATGACCAAGTTATATCACGATGTGATTAGCTAAAGATTAAGGTTAAGATAGAGATTAAGAAAAAGCCAAGTCCTCCACGGTGTTTTCTCCCCATGGTTTTCCCTGGCGACGCTGTCGTCAGATCCGACCGATTGGTCAGATCCGTCTGATTATGGAAAATGGGAGATGTGCAACCAATGTGGTGACTATGTCACCGAACAACTACAAGCTAACAATTATTCATCTATTCACTAAGAGGAATGATGGTCTTAATGCGATAGTAAAGACTGTTTGTTACAGGTTGTTCAAGTGTTCGAGTCATTTGAACAACAGAGCCAGGAGTCATTAATCCAAGACCGCAGTCAGTCCATATTGCCTCGTCACCAAGTTCAGAACTCTGTTCTATACTATAAAGTCGTGTTGGTTGTGCAGTCCAGATGAACCTATTACTATTGGATAACTGCTGAAAACTTACAATTTCAAAAAATGAATGAATATCAGTTGGGTCAGTATCAGCAACAGATTCCTCTACATCAGAAACACCATCAATATCATTATCATGTCCATCACCGCTAAGTGTGGTCAGATTCTGCACCATTTTCATTTCCCACTGATCAGGAATGCCGTCGTCATCACTGTCAGGTCCCTCATTCAATGTTTTAGTTCGAACAAAACCTTGAGTGGTGTTTAGCGAGATCCATCCGCAGCTGGCACTCCAGACATTTCCAGTTAAGTTTCCTGTTTCAAGATTTATTTGAGGTTTACCATAAACTTGTTCAAAGTTAATCCACCCAATATTTGCTCCGTATGCGTAGCCTGAAAGGTTTCCTTTGCCATCGTGGTTAACACCCCAATCTGTTGATGACGTGTTTGAATATTGCCAACCGTTAGAAGGGGTACCGCTACCAAGAGATATCCATCCGCAGTTTCCAGAGTAGAGGTATCCAGAACAGATATTCTCTCCGATAACAGCTCCGTTAGCCGTATCGCCCTGAGCATTAATCCACCCAATGTTTGCACCATATGCATCTTTGTTGGTCGAATCAATTGTAGATGTTTCGGCATGTACAAAGCATACTGAAAGCATGGTCAATGTTATTAATAAATGTTTTTTCATGTTTTTTCCTTAGTAACT
>JAQICX010000045.1 GCA_027858345.1 Kiritimatiellia bacterium | reverse complement strand
CTTCCGTTGAATCTTTCAAAAAAATACGCAATAGGCCTGCTATTACTTGATTTTTTTTTAAGCCCAACGTCGTCCTCGAATAAAATCTTTACAGCGTTTCATTTGTTCAATGCTCTAATACGTTGGCGACAGAAAATGAGGCAAGAAAAAAGGAGTAATTAGACGTTAAACGTAAATAGTTTTTAGTTACTCAAAATCAGCGTACATTCTTAATTATCCCCACCATTTCTAATAATCAGCGCGATAACTTCATTTTTTATGTCTAGGAATTCTATATATAGTATAACCATCTTTCTCGATAATTCGTTGGTAATCAAGAGTAACAGGCGTCGCTCCAAATGCATTGTTTAGGACAACAATGAGTCTTAATCCTCGTTTTTCCAGATCTCTGATAACAGCTTTATTTTGCATTTCAGAGTTTGAAATGCTCCAGCCTTTGCGGTGTGCAAAATATATTGCTGTTGGAGATCCTGAGCCATTAACAGCAATCAGCATATCTTGCTTAAAATAGTCATTAAGATCAGATTCCAGACTAAGAAGTGCCATATTCTTCTTCTCAATATGAAAATCCTTGGTTTCTTCTTGTATTCCTTCAATGCACATTGCAAACATCAAAACAAGCATTAGGCAATAAGGCTTTATTTTGCTGAGCCCTAGTCCTGCTAATAAAGCCATAATTGGCACATAGGGAATGATATAGTAATTATGGTGTGCAAAATTAAATCCCAATTTCAGAATTGTTGCTACAAATGGAGGAAAACACAAAAGCAGAATGATCAGTATTTGACGGTCTTTTTTTATTATTGCCCATCCAAGTCCAAATAGTGATAAGGCAAATCCAACATCATGCAAAGCTGTATCACTAAAACGTTTCCAGAGCAGAGGTATATGTGGTACGAGCTCTCTGAATCCGTCAGCAAGTCCTGTACCAAAATAGAAGTGATGTACCTGATATTTTTCAGTAAGATATGGAACCCAGTAAACATACCATAGTCCAGTAATAAACAAGCATATGCATGAAGTTATCAAAAAGGCTGCAATCCGGTAGGGTTTGTGCCTAAATTGAAAAACAGGAACGGCAAGAATAGCGAGGAAATAAGCCGATGACATTTTTGTCAACATCCCAACTGTAGCAAGTATTCCAAATAACAATAAGTTAGTCCATCGTAGAATACTTTTTCTTGGGTTGACAGAGAAATACTGAAACCCAAAGTATGCAGCTGCAATAATTAATGACATAGAAAAAGTATCTGGTATTATCTTTCGTGAATAAGCAAACCAGATTGAAAACATTAGTGCAATGGTAGAATAGAATGCTAAACGTTGATCTTTCATATGATCACTAATCAGCCTATAAAACATGTAGAGTCCAAGACTTGATACAGTTAGATTAATTAGTCGGCCATACCAGTGTTGATAACCAAAAAGCAATGAAATCAGATATCCTATGTAGTTAAAAAGAGGAAATTCCATACCAGTGATTCCAGTCTTGTCTCCCGGCACATCAATTCGTGGATAAAGAATATTAGCATCTATTTCGTAGAAATTCCGTGTAACCATAGTACCTAGAGTTTGACGCCAATTGTGCTCTATATCGAGAGGTGCATGTGTTATTCCTATAAGACGAATAAGAAAACAGAGAAGTATCCAAAATCTGATATCGGAAGCCAATGTGTGCGTGATTTTCACTAGTTTTATGCTTTTTATTTGCTCAACTTTATCGCAGTGCTCCCAAGCATCCAAATACTTCACCTTTGAAATCACTATCGCCAATATCCGTTGTATTGTATTTTTCAACATTTTGCCCTTACTGTTATCTCAACAATAGTTGAGTCAACACATTATCCCTTATTGCATATTGTATTATCATAGCATATATTTTTATTCTTTTTTATTTAAAACAGAGGTATTAAAACAAATGCAGAGACACAATTCAACATCAAACTTTTTCACATTTAAGTTAATAAGAAGCAAAATGATGAGTGCTGGCTTTGCCAGCCATTAGCGCATCATAATCACCGAGCCTTGTTTGATATTGCCGGAGACAATAAGCGAAAACCACTGCTGTGAACCATAAAGGGAACCATCATAATCAACCAGTATTGTATAGTCCCCAGCAGTTGGAGTTTCAATGTATACCTGTTCAACATTATCAATATTATTCTCTGCAACAGCCGTTGCATTGGCGGTCGGTGATGCATAACTCAATGAATATGGATAATTTGTTGTGGTTCCACTTATGACCTTCAGATCAAGATCATTAACCAATACTGGTGTTCGACTATCGTTTGCTGTGGTTGAAGTCCCAGGAGGATCAGTCCAGCAAAGCGTAACTCTAATAGGTTTTGTACCATCTGAATATAATTTATATGTTTTTGACGGGTCTGTTGACGTGTTCAACAGCTCTTCCTGAACTCTAATATTATCACCATCGTCTAGACTCTTTAATATATACGCAGCATTTTTTGTGTTCATCAATCCCCATCCATTAACATAGTCGGGTCCTGGACGACCAAGGTCATCTGCTGTATGAATAATAAGCCCTTTAAGAGTGCTTGCACGCATATCTGTTGAAAAGTACTTTTTATAAAGCTCTGTTAAAAGTGCTGCTGAGCCAGCAGCATTTGGACTAGCCATGCTTGTTCCACTCATTCCGTCATAGTTTGTGTTTGATCCATAATCTGTTGCTGTTGTTGACCAGACTCCTACGCCCACGGCAACAATGTCTGGTTTGATACGTCCATCATCTGCCGGTCCCCAGCTACTAAAAGGACTCATAATTGCATTTCCTAAATATCTATTAGTCCCCGTTATTGCCGGAGTAACTGCTGGATATACAGCCCCTACTGAAAGAATATTTTTTGCAATACCTCCATAGCTGATGTTGTCAAATCCATCTTTATAAACCCCATCTCCTTCAGGACATGTGCTGTCATAAACATATGTCTGAGGATCACCGTTACCGTCATAGTACGTAAAAGTTGTTCCAGTAGATGGTGCTGCATTATTTCGATCATTGCCAGCCGCCCAGAACTGTAGATAATAAGGACAATTATAGCCTATAATATCACAATTTCTAGTATATGTGTTATATTGACCGAAAGCATATTCCACACCACCTGAACCTGGAGTAAAAGAGCCATACCACGTGGTTACGTCCCAGCCGGAAAGAAAACCATAAGAGTGATTTGATATATATATTTTATTAGTATTGCCTGGTGATGACGCAGCAACTGAGTACATTTCATTCTGATCATTGCTCCAATCATATGAGTCCATGAATATTGCAGGTGCCATTCCAAGAGCAGTGCTTTCAACACCTGCTGCACCAATTGTTCCCCCAACGTGTGTTGAGTGAGGATGACTGTCAACAACATCCTTTAAAACAACTCTTCCACCTGCAAATTCCTGATGAGTATATAAAATAGACCCCCCATCCCATACGCCAACATGATATGCATTAGAACCATTAACATCAAAAGGAGCTGCATTCCTAACAAGATCAGTGGTGGTGGATATTGCAGACTCAACATTATATGTTGTGTAATATATTGGCTTGCCATTCTCAAGTTTCATAAGTTCCATCAACCGAGTCCCTGTATCAATTCTTATAGGTACTCCTTTTTTATTTGCCCATTCAACGGCAATGTTTTTGTCAAGTACAGCCTGTCTACGCCAAGCATCTATGGTCTGCTGACGCTTCGCTTCATTATTTGCAAAAGACATATCCTTTGCTTGCACCCAAAAAGGTACAACTAAAATTAACAATAATAACTTATTCATCATCTCCCCTAATTTACAAAATTCTAGAGTCTATACCAAACGTTCTAATTTAGTTTATAATGTATAAACTGAAATACATCATGCTTTATTTTATATTACCTCAATTTTCTTCAATTTTTTGGTTGAGTCATTGCATGACGGCATATCCGTCGGTCATCAGCCTTCGCTGTTCCAGTCTACGGCTCGACAAGTCGACCGACGCTACAGGTGTTAAGTTGTGCAATCAAGCGTCAAACTGCACGTTTCATACTGTAGCGGCGGTCGCTGACCGACGAAAAATATCTCAAAGGCGGGGTCATCAGTCTTCGTCCAGCTATTAACAATATAATAAATCTTGTTAGCAGCTGGGCTACGCCCGACGCAGCATACCTTGAAGGTAAACCCTACAAAACATCTGCGAATCAACGTTTTAGCTTTGATTTCAGCATCCACAACATTCTTGTCCGCCGTAGACCAGAACAGCGAAGGAGGAAGGACCGGGGTGCTTCACCCGCCGAAAAGGGCATTCAACCAAAAAATCAAGGGTTTCCACATCCGAGGCAAATATTATCTTGAATAAATAATACTAGAGTATATAATACACAGTGTTAATTTGTACTTTTAAACTTTTTTATAATTTTATACTATTCAATCAAGGAACACAATGAACATAACATGCAAACCATATACAACTACACCATCAGGTGAAACAGTCGATCTCTATACACTGGAAAATGACAACAACATATCTGTCAAAATTATAACCTTTGGTGCAACAATCATAAGCATTGAAACTCCTGACAAAAATGGAAAAAGCGAAAACATCCTCATAGAATTCAATAAGCCGGAAGAATATATCGATAACATTTACTACCTTGGATCAACAGTTGGAAGAGTTTGCAACAGAATTAAAAATGCAAAGTTTCAACTTGCAGGACGTCAGGTCAATGTTGATGCCAACCTTGATGACACGCATATGATTCATGGGGGAGTCGATGGTTTTTCTCATAAACTATGGACAGCAAACATTATTTCAGACTCAGTTCAACCTGCACTATCAATGAGCTATATCAGCCCTGATGGCGAAGCTGGTTTCCCTGGCGAACTACAGACAACCGTAATCTTCACACTAAACAACGAAAATGAACTTATAATTGAATACAAAGCTCATACATCGAAAGAAACTGTTGTCAACTTCACAAACCATGCATATTTCAACCTTGAAGGCAACGATTCAATCAGCAGTCATGAAGTTAAAATCAATGCGAGTACTTTTCTTCCCTCAACACCTGAAGGATTCCCAACTGGCAAAATAGAGTCAGTAGAAAACACTCCTTTTGACTTACGTGACTTTAAAACAATCGGTAATCTTCACGAATATGATGATGAGCAAATCAAAATGTTTGAAGGTTTTGATCACAACTTTATTGTTGACAAGAGTGATGATAAATTTGTGGCAGAAGTAAGAGAACCAAATAGTGGAAGAGTATTGAAAATATTTTCTACAGAGCCGGGCGTACAGCTTTATACAGCTAACTCAATACATGAAGATCCATCAAAATTCACAACCTTCAAACAGCACTGTGCATTATGTCTGGAAACTCAACACTTCCCGGATTCCCCAAACATTGAATACTTTCCATCAACAACAATAAAACCAGGAGATAAATTTAAATCAAAAACAACACTAAAATTCGAAAAGATACAATAATGTTCGATTCTTTATAAATTATGGTACTGTCAAAAGTTTTATGAAAAATATGAAAACTGATATATTAAATGGAATATCCAATAACCAACACGGAATATCCAAGGAATAAAGATGTACCCCTCCCACCTCGCAGGCGAGGTGACCTCCTCCCGCAGAGCGGGACTATCCCGCAAGGCGTGGATAGCCGGGGAGGAGTTTTGGCGGACAAAGGTTAATGTTTTATTGATGTGCCAACGGCACGTGTCATGAGAAGCCTAGGGTAATCCCGCCTTGCGGGAGCAACCCTAGGTAATAACAAAGAGCAAAGCTCTTTACCTGC
>JAQICX010000181.1 GCA_027858345.1 Kiritimatiellia bacterium | reverse complement strand
ATATTAATAGCCACGTATGAAATACGGGTATAAATGTTAAGCATTACATAACGACTACAACGTAGTCGAACATTTATTATCCGTGTTCATCCGTGTCAATCCGTGGCTAAGATTTATTTAATTTTCTTTTTTACCCATGGAAACCGTGACAGAGCCGTTTTTCTTAGGTTGACGCATATGTGCAAGGCGGGATTGTAGCGTCCGCTCTATGAGCGGAATTATGTTTTAATATAATTTTTGAGTACCTTTAATAATATATTTTTTAAATTTTAAAAATTGTATCAAGTTGACCTTGAAAGTCAACTCAAGATGTGGTGAATTGCTCGCAAAATGCGCTTTTCCCGTTTTGTGGACTTAGTGGACAAGCAGTTCGCACTATTTTTTGCAACCTGTTTTCATTGTTTGGGCGAGATGGATCTCGCCTCTACGAATGCACTTTTCCAAACTGTTTTCTATTGTTTTTCGGCGGTCAACGACCGTCGCTACAGTCGTTGATTTTGCAATCAACACTTACAGCATTTCTTCCTATTGTTTTTCTATCGCTTCTCAACCGCTTTTTTATTATTTTTATTACCATCGATAGTAGCGGTACGGGTCATCGTCTGCAATTGGCTTCTGAATATAGTAACTGTCGCGACAAGGCGACTCAATCAATAGCTTTGGAGTTCCTATTATGCCGCCAGTCTTGAACCAGTCCCCAACTCTTATCACAAGAGTGTTCTCTCCGTCGCCATTGAGTTGTTCGGGCTTTAACCTATAAATGCGGTCAGCTCTGTAGTAATCATCGGGATTGGTTTTTTTTGTGACCTCGCCAAGAAATTCATCATTCAGCCATATCCACGATTCGTCATCAACAGCACCAATGTTAAGTGTTAACTCTTTGTTTTGCATTCCCTTTGGCGTTTTGAACTTGATGCGATACCAGAAGTAGCCATTATATTCAGCAAGCTCTTTACGCTGATCCTCCCAAGTACCCGGAACTATGATTGACTTCCACGAAGAGTCATTAAAGGTTGATTTTTGCCATCCTAGTTTTTCTCCATCACCATTAGGACATTCAACGCCAACCCATTTTTGAGGCAGTTCGTATTTCGTTTTAGCAGTCTTTTTATTAAATGCAGTTCGCAGTTGTATGTCATCAAATCCTGCACCGAGGTTCGACAAAATTCGAGAAACCAAGAAAGCATTTCTTCGATACATGATGCGCAAATTTGCATATTTTTCATAGTCTATCATCCATGGAGCAAGCTGAGACAAAACTATTGTTCCATTGCCAGCTTGAAACTTTTTAAGTGCTTGATTTGAGAACTTATCTGTTTTCTGGATTGCTCCAAGTGTCAGTTTTGTTCGCCAATATAATTCACTATTAGATATGCCATTAAATTCCGGGGTTGAGAAGTCTTCAATTCCTTGGCAGTATATTGTTTCATCTTTAACATTAATATCAGGTAGAACACTTTTTATCTCAGCAGCATTGAGTCCAAGACATATTGCATTTGCACCATCTTTGACTAGTTCAGTAAGATTTTTTAATTTTGCATCTGGTCCCACAACCAATAGTGATTTATCTGTTAGTTTCTGCTGTGCATACATTTTGTAGTTTACACCTAGCTGATCTAGTAATTTTTTACCTTTGTCATCGCCTGCGTAATAGACGGTTCTCGCATAATTCGCATCGGCTTTGCCAAGGTAGGTAACAAGGTTGCGATATAAAATATCAGCAACTGGTTCTGGTTCAGTTCGATCAGAAATATCCATTTGACAGAAGATGATAATGCCTTTGTCATCGCGATATTCAAGTAGGGGAGCGTATTGTAAATTGAATCCACCATCGATTAATGGCAGCCAGTTTCCACGTACTGGTTTTTCAATCAAAACAGATGCAGTGTTGCCAACATTTCCGGAACGCCAAACTCTTGTGTTTTCAAAACCGCACCAATCCCATTTCGGATCGTGTTCCTCATATTTCGGCAGTCCTTGAAGATATGGTGTTGTGAGTGTTGATGCCCCATGCCAGTTTTGCAGCAGTTCATCAGATATACCATTGAGTGCAGGGTGTTGGCTACGGACAAATGTTTGGCGCAGCCCCATGATGTTTGGTCTGAAACCAAATTTGTTTATAAGTACGTCGTATGGTTGCTCAAGAACAAGAATATTAACGTTATTAATTGAGAGATCAATCTGTGAGCCTTGTTCTGTGAATGCATTTTTGCCAATAATTAGCGTCTTGTAATTATTTAGATTGGCTTTAGCATTAACTTTCTCAAACGGAACTCCGGCATTTTTCAGCTGTTTTGCGGTGGTTCCAGCCGGGTCAAATAGAGCAACTTTTCCTGTTAAGTTTACTTTGCCTTTAATTGGATTGTCAATCACATTCAGAGCATAACTGTCTGTTTGGTTTTCTTTTTCAAAGTCAAATGTAGCATTGATATTGTATGCGCCTGGTACTGCATTTTTAGGAACAACTGCTTTTATTGGAACAAATGTCACGTCGCCAGGTGCTACATTGACACTGCCTTTTCCAGCCACATTAAGTCCATCTATTGCCCAACTGTAGTTGCATGAAATTGTTTCTCTGGTGTCATTGATTACAACAAGCTGCTTCTCAATTTTCTGTCCCGGCAGGAAGTTTGCTGCTTTGGATGTTGCCTGCGAGTCTTTGCCGGCGATAAAAGCAATAACAGGTTGGTTCCACCGCAAGAATGTTTTTCCAAGAGAAGTGGGGGCGTATGAGTTATCGTTTGAGTCATATATAAACTGGTCACCAGATGTGAGATAGTCCGGCACAATTCCAGGGCTCTGCAGGTTCGTGAAACGATTAGGGTTAAGTTCGGCTTGTGTGGTGTTGACTCTTTTCCATAGCCCGCCCTGATCCCATGGCAGCATTGCGGATACTCCCAGCATTCTGAATGATTTCCAGTTGTCATCAGCAAACCAGCTCTGGATATCAAGATAGTTTTCTTTATTCGAGTTTAGCATAGACGCAAGATGATATCCCCAGTTTAGAGGTTTTCCTTGCACCCATAATGCATTTTCATTATCCTGCATTTTCTTTTTGGAGTCTGTCATCTCGTATGCTTTTTGATTTGTTAATGAGGATACAAATTCGGAATCCCATATCATCTGGAATGCATCAGTTCGCCAAATAAAAGCAGGGCCTCTATAACTTGACCACGATGAAATATGTGGCAAGCCCCATTCAACAAAGAATATAGGTTTTACACCTTCATTTGACCAATGTGTCATCCAATCACTTCGCTCCTGACGTGGAGCCCAGTTTAGATAGAAATTAACAGTATATATGTCTCCTAAATTGCCGGATTGGTGATGATAAACAGGACGGGTAGGATCAATTTCTTTCGCAATATTTTCTGCAATTTTGGCTTGTTTGCTATATTTTAGTTTTGATTCTGGTACATCAGGAGTTGTAAACAGCGAATATTTGCCATCCATTTTCATTGGATTCTGGTCCCCGTAGTATCCTGTTGCATTATGGTTCATTGCATAAGTGATGACACTAGGATTGTTCTGCACTTTTCTAATCAGCCATTGTGTTAGTTTAGTATATCTTTCCAGTTGTTCAGGTGTGTCAAGTTGCCAATTGTAGTCTTTTCCGTGAGGTAACGAGAATGAAGCAAGCACGCCGGTTTGTTCTGTTGCTTCAAACAGTCCGTTAATATAGCTCACATTTCCAGGAGCGAAATTGTAGTTGGCTGTAATAAGATAATTAAATCCATATTCTTTCATCTTTTCACAAGTGTTAATGGATCCGGCAACAGAGGCCTTGTCCGCATAATCATTTATGTTTCTGATGTGTAGAGCACGTAGATGAATTCTTTTGCCATTCAGGTAGAAATCCCGACCATCAATCCAGAATTCTCTGAAACCAAAGTCAAATGGCAGTTGCTCATCGACAACGCTATTATCTGATTTCTTTAAAACCATTTTTGCTGTATAAAGGTTCTGAGGTGTGTGTGTGTCCCATAAATCAGGATTCTTCCAGCTTGCAGAAAACTTATAACGTCCATCTTCTAAGTTGATTTTTGAGAATGGTTTTGAGGAGAAAAATTTAACAAGTTTATTACCCTTGAAGATGCTGGCAGTTATCTGAAAATCGCCATCTTTTAAATTGTTAATTCCGGATTCAAATGTAATTTCATTTTTGCGTGTTGAGGTTATAATATGAGTGTCTGTTATGTAATTTTCTTTTGGTCTAGCCAGAAGATAGACGTCCCCTGTGATGCCTTTAAATTTCAGTTCAGCTTGTTCTTTAAAAGCTCTATCAGGAGCCATAAAAGTGTCTGTTGCAGTTTCCAGAGGCCTTGCAGTATGAAGAATGGCAAGAGTTGTTTTTGTGCCTGGTGTGACTGCTGAGGTTATGTCAAATTCACCACCTGGAAACATTATTTCTCCAACTTTTTTTTCGTCGATATATACAGCACAATGAGTCTGTATCATTTCAAAGTCCAGCAATATTTGTCTGCCATCCCATGACGATGGAATTTCAATTTCTCGTTTATACCAAGCCTGTTCTAGTAAGGTGACATCAGTTCTTCCTTGTATCTCTGGGAGTATAAAATCCTGTGCTGCAAAACTTGTATCCCAAGCCAGAGCCTTTGGCCAGATGCCAGGAACCTTAAACCAACCCCAGCCTTTTCCTTCAGCAGGAACTTGTGTCATTTCTGATGTCTCAGGAAGGAAACGCCATAAACCATTTATACAAATTTTTTCTCGGGTATCACTTTTTAAAGTCCAGCAATCTGATTGTTTCCAAACATTTTCAGCACCATTTGGTAGGGGTATGTCTGCAAGAGGTTGCCATAGTTTTGCGATAGTAATCTTTATGTCACGGAATTCCACACTGCCGGAAACACCATAGTTTGCCGGAATAATTTCAAGAGTAACTGCGCCATTTGGTATTTTATAAGCACGCTGACAGTCTATCCACTCTGTGGTTCCTTTTACAAAGAAAACATTTGGCCAGCCCCCGACCTGTTTGTCTGATGCATCAAGAAACGTCATTGCCAGCCGTCCATCTTTCCAGTCTTCATCTCCTACTTTCAAATCATTACCCTTCATCTTCATTGACAGTTGAAGGGTTTGCCATTCTGGCTTTAAAGCAATTCTTTGGTAGAGATGACAGTATGATCCATTCAACAGAAGAGTAGGTATGTTATTGGTTGAAATAACTTTTGCTCGTTTATCTCCAACCCACTCGACAATCTTGCCGTTATCAGCAATCTGACTGAAATCGCCATTCTTCAAAAGATTTTCATAAGATACCGCATCGTCCGCCATTGTTAAGAAGGCAATCAGAAAAATTGCTGCGAACAAAATTCTTTGTAACATAGTTTTTTCCTTTTTTGTAAACCGCAATAAATCACATGTGTGAGTTTTTGTCGGGTAGTTATACCAAAATTTTGCAAAATGTAAAACATTAAATTTGCATTTTTACAATATTTTCTGAAAAAGAAGAGTTTTTAACCACCAGTCTTAGCGCTTCAAGCTAGGTTCCGGCCATTCAAATCAAACTAGAGCATTTCGCTCATGAAACGCAGTAAATCTTTGTCCTGCCGCTTCCGTTGAATCTTTCAAAAAAATACGCAATAGGCTTGCTGTTACTTGATTTTTTTTTAAAAGCCCAATGTCGTCCTCGAATAAAATCTTTACAGCGTTTCATTTGTTCAATGCTCTAATCTAGCGAATGAGATTTAACAGCGAAGATCGCAAATGTTTTTGAATATTTGTGTTGTTATTAAACACTGCATTGATGTTGCCTTTTCTGGAAAAGGCAATATATGTTCAGCCATGTAGCCGACTTGTCCGCCGTAGACCGGAACTGCGAAGGATGATCCCATTCCTACAGGACAATATTAATTTGCAAGTTTGGGTGTCCCACCCTGCGGGATCCTCGTTCTCATAAAGTTTCTCAACCGAAAAATTGGGGTTTAGCTGGAAAAAGTGATGATAATGGTTGAGTTTATTATTTGATGATGGTAGAATTAAAAATAGGTTTAAGTGGGTAAATATGCAGATAGGTATTACAGGAATTGCCAATGGGGGCAAGACAGTTTTTTTGACATCGTTGCTTTGGCATTTGTGGAAATTGGGTGCAAGCGATTTTATATTGGATGGTGACGAACTCATCGATGCGCAAAAGCATCCTAAAAATTATGGGCATCTAGTTGTAAGAATTGCAGGTCTAAATGCCCTTTTCGTTGAACTTTCCAAACTTGAATAGGATAAATTGATTCATAGAGCTGGCTTTGCCAGCAGTTCTAGGTAAGAAAAGAAATCATTGTTAATGGTAAATTGTAAATGGCCTACACTGATGGCGGAATAGAACAAATATTCACTGTCGTCTCATGTAGAGAAAGAGGCGGGGAGTGCCCGCCTCAACTAAAGTGTTTACAGTAAAACTGGAACTTCTTTGCCCAATCTTTGACTCTCATAAAGAGCGGTCAGAATTGCTTGAACAACAATTGACTGTTCTGGAGGAACAGGGCTTGGACGACCGTTAACAATTGCATCTGCAAAGTCAATACATTCCGCCGCATGAGCTTCTGTTCCATTAGGTATGTAGTCAAGTGTTTTTGTGTAAAGTTGTTTTGTTTCATAGTTGCTTGATAGTACTTTTGTGGAAGGATAATGTAGTCCTCCATCTTTTCCATACAGCCACACCTGAAAATCATCTCCGGGGGTGTCATGATGCAGCAGCCAACTGACTTCAAGCATAAGGGTTGCTCCATTTTCAAAGCGAACAAATGCAGCTGCAAAATCTTCAACATCCATCTCTTTAGGAACTTTTGCCCCCCCCCAAACAGAGAATGCACCATCAATTCCCGCAAGTTCTTTTCTTGCAACCCCACTTACTGATACTGGTTTGTAGTTGTTCATCATCCACAGTGTTAAGTCAAGAACATGGACACCTATATCAATGCACGGTCCACCACCTGAATTCTTTTTTAGAACAAAACCAAGTCCGGTTGGAAGTTGAGCTCGACGCAGGAACCATGATCTTGCATGATAAACTTCGCCCAATACTCCGGTATCAATCTCATTTTTTAAAGCAATTGATTTCTGGCTATATCTCATATGCTGAGCAGTCATAAGAAGTTTTCCACTCTTATCTCTTGCCGCAATCATTTGTTTGATTTCATCAGTAGTCGGACCAAGCGGTTTTTCGCAGATAACATGCTTGCCTGCTTCAAGAGCGGCAATTGTATATTTTGCATGATAGCTGCTTGGTGTGCAGACATCTATTATATCAATGTTCGGATCGCTGATTATTTCATCAAAATTTGTTGTTGTTTTTGCTACGTTCCATTTTTCCGCCCATGTAGACAAGGCCGTTTCTGCCACATCAGCTCCGACAACCACCTCAGCGTTTGGAGATGCCGCCCAACCGGGCATATGCGTTCCTGCAATTCCTCCAACACCAATTACACCAACTTTTAGCTTATCTGTCATTTCTCTTTTTCCTTTCATTTATTAGATCTTGTAATAAAATTAAAACTTTTTGATGTCAATCCATGTGCCTTTTTCGGCAGATTCATATGCTGCAGACATAATTGCAACAGCATCTATGCATGCTTTTAGATCGGCTTGAAGTTCTTCTGCAGAAATTTCACCGGCAACCAGTGCAAGAAGCCTTTTGACTCTATCCGGTTTGGCTTCAGCTGGCTGTATAGGTGCAAGTTCTTGCGTATGTGCTCCAATTTTACCATTCCAGATGCTTTTTTCTGAACCGATAATCTCAAGTCCATTGTATCCGCCTGTGAACACCCAGCCAGCTTCCACTCGTCCGATTATGCCATTGCTGAACAGCATTGTGATTACTCCATAGTCATCTACGTTGGGATAGATGCCGGAGACGTTTGTTGCCATTGCCATAACTTTTTCGACAGTTCCTCCAAGATGACATAGAAGATGAACAGCATGAGTTCCCATATCCAGCAGAGCTCCACCACCGGAAAGTTCAGGGTCTGTGAACCATGCCAGTTCTGGATTGTCAAACCAATGTCCATAACATGCATTATGTGCATTTCTGAAGTTTATATGAGTAACTTTTCCTAGTTCTCCTTTTTGCATAACTTCCATAACGCCTCTGTTCTCTGGAAAGAACGGTTGCATGTATCCACTGATTAGAGGTGTGTTGTACTGTTTCTGGAGTTCAACAATTCTTGTAATATCTTCGATAGATGTTGCAAGCGGCTTTTCACACATAACTGGTTTCCTGATTGGCATTACTCTTTCCATCAGTGCAAGATGACGAGTGTTCTCTGCACAGATTAGAAATCCTTCAACACTATCATCCTGCAACACAACATCCAGATTTGGTTCAAACCTGCTGTTGAATTCTTCTGCTCGCTTCATTCCGCGTGCCGCATTTTCGTCCCATATCACATAAGCACCTTTTTCAGTGGTAAGCTCTTGCAAATCCTTCAAAAAACTTTTACTATGTATGTGTGCTGTTGATATAACTGCAATCTTGGCCATCGTTTACTCCTTGTTTATAATTTTGATAATTTTAATCACATACTATCATATATTTTTATGTTTTCTAATAAAAAACAGTCGATTCCATCATGTTTTTCATAGAAAATGATTTATTTTTTTATTATAGCCTCTCGATTTCGCCAAAAGGCAACTAACAAAAAAAGTTTAATCGCACAGACGAGGCACATCATGGATGAGCTGGTTTTAATGGCGTCAGGATACCGATGCACCACGAAAATTTGCCGTACATTTTGTCACCCTTATCCCGATCAAACATGCCCTGGAAGACAAAACGAAGATTGCCGGGACTTCAATCTCAGTCGGAAGTTACCTTCTCCTGCGTAGCGGATTGAGCGCTCAACGCAGAGGTCATCATAGCTGCTCCGAGAACAAATGTCTTCATCGTCATGTTCCTTTCTTCTTTCATGAACGCCGCAAATCAGCGACGCGGTTTACTGCGTACGCTGGATTTGTCTGTTGTGACCTGTTTAGCAGTCCAACGCATCACTCAGTTGAATAGAACTGTATCTTCCCTGGAACTTTTGGGGCCAGGCATGTGATGGATTTAGGAACACCGGGCAGTAGATCGAAATAGTTGTCAGAAAACACTGCCTTGCCATTGTCTCTGAAATGAACGCCGTGACAATAAGTCTTGCTGATGAGATGGATATCTCTTCCTCTGACTGTAATGCGAATGTCCGAAGTTGGAATTTCAAGTTCACGATGAGGCACGAGAAGCCAGATCGAAGGAGACAGTTCGGTAACTCCTCCTCGAGTTAAGTACGCGACATAAATCCATTCACGGGGATTCAGTACCGTGTGGCTGGCGATTGCTTCGCTCCCTATCTGAACCATACTATTCGCATGGAGACAGATTGCTTCTGATTTCATTCTTGAATCTGAACCATCGACACGCATCCAGCCGAGATGGGCGGTAACCTTCACTTGTTTCAAGGTGTCGTTCACGACTCGTGTCACCAAGTGCTTCCCGCGGCGGCGCACAATCGCTTTCACAGGGACGTTGGCATGACGAATCCAATAGTAGCTTGGCTTGCGGCGCAGGTAGTAGTCAATCGGTGTCCAGCCAGTTTCTCCCCAGCAATCGTTGTACATCCAGATGAGTGCTCCCTGGCAGTCATTATGTGGATCATTCTTGCGGAAGCGTAGAGCCTCGATGGTATTGCCATACATTGAAGCCTGAAACATCTGTCCATAGAGAATGTAATCTGAGATGCTCAGGTTTTCAGGAGCCGCATAGTGTCGTCTGATTCCAGCAGGCGTCGTCTCCTTCTCAAAGGAATTTGTATGTTCTTTCCATGCCTGGGAACCAACTTGTAGTTCATTCGGGGCAAGGTATTGTTTCATTGATTGGAGATGGCAGGGGCCGATGACACCGTACTCGCTTACAAACCTGGCCGTACATTCGTCGAATACTTCGTGAGTGATGCGGCGGTTGATATCCTCGTTCATCGTAAAAGGCTGCCACCAGTGGCAGTCCCCATCCGTTTCGGAATTTGGTGCTTCTCCGCCGGCCGGACTGCTTGGCCAATAGGGGCGGTGTGGATCAAGCCTATGGCAGATATCCGGTAGAATCTGATTGTAAATGATGCTACCGCCAATATTCAGGTCTTTGTCTCCGAAGCTACGGTCTTTGTTCCACCAATCCTTGAAAGCCCACACATTTTCATTGTTGCCACACCAGAGGACGATGCAGGGATGGTGCCTAAGCAACAAGACAGCCTTCTCGGCTTCATCGCGGACGGCAGAACGGAACTCTTCATTGTTATCCGGATATTCCGCGCAGGCGAACATGAAGTCTTGCCAGACCAAAATACCCAAACGGTCGCAGGCATTGTAGAAATCGGGGGATTCATACACGCCGCCGCCCCATATCCGTAGCATGTTGATGTTTGCGTTGTGTGCCTCCGCAACCAGTGTTTCGTATTTTTTCCTGCTAACCCTAGCGAGAATCGCATCGGCGGGAATCCAGTTTCCCCCCTTACAGAAAACATCGTGTCCGTTGACTCGAATACAAAAACGCGTGCCGACGGGCTTCGTGGCCGAGCGGTCAATCTCCACGGTTCTCAGGCCGACATCCATTTCGCGTCGATCCGCCTCTTTCTTGTTGTGCACAATGCGTACAGTGACGTGATAAAGCGGCTGGTCTCCCATGCCGTTCGGCCACCAGAGTTGCGGGTTCGGTATCTTCAACCGGCACGTCATAGTTGAACGTCCGACCTGTGCGTTGAGGTCCATTCTGTGAGTCAGTGTATTTCCCGATGGTGGCGTGATACTTATCTCCATATTGCCGGGCCGTTCACTCCAGGGGTGAAGGTTCTCCACAATCACTTGGGTAGCCAGAAAGACAGCTTTCTTGTCTATCTGTGTATCGACATGAACATCATGCAATACAATACCGGAGTGCCCTTTGAGGCTGACGCTGCGCCAGATCCCAATGTTTGGAAGCGCATCGACCCAATCCCAACCATAACTAAATTGAGGCTTGCGCAAATGGCTAATCCCGGGGAAATTGCTTCGTCCCCCGTAAGTGCCCCCTTTGCGATCATCTTTGGGCCTGAGTGATTTAGGGACCAATTCCGCTCCTGCCGTAAGCCTCACGACAAGGGTGTTTGTGCCTTTCCTGATCACGTGACGCACATCGAAGTGCCACGGCACAAAAGCGTTTTTCACCTCCCCGAGGAGTGTGCCATTGAGAAAAACCTGCGCATACAGATCCAAACCATCGAACACAAGCTGCTGGCGTTCATGTGTGATGAACGAGGCTGATGTTTCAAAAGACTTCACAAACCACCATGATCGCTTTTCAGGCCACCGGCTCTTCTTGGCGTTGAGGCTGAATAATGGCTCGTCAAGAAGACCAGCTCGTATAAGATCAAGGTGTATCTCCCCTGGCACCTTGGCGGGTATCCAGCCGGAGTCTGCTTTGATTACTCTGTCAAGGCCTGCAATGTCCTTGCATGAAAGAGTTTCATCCCGAACCTTCCATTTTCCATTAAGCGATATGTTGATCATTGATTTCTACTTCCGTAAGTTCTGTTGGTTATAACGTAAAGTTCAGCGGATAATTTTTCTGTGTAGCAGAATAAATTATTTTACTGCAACAACTTGTTAGCGAAATCATTCCCGCATGGCGGGACTAGCAAAGCTAGCTCTTAATTATTTCGCTGACCAGTCAAATTACGTTATATTTTCTATTATTATTTGAACGCTTGCGTTCTTGTTTATATGACCTTGAGAATAAAAGGTCATCCACTTAAAATTATAAATCGATTTTATATTTAATCATCGGTGCTGTCAAGTATCGATTTCTTGCCTTCGTATTATACGAACGCTACGCATGAGACGCTTCTCCATGCGGTTGTAATGAGTTCCCTTACGGAATACTCAAATGATCCGTGTTCTTGATGCGATACCAACAGAGTAAATCTTCTCTGTCAGGGATATCCGGTTCCTGCCCTTCAGGCCTGTCTAGATAGTAGAATGCTGCTGAGGAATGTGAAAAGGGCTGCAGTTTATCGGGATCCCAGGGATTCGCGAACTCAAAACGAAGCCGCTTCTCAAAACGAATGGCGTCCAGCTCATGAACTCGGTACATTGCAATGCTGGAGTTCAGGGCGTCTTTGGACGTAACCCCGTGCAGCTCGCCTGCAAATGGGCCTTCGCGAAAGTACCAACCGCCCAGGAAATAATCCTCAAGCCCGGTTCCAACTATCTGCGGTTTCTGCCAGTCGTCGTCAATATACACGTATTCCGGTGCCTCGAGGAAGCTGAGATAGCTCTTCCGCTCACCTTGTGCCGCAAGAGTACAGCCTACAAAATGGCCTTTCCCTTGAGCGTCGAGAACTGTGATTGGTTCCGGTCCGGGATTCCTGCCCGTATTGAACTGGGTGTGAAAATACCCGCGTTCCATCGTTGCTTCCTCGGTGAGCTGATATAGAACATTCATGAAAATATCGGCATCGATATGCTCGTCGCAGTTCTCAATCTCGAATCGAAACCCTTTTTTGAAAGGCATCGGAAACTTGCAGAAAAAGCCTCCGCTGGACATCCCGAAGTATCGAGAAGTAAAGTTTGATATCTCGCACAAACCATTCCCGAAGAAGTCACCAATAGGACACTGAACCGCAGGCGTCTCGGCCCCATCCCAATACATGCGGATGATTAATGTCTTAAGTATGGTCTGACTGACATGAGCCGTTTGGTTCCAATGTGCCCAGAACCATCCCGGGAACGTGAGCCAAATCTGGGATATGTATCCATGGCCACTGATTTCGCCAAGAGTAATATTCTTCCCTCTGGGAACTGCAATTGTCTTCGACTTTTGAGACAGGTCGAACGTTGTGAGTTGTTTGGTGATTTCATTCTTGAATATAGAAATGTCGGATTCCTGTGCTGTCTTGTTCATTGTTCACCTCATAACGTTAGGCTCACGGATGACAGTACGCCTTGCCGTGAAGCGATTTATTAAAATTTATATTTTTGTGATTAAACTTTTGAAGTTCATTTTGTAGCTAACAACGTAACTTCTCAATAAGTCTTTGATCAACCGCCGATCAAGATTATCGATATGAAACCGTAATCTAGCAAAAGTATGGGGGGATATACAATGAAAAAAATGGGAAAAATAACTTTTTTTATTCTGATTGTGCCTTTGCGCGAATAATATCAGCCAATGGCGGGATTTTGCCGGTATTTGAAATGCGATCATTAAGATAGTCCCAAAATGAAACTTCCAGTTTTCGACATGTTTTTTAGGCTGGTGAACGTATCACGGCAGCGCCTGCCATTATTCGAGCGCGTACTTCCGCTAATCTTACGTTTCTTGACATATTCGCGAATATCGGATTCGCTAAGATTATTATGCAATGGAATATCAGGACGGTCTAGAACTAGAAGTAATTCCGTTTTGTTTTTGGCTATACGATGTAAAGCCGCATCTAATATTTCACAACTGGTCCGAGTGTCAAAAATCTCATCAAAGCATTTTTCCAAGGTGAATTTAGTTTTTAAATCAGGCATTTTTTTGTACGCTTTCAAACCTCGATACAACTGCCAAATACGATCTCTGATATCCTCGATGGCTTTGGCTTCTTCATCGCTACAGGGAATAAGTTTGTGAATGGTTCTTTCAGCATGAATCCAGCACAGAGCATGAAGAAGAATATTGAATTGTCCGGCATCATCACTGAGAATCACTAATTTTTTTGAGAAACCGTGGTGCAGGACGATACCGAGCAACGCACCCTCTGTCGCAATCCGTACATGACGATCTTTCTTAATTCCCAGTTGTTCCAGATGGCGTTTCCAATCCATTTCGCTTGCAAGATGTTTAGTGGGGTTTTCGGCAAGCTGTTCAAGTAAAGGCTGTGGAAAAATTAGCCGCTCTATGTACGAGATCGTATCTTTATTAATCACATAATCTCCATTCCCGTTACGCAACAATTCAAGAAAGTTAATCCGACTTTTACGATCTGTACTTTCAAACCAAACGAAGAAATTATTGCCGATATGAGTGCAGTATCCGTTTTTGCCATCATGCCTCGCCCCTGTATCGTCCACGTCGTTGTGACTCAATAATTTTGCATTCAGAGATGCTATCCTTAATATAAAAGTAACAGCAGGCTCAAGAGAGAAAGTGTTTGTTGAATCATCGTCAACCGGAGCAATCGATGTGCAAATTAGTTAAAGAAAAAATAAAATGGGATTTTTATCTTTTTTACTTGACAACAAAACTTAAGATGTTATTTTGCGGAGGTATAAGTTACAGTAAGTTACGTGAAAAAGAGAAGAAAGACGAATAATGAAAGCAAGTATAAATAGTGTTGCTAAAAAAGCAGGAGTGTCGACCGCAACGGTTTCGCGTGTTTTGAATGATATCGACCCATTCAGTAAAAACACCAAAGATTCAGTACTTGCGGCGGTTAAAGAACTGAACTATGTTCCGCGAGGATCAGGGGTCAAGAACAGTAAATCTGTTTCCGCCAATGGCAATGGTTCTGGAACTTTAGAACTGATTTTCTGTTTCGACATGGAACCTGAACGGATTCAAATGGGCTCTGATGGCATCGAAGTCAACAAAAACGGAAAAGTCGCGACTGATTTTTTTTTTTCCGAAGATCAACGTTATGAATCATCTTTTTATCGTTCAATAAGTGAAGGAGTAATAGAAGAAGCAAGGAAGCGTGGATACAAGACAATTACTCACTCAATTGACAAAACAAAATTGGGAGATCCGGCACTTATCCAGACCTTAATAGAAGACGGAGCAGATGGATTGCTGCTAGCTGGAGAACATCCTGAAAGCATCTCAAAATTCCTGCAAAATTGCCCGATTCCGGTTGTTCTAGTTGATATTATTGCCAACGAAGGCCCTGTTGAAGTCACCACTGATAACATTGAGGGAATAATCCAGGCTTTTGAACACCTTTACTCATTGGGGCATCGTGATATCGGATTTGCCAGGGCTTCTGATATTCCTGAATACCGCGAAAGGTACAATGCTTTCGCTTATAAGATGGCAGAGATGAAACTGCCCATTCATGACAAGTGGGTATATAAAGGGCCGAACCATATTCTGGATGTCGGGAAGTGGGCGGAAGATATGCTGCAAAATCCTGATCGACCCACTGCATTTCTGTGTACCAATGACTTTGCCGCTTTAGGAATTTTGAGGGGAGCAATCAATGCCGGCTTAAAAGTGCCTGAGGATCTGAGTATTGTCGGTTTTGATGACATTGATTCTGCTCAATTAGTTACCCCGGCTCTTACTTCCGTAAGAGTTTGTAAAGAAGAAATCGGCAAAGTATCGGTCAGAGAATTGATAATGAGTTTGAAACGCGGGACAAACCCCAAAGAGGGACCTCAATGCAGAATGAGAATAAGTCCAACACTTATTGAACGTGAATCAACTGCAGCAATAAATTGAAGATATTCAGATAAAAAATATAAATTTAAAGAGTAAAGTTTGGTAATTATAGGGAAGCAATATAAGGCAATGAAAAATAATTAGAATTTGGAAAATTCCAGTACCTTTGCCGGGAAAACATTTTAAATGAAGATTCTTCTATTTTCATTCCAAAAGCTTCTGGACGACTGTAAATGGTATGGAACGCATACGGTTGTGTGTGTTTCGTATCTTTCAATAAGGACAATTGTAGGCTGTTTACAAGTTAATCAATATTATTTGTAATTTTAAATATCCTAATTAATAGCTTAGGTTCGTTAAAATTAATAACCCGTAGACTATTGTTGTAAAAAAGGAAGGTTTTATATGTCTAAATTCATAAAGAGAACGTTGGGGCTTCTATCTATTGGTTTTGATAGCAAGCTTTTAACTAATAAAAGTAATTACGTAACAAAAGGAAAGAGTTATATGTCTAAATTTATAAAGAAAATGTTGGAGCTTATATCGATAGGTTTTGATAACATGTATCAATACAACACAACAATAAAAAAAATACGACACCAGCAAATCGCTGCGGTTATCGTATTTTTTTCTATGGTAGGCTTGTGCAGTGCTGCGGTCGTAACATGGGATGGCGGCGGAACAGGCGGTTCCATGGGGCTGGATGGCAATGGGGTACTGGTTTCGAAACCTCTTGGGATGGCGACGTCAACCCGGGTCCCGGTGATGAGGCGGTGTTTCCTGATGCACTTACGCGTACCTCGATTACACTGGTGAATAGTGAAACCATCGATAAACTGACATACGCTCAACCTGGCTCCTTGAAGCTGGGCGGCAACTTTGCTATCGTAGTGAAGGATATTGATATGTCCAACATCAACGACATTCCTGCCACGAATCAGACCGTGTATCTTCAGCTTGCCGGTGATGGTATCTGGTCGATCGAAGCACCGAAAGAACTTGTCGTTGGCACTTCAATCAATAACGACGATAATGGATACTCCCTCACAAAAACGGGCGATGGCATGTTGAGATGTACTCTTTACGAGAACAATTCGTACACGGGTAAGACTGTCATCGCAGAAGGCACTATTCGCCTCGAAGGATATGGCACGCAGCTCAAGAGCTACGAAGTCGTTGTTGGCGATGGAATCCATCCGGCCATGCTTGATGTCGCTGTGGAATCTCAAAATGTATTGGGAGTACAGACGTACGCTATCGTCACCGTCAACACTAACGGCTTGTACCAAATCAGTTCGCCGGCTGCCAAAGCCACGTTTTATCCCGAGACGTATATCGTCAATGGTGGAACAATTGACTTCGGAGGGAACGAACTTTACTTGATAAACATTGGGACGACACCGTGGGATCGATCCATCACCATGACGGGGGGTATCATTAAAAACGGAACGGTTTCCCTTATCTCCCCAACCACTAACGGGTATGCGGGAATTACCACTCGGGCTTCAGACGAGACGGCCACGATTTCTACAGACGTAAAATTAGGTGGTGAGCGTTACAGCTTTTACACTGAAGACGGTGCGGCTCCCGTTGATTTGGAAATTTCAGGTCGGATTCGCGGCACTTTTGGTTTCACAAAGGCAGGACCTGGTGTCTTGGCGCTCAGCTATCCGACGGGAAGCGATATGCGCCGTGAGAGAAAGCCCATCATCGTCAGCGGGGGAACGCTGTTGATGGATGGCGGCAGTCTACCAGTCTCGGGGAGCAACTCTGTGAATGTCGTCGCTGGTGGGACACTTGGCGGAACAGGAGCCGTTTGCAGCTTGGATACGGCCTACATCAGCGGACACGTCACACTGGAAGGTGCAAGCGGCGACCCCGCTATACTCGCACCGGGCACTGTTGACCGCAACACCGGTGAATGGCTGTGCGGAACACTCTCGGTTGGAACATCTGAGGTAACCAACAATGTCACCTTCATCAACTACGCTACCTTGCGCTCAACACTCGGTCCAGCCGGCACAAGTTCTTGTCTTGCGGTCGTCGGAGCCGTCAAACTAGACAGCTCGATGAATCAGGATGCTCTTGAGATCATCACTCCGACGGCTAATGTTCCCAGTGGAGAACACGTTCTTGTAACATTTTCCAATTTTCTGACTGGCCGATTCGACGATGTCACACTCAATGGCGAAACGCTTCCGGATAGTTATAGTCTTGAATACCTCGATGCGAGCGGCAATGCCGTGGCAGGTACGGCAACCATTAACGGCAGCGGCAGCATTGTGCTGACTGTTCCGGTTCAGGGAACTCTCATCATCGTCAAGTAAGAGTTGGACGCCTGGAATATTTGAATATTGGAATGCTATAAAATTAGGAATTATGGAATTATGGAATGCTGGAAAACTAGAATAATGTGGATAATGAATAAAAACCTCTCTCAAACAAAACTTGCTTGGGTACTTGGTGCCTGCCTGATCACCGTCACCACACAGATGGTGTTGGCCGATGGAGCTGTCATGCCCAAAACTTTGCTTGAACAGAATCCTGATAAGGCACAAAGTCAGCTTGCACCCAGCTATGGTGCAGATGCTCAAGTTGTTGCCAAAGCCGATGCCTCGGGTTTCGACATGTCCATTAAGAAAGGGGATGCCCCTTGGCCGGGCGTCGTCATCACGCCCGTCGACAAAAAGCCTTGGAACCTCGTCCTTTATGGTCACGTTGAAGCCAAGGTTACTAATACGGGTGACACAGAAGCCATCATCAACCTACGCGTCGACAACGCAGGTCCTTCCAGCGAGAACCGCTGGAACGCCGAAATGAAGAAATTGGCGCCGGGGCAGACCGCCGTCATCCGAGTCTACTTCGGTTACTCCTATAACTTCCAGCATGCTTTTAAACTTGATCCCAAGGCAGTTACGCGCCTGATGTTCTTCTGCACGAAACCAGACCAAGATGTGTCGTTTCGTATTGAGGACATCAAGGCTAGCGGCTGGGAAGGCGAACCCGTCGGAAGCAATCCTGACGAAGCCCGTATAAAACCCGCTGACGGCAAAATTTTCAATGGGGCAAAACTCGCCAAGGATTCTGTTCGCATCAACGCAAGCGGTGGTTCAAAGGTCGGGTATTCGAAAAACGGTGCGGCTGTACTCGTTGATTTTGCTGATGCCGGTAATACCTCCGTGCAGATAAAGCCGAATGTCGGAGGTTTCTGGGATTTAGGCGACCACATGAGGATGAGCGTTCGCATCCGCAATAACGGCACAACGCCCTGCTCTCCCGGTCTGTTTCTCGATAGTATTGATGGCTCGACCAAGGTTTGTACGCCACCATCGGCCATCGCACCAGGACAAGAAGCAACCGTTATCATTCCGTTCGGACCAGACGTCCCATGGAAAGCTCCGACAGAAGTTGCCCAGGCCGATTCGCAAAAAGGTGGACACTGGGATCGTATCTCTGGCACTGGCACTGCGTTTCGCAACCACAAGGTCCGTTCGCTAACTTTTCTGGCTGATGCCAAAGGCACCAACCAGTCGATAGAAGTTCTCAGCATCTTTGCAGATCAGCCTCCTGTAAAGCTCCCGCAGTGGCTGGGCAAACGCCCTCCCGTCGCCGGCGACTGGGTCAAAACACTGGATGAGGAATTCGACGGTAAGGTTCTCAACGACAAGCTCTGGAGTGTCTATTGGTTCAACTGGTGGGACAAGCGTCAGCATTTCAGTAAAGACAACACTTTTCTTCGCAACGGCAAGCTCGTGCTCCGCACGGAAAAGAAAACAGGACTCCAAAACGATGGTACTTCGGCAGACATACCAGGTGACAGCCACAATCAGGAAATCGAAACCCCTTACGCCACGGGCTGGGCCGATACCTTCGGCAAATGGACACAGCGTTACGGCTACTTCGAATTCCGTGCAAAACTTCCAACTGAAGCGCATATGTGGCCCGGAATCTGGCTGATGCCGGATCGCGGCCTAGCCAAATTTCCCGATGGTCTGCCCCAAGTCAACTGGCAAGGATTTAAAGGGCGTACCGAAACGTTTAACGGCGGCATGGAAATCGATATTGTCGAAGCGCAGTCCATCTGGGGGCCACATCGCTTCAACATCGCCTGTCATTGGGATGGCTACTCAGAGGAGCATAAAAAGCTTGGAACCTCCGCCAACTACGTCGCAACGGACCCAGAGGGCTTCATCGTGGTTGGCATGCTCTGGCTCCCTGGCTCGCTGACCTTTTACGGCAATGGTGAGGAGATTTGGAACTGGGAAAGTCCCCGCATCATTGGCGAACAAATGTACGTCCAATTTCAGAATATGCTCGGCGGTTGGGAATGTGATCCGCTTGACGATGCCCAACTCCCCGCAGACTTCGAAATTGACTACATGCGCATATGGCAACGTAAAGACCTTGCCACGCCTCAAGATGGTCCAAAGCCGAACAAGGGCGGTCTTGACGGACGCCGGGTCGATGGCACAAAGTGATTTTCTCAATCTCGAAGTGTTAGCGGCTAGGTGAATTTTTATTGAGAGAGCGACAAGGTCTGCAACGGCTTATTTCTATATGCCGTCAACGGACTGTGGCGTTTCGCTCTTTCCGTTTATTACGGAATAGATTTAATAATTATTTCACTGGTGAGAGGATTTGCGGAATAGACAACTCTTCCACCTGCAACGGGGAGGGTTGTTTTTAATTGCCCTTGTTGAATCGTACACTTGCGCCAGTTTTCTGGTGTTGTTGTTGCAAGGGTTAAGGGAAGATCGTATAGCTCAGAATCACTTTTACACGTAAGTTTGATTTCGATCTGTTTTTTGCTCTCTTTAATAATGCTTATGGTCGTTTCGTTACGCTCGGTAAGGTATTTGTGGTAAGAGATGGGGTCGGTGATCCATAGACGATCTTTATTTGTCTCAAGTTTGTCGAGAAGAGCAATAAACATATCCATTGGGGTTGATAGCCAATCGCCGCCGACACCGTGAAAATCATGATGTCCCATTTCACCTTTATCAAGAGCCTTATCAACTAATTGTAACATTTCATCCTTTGTCTTTACATGGAATGGGTAGCCAAAAAAGGCGGGTCGTTCAACGAGGTCGTATTTTTTTAATACGGCACTGTTTTCTTCGTTACTTATTTCCCACGGAACTCCACCTGGTCGTCCAAAAGAGATTAGGCGTCGTTTATTGCGCTGAGAAAAGCATTTATTTATTGTATCATTACATTGTTTTGCCTCTTTATCAAACTCTTCTTTGGTAAGCACGCCTTTATGGGTAAAAGTGTGGTTTCCATACTCCATACCTGTGGCTGGAATTTCATTTTCCCATGCATTTTCTTGGTTTTTAAATGGCCCGTTACCTGGGTTGATGTAGAAGGTTCCTACCATACCTCTTTTTTGAAGTTCGGGAATTGCATTTTTAACATGTGTTACGCAGCTATCATCAAATTCCAACATAAATACGGCTTGCTTACCATCTTTCCATTTTAGAATTTCAGTTTTAGATTCAAATTGACCATTGTCATTGCCCGCAAAAGCTATACCTGTCAGCATGGTTGCGGTTGTTAGAGTACTTAATATTGTCGTTTTCATATTTTTCCTTTTAAAGGTTTTTTTAATTACTTGTTTCCCACTTTTTGTTTTTCCAGACGCGAATATAATCTACTATAAATTCTGCAGGTAGTTGGTTGTCATCAATATCGAAGCCTTCCCATCCTCCCATTTGAGTGCATAAAATAATAAAGCTGGGGGCATCTGCAATGCGCATGCTCGTCCATTTGGCGACAACTTTACCGTTGTAATACCATGTTGCTTTTCCAGGTTCCCATAGAAGACCACAGGTGATAAAGCCATCTTTATCTGGGGCTATATATATTCTGCCAGTACCAACTTTTTTATGATCTTTGCCGTAGCCGTCCCAATGGCATGCTATGTTAAATCTGTAAGGTCCTAGACGACTGAGATGTTCCATTATGTCAAATTCCATACCATCAATACTGGTGTTTACTCTTTTTGTTTTTGCCTTTTCTTTGTCGCCAAGACTTCTTCCTCTATCTGGCATCATCCAAAAGGCGGGCCATAAGCCGGGGGCTGAAGGAATTTTCATACGAGCTTCAAAATAGCCATACTGCTGTGACCATTTGTCATAGGATGTCATTGCGCCGCTTGTATATTCTCTAGTTGGCAATCCGAATCCTGGAGTGTCATAGATATATCCACGTTTTTTCTCGCTTATAATGCTGAGGTAGCCATCACGCACTGTTACATTTTGCTCGCTGTAGCGATGGAGCTCTTTGGGAATATAGCCTGTCCAGTGCATTCGTGGTGTCCATAGTTCTTTGTTAAGGGTTGTGCCATCAAAATTCTCATCCATTGACATGGTCCACTGCCCTGGCACGGGAGGGCGTTTCCCCGACCATGATGGCAATACGGATGGCTCAGGCACACCTCCTTTGATGCTATTGACAATAATACTTTGGTTTTCATTTTTACTTTTTATATAGATGCTTACCCCGGCAACCCAGTCGTTAAGCAGTTGTTGACCATCATTTATAGTGTTATCAACATTTTTTTCTGATTCCCTATCGGTAGTTCTCATTTGCTCTTTAGCTTTTTGAGATCCATCCCAAATTTGATCAGTTATAAAAGGGACGACGATATTTGCATGGGTTTTGGGGGCAATGCTAATGGCGTCTGAAAGTGCGGATCCTTTGGTCCAAGCGGGATTGTTAACTTCGCAGGTAACGGTAACGGGAGATGTGCCGGGGTTAAAGATTTCAAAATTGACTTGTGAGTAGTCGGTGAGGTTCCATATTGCTTTTTTGGGACGGATAAGAATTCCCTGTAGATTGTCACCCTCTTTTGCTGTTGCATGTACGGAAAGTATCTCACTATCATTCTTCTTCTTTATGGTTGAATAGGCACCTTTACTCTGGATTACAAATTTTGATTCTATCTCTCTTTTTGAAGAGAGGAGGGTGTTGTTCTCTGGTTTTATGTGTGGGATGTAGTTGGCTGGTATGTCGCCAGGTTTTCCTGTGACTATAAGAGAATCAACTCTCAATGATAAATCAGCTGTAACAGGGCTTGAAAAAAGAAGAATTTTGTTTATTTTTGAAGGGACTAATTTGTAGTTGGTACCATCCTTTGAAAAGTCGAGGTATACCCTTGTGGTTGCGGTTTGGCCTGCTTTTACACTAAAGTATGAGACGTTCCAACAGTCGGTGATTAAGCCCGCGCCATCTTCAACCTTTAAACCGAGCTTGGCTGTTTTATCACTCAGGTTAGTAATACGTGCTTCAATATAACCATATTGAGAAAGATCCCATATCTTATCGGTGGGGTTTATTTGGAGCCCTGGCCAATTTCCACCGTCTTTATAGCAGGTAAAGGTGATGGCCTTTGCGTCGTTGTAATCAACGATTTTTATATTTGCCTCTTTTTGACCAAGGGGGATTATGTTTGAAATGGTGTCTCCTGGGGTACTATTTATTAGCGATATCTCTGAGGCACTCAGAGAAGCTGCTGTTAATAATAGAGCTATCGTGAGTGCATGTTGCACCAGTCGTGTTTTCATCTCTAAATATGAGTTGCTCATGTTTTTTGTCCTTACAATAGTGTTGTTAGTTCTTATGTTTTATGAAAAAACAAAAAAAGATGGCTTTTTTTGTCTTTAAAGTGTTGTGATTTAGGAGCTTAGAGTCAATTGCAACGTGAAAAGCACCTCTGAAAATGTAATTTACACAGCACGCCCGAGTAACTTACATTGTATAACGACAAACTTCAAGCACCAAATCGTAGAAATTTAAATATTAATTTTAATGGCAGAAATATTTTCAGTGATGGCGGACAATCAACCGTTGCAGACTGTACAATTCTAGAAACTTTATATGGTGTTTAATGGTTGTCAAATTGTGTTGCCGCTGTTTCAGGAACATTCGGAAAAAACAAGAGTAGATTTGACAAAAAATCTGATAAGGTTCTCTATTTTATATGGAAAGAGTAGGGGTGGTGCTACTGATAAAGATTGAAAGGTAGCCGTGAATAAAGTATTGGCACGTTGGCTGAAGACTTTGAAAGTTGGTGGCTATATTTATGTAAAAGGTAATGCAACGTTTTTCCTGTAAATTCATAAAAAATGTGAAGTCAATTAATTAAACCTTTCATGTTTTAGTAGTTCTTACCATTTCTCCTATTGTTGCTAATTTCTGAGAGTATAGCCGATGCGAGTTTGAACAGTGATTGCTCGTTTGGGAAAGTTGCTACAAGCCTTGTTTTTCTTAATCTGGTTGTCCAAATTTCCAGCATATTGCGTGTCCTAACTCTTTTTCTCATATATGAGGCAGTTTGAATACTGCAAAACCTTCTGGAATATTTTCTTTCATCCAAAAGGCAAGTTTTGTCTGAGTTTTAATTAGGTGCATCAAATATTGTCCTTCTGTCATTTCATCAAATCCTTTTTCGAAAATAGGTTGCAAAATGTTAATAACGTTGTTATTATTTATTCAACACAATGTGAGAGGGGCATTGTTATTTCTTTCGCTTTAAAAATTTAGCATAACGCAATTCCTAGATTGATTTGAATTTACAGAAAGAAATACACACTGCCTGTAAAACAAGGTGTACTGTTAGATATTGCTGCTATTAATACTAAAAAACGTATTCATGTAGTACAATATAGCAATAGGAATGAGAATCAGACTACTGATGAAGACTTGAAATATGTCAAAGCTAATACTGATTATATTTGCATTAAAGATGCAAATCGCTGCCTGAATATAAAGGGGGGTAACAAGGCTTTTGAGGAGGCGGCTAAGAATAATGCTGTCTTTAGAGAGGCATGCCGGCTGTATTTGTCTGTACTAGCCTCCAATGCATCGTCTCGATTTCTATGATACTTATGTGCTTATGCATATCCTTGGATTGGGAGAAATGAGTATTGATAAATTTCGTGTTTGGTTTTTTATTGAAAATTGGTGTTTAGTTAGATGATTAGGTCGTTAGATGGTTAGATCGGCGAGGAAAGCCTTTCTACTATGTTTCTCCGTTGCGCCAAAACAGGCGGTGTGAAACAATGAAGGATGATAACTTATGATAGAAGAATTGATAAGGAATATATGAAAAATTATTTAGAATATGTAAATCCATTGCAGGGGAGTTGTTCTGTGGTCTCAAGGTCGTATGGAAACACTTTGCCTCTTGTTGGTAAGCCATTTGCAATGACATCGTGGACATTGCAAACATCTGAAGGCCAATGGATATTTCATCCTGATGAATGTCAACTTCAAGGGATTCGTGCTACGCATCAACCAAGTCCTTGGATGCAAGATTATGGTCATTTTGTTGTAATGCCACAAGTTGGCGAACTGTTGCTTTCTGCAGAGGATAGGTCATCATGTTATAATATTGAGAAGTCTATCATTAAGCCAGACTATATAAAGGTATTTCTGGAAAGCTATGATACAAATGTTGAGATTACAGCAACTGAACGTTGCTGTTTTATGCAGGTTAAGTTTCCCGAGATAAAGCAATCCAGAAGAGTAATACTAGATGTTTTTCAGGGTACATCGAATATCAATATTTCTTCAGATGGTAATTGTGGAACTATTTCTGGTTTTACATGTGCAAGTTCCGGCAGTGTTCACTCTGGATTTGCTGGTTATTTTGTTATGGAGTTTAATTGTTCCATATTACTTGATAGATCGGGGCTTTTTCATGAAAATAAAGTATTGAATAAGGCTTGTGGCGAAGGAGAGAAGATTGGTGCATTTGTAGAATTTACTACTACTGATGACAAAACTGTGGATGTTAGAATTGGCACATCATTTATCAGTGTTGAACAGGCTCACAGGAATCTTGATGTTGAAATTGGCAATCATAGTTTTGATGAAGTTCGCTGGGGGGTTGCAGAAACGTGGAATGAGATGCTGGGGCGTATAGATATTGAACCAATTGTTGATGAGGATTTGAATACATTCTACAGTTGTCTTTATCGTGCATTCCTGTTTCCAAGAAAATGGTATGAGTATGATGAAAACAAGAAACCCGTGCATTATAGTCCATACGATGGCACGGTTTATTCTGGCGTTTTCTATGCAGAAAATGGTTTTTGGGATACTCATCGAACGGTCTATCCACTTCTATCCATTATTGCACCAAATGAGTTAACTGAAATTCTCAATGGTTGGGTTGCTCATTATCAGGAAAGTGGCTGGTTGCCTAAGTGGTCTAATCCTGGAGAATCAGGTGTGATGATTGGTACGCATATTGATGCTGTTATTGCCGATGCTGTCTCTAAAAATATTTGTGGTTTTGATGTGGAGTGTGCGTTTGAAGGCATGATGAAGCATGCAATGCATAAAGCTCCAAGTGAGAAGCAGGGGCGTCAAGCAATTAAAGATTATATGCGTTTGGGGTTTGTGCCAGATGAGTGTGCAAAGCATAGTGTCTCAAGAACATTGGATTTTGCTTATGGTGATTTTTGTATTGCACAAGTCGCAAAGTTGTTTGGAAAAACAAAAGAAGCTGAGTTAATGTCTGAGCGAGCTTTAAACTATCGTAATGTGTTTGATTGTGATGTTGGTTTTATGCGAGGACGACATTCAGATGGAACTTTTGTTGAACCATTTGATGAGTTTGCATGGGGAGGACCTTATGTAGAAGGTAGTGCTTGGCAATGTGGTTGGGCTGTACCACACGATCCGAAAGGTCTGATTGAACTTATGGGTGGAAAAAAAACTTTTCTTGACAAATTGGATAAGATGCTAAGTTTGCCACCCACTTTTCATGTTGGGGCATATGGCGAAGAGATTCATGAGATGACTGAGATGGCTGCGGTGAATTTTGGTCAGTATGCTCATAGCAATCAACCTGTTCATCATTTGCTTTATCTGTTTGCTGTTGCTGGTAGACCTGATAAAACCCAGTATTGGGTCAGACGTGTACTTCAAGATTTGTATGGAGCTGATGTAAAAGGTTTTGCAGGCGATGAAGATAATGGCGAAATGGCATCATGGTTTGTTTTGAGTGCTTTGGGAATCTATCCTCTTTGCCCGGGGGTGCCATCTTATGTTTTGGGTAGTCCTATGGTTAAGGAAGCAACCGTGCTCCTTCATTCAAGTAAGAAATTGAAGATTTTGGCAAAAAATAACTCGCAAGAGAATCTGTATGTTTATAATATAAAACATAATGATTGTAAGATTGATGATGTGCAAATTTCACATGAGGATTTGGTCTCAGGGGGAGTTTTGCAGTTTGAGATGAGGATTGGAAAAACTGTAAAAGGTAAATGGTAAACAGTGTCTTGTCCTGTGATAGCTTTACACTTTTTGAAAAAAAAAGGACTAACATAAAATAGTTACCCACTCTTTTTGAGAAAGAGCCACAATGTTTTTCGGAAATTATAATTTCGCTGGCGTAGCCAGCGGTGATAAGTGGGAAGAGCTCGCGTTGCTCGCAGGTTAAGATTGAGGTTGAGATAAAGAGCCGAGCTGGAGCTCGGCGTTCCCGGGGTGAGTTTTGGCGGACAAGGGTTGGTTTTAATGATGGTGAGAACGCCGAACGTTCAACATCGAATGATGAAGGAACACCCCTCCGTCTCGCGTTGCTCGCCACCTCCCCTTAGCAAGGGGAGGAGCTTTGGCGGACAGGACGAAAAGTTGTTTTTCGACGCATGACTCACGACGCATGACTTGCGGAGCTAGCCGAGTATTAAGGAAATGGGCTCTGGAAACAACGACTATCTAACTAACTATCTAACTAACCAACGGTTCACTCCGTGAACTCTGAGTATTTTTTGGTGGTTTGCAAGAGGAATGATTGACATGTATTTGTTAATATTATAATATTCGAAGGTTTAAATGAAGTTGTGTATTTGTTATTATTTTAAATATTGAAAAGTTGGAGAATTGAGATGGCTAAGATTACGTTTGTTGGTGCAGGAAGTACTGTTTTTGTTAAGAATATTATTGGTGACAGCATGTGTGTTGATTCTTTGAAGGATTCAGATATTGCACTTTATGATATTGATGCTACAAGACTTGAGGAGTCGCGTTTGATGTTGAACACTCTGAATGACAATATCAATGAAGGCAGAATGAAGATTAAGGGATACCTTGGCGTTGAGAATCGTAAGGATGCTCTTCGTGGAGCTTCTTATGTTGTTAATGCTATTCAGGTTGGTGGTTATGAACCTTGTACTGTTTGGGATTTTGAGATTCCAAAGAAATATGGTTTGCGTCAGACAATTGCAGATACTTTAGGGATTGGTGGAATTTTTCGTGGTTTGAGAACAGCAAATGTGATGCTGGATGTTGCTAAAGATATTGAAGATGTTTGCCCGAATGCCTTGTTGTTGAATTATACTAATCCTATGTCAATTGTTACCGGTTCCGTGCTTCATGGGTCGGATGTTAAGGCAGTTGGTTTATGTCACTCTGTTCAGGGATGTGCCAACGGATTATTGAATGATATTCTTAAGATGGAAAAGGATATGAGCAATGTTCAGTGGAAGGTTGCCGGAATTAACCACATGGGATGGTTGCTTGAAGTTACCGAAAATGGCAACGATCTTTATCCTGAAATCAAGAAAATTGCTGCTGCAAAGGTTGCTGAAGCCCGCAAAGAGGGTGCAGAAAAATTTGGTGACATGATTCGTCTGGATATGATGAGAAACTTTGGATATTACATTACTGAGTCTTCAGAGCATGCTGCCGAGTATTATCCATATTGGATTAAGAGTCAGTATCCTGAGTTGATTGAAGAGTTTAATATTCCATTGGATGAATACCCAAGAAGATGTATCGATCAGATTGAAGGATGGAAGAAGCAGGCAAAAGAATTTATTGGAAATCCTGAGTTGAAACATAACCGTTCTGGCGAGTATGGGTCAATCATTATGGATGCTATGGAAACTGATGTGCCGGCAAGAATTGGTGGCAATGTCATTAATAATGGTGTGATCACAAACTTACCAAAAGATGCCATCGTTGAAGTTGCATGTATGGTTGATAAGAATGGTGTTCAACCGACTTACGTTGGCGATCTGCCTTTACAGCTTGCAGCTTTAAATAGAACTCATATCAATGTTCACTCTTTGGTTATCGATGCTGCATTGAACCTGAAGAAAGATTCAATTTATCAGGCTGCATTTCTTGATCCTCATACATCTGCCGAGCTATCTCTTGATAAGATTAGAGAGATGTGTGATGAATTCTTGGAAGTTGAAAAAGAGTGGCTGCCGGAATATAAATAATTAAGAGCCAATTTAAAAAGTCAGACACATATTAACTTAGAAATCTCAAAGGTAACAGAAAATAAGTTACTTTTATGAGCTTTTTGTTATGCTGTCTAGTAAAATGAGCAATTAGCCTAAAATAACCCTGCAAAATGACAATTTTATAGTGTTAAGCTTTAGGACAACATGTTCTAAATGGTTTTAGAAATATAGAATTAAGGAACTACTTGTATCCAGAAGCAATGAAACTTCCACCTGTTGAACAGAAAAATATACAAGTAGGACACCAAGAAGAATTAAATTACTAAGAGTGCGTGGACTTGTTAAGAAAATGCCTAAAGAAAGTAGGTATGTTTTAACGGAAAAAGGTCAAAAGTTGGCGAGTAGTTTGAGAATAGTATCATCAGTTGATGTAGAAGACTTATGCAGGAGGCTGCGTGAAAAACGATCAAAAAAAACAAGAAAAAGAAGGGTTGTAGTACAAATGTTTACAAAAAACCTTAAGTTTGCAGCTTGCTTTCAGTTAAATGGATTTTTGATTAATGCTTTGAGCTGAACTTTCAGTACTGGTTTGCTTGTTACAGAAATTTGTTCAACCATTGCTCTTATCATTTTTATATTGTCCTATTAATTCTGTAATTCCGTCTGAAATTCTTTTTCTTAATTCCGACGAACCTATGCCCTCCGAACATGGGCACAGGGATGTTTACAAGGGTAGGACCCCAGAAGCCGCCCTTGTTGGAGGAATAGGACACGATCTTGGGCGTCGCTATCGAGCCCATCCTTCGTGTCTTCCCACAAGGGATATCCAGCCGCTGCATAGATTTCACCATCATCGACCCACGTCATTGGATATGTATCACCTCTGATGTAGGGTTCTGGGTACACGACCCGATCACCGAGCCATTCGAGACTCGCCAATCAGGTCGCTTCTGGGGAGCAGTAACGTCGTGTTCTCCTTCTGATTACCCAACGTCACTGCTGAGTTTTGTCCAATTATTAGAGGTCATCACCTTCATCGACTTTTCTAGACCACATTGAGTTCAATCTTTGCACAGTCAATGACTTGACAAACACGTTTCCGCCAACGGGGTTAAGCGATAGGGGAACTTCGTCGTCAGAAGCTTGCGAACAATTGGTGATAGAAACCTCACCCAAGTTGCCGAAAGTCTCTACAGACAGACGGTCAACGAGGATGCGTAGCTGAATCATTCCCGCCTTTGGCTTAAGTTCTATGCACGATCCACACGACTCTAGTATTTGACTCTTGAAGTCGTATTTCACCTCACTTCCACGGACGAGAATGACAACAGCTTCACAAGTTGTTTTCGATGTGTCTATCTCCACCATAATGTCAAACGATTCGCCACGGACGTTTTTGAGAGGATTATCCTCAGGGTTCACAGTCTCATCATTCATGGCGGTTTCCTCGGAATAGAGCAATCCGATTTCACGAATTGGATATCTGCACAATCGAATACCTTCTGAACATGTCCGAAGTGACAGCTCGCACGGGAATGTAGTCTGTTGATTGAAGGGCATGTCTACTGGATACAACTCGGACCTCATCCACGCCACCTGGATGCGTCTTGAATCTTCCTTGGGCATGCAGTTCCACGTCATGGTGGCGTAAAAATGTTTCCCGAAATCTCCTTTGGCCTTCTTGCTTTCAGCAGTAAAGTTGATTCCGTCGAATGTTCCGATGATGTAACTGCCGTCGCCGTCCACAACCACCCACTTCTTCGTTCCAGCGTCACCATCCAGGGGAAGCTGAAACATATCCGGACATTCGTGCATATCTAGAATTGGTTCACCGATCTTGACCCATTCCAACAGGTTGGTTGATGAAAATAGATTATAGCTGTTACCAGGAGGTCCATACAGGACCATAATCCATTTGGCGCTTGGTTCATACCAGAACACCTTGGGATCTCGTTCGGGATAAACGAGGATAGGGTTTTTGTCATACTTCTCCCATGTTCTGCCCCTGTCATTACTGTACGAAATGCACTGCCTCATATTGTCCTCGCTGGACCAGAACGCAACCATCACTGGCGTCTCGCCTGTGGCGAGCCCTGACGTGTTGTTGTAGTCGATTACCGCACCGCCCGACTGGGTCCCACCGAATTTGTCATCTTTGCCGAAGGCAGGAGGTAATTCTTCCCAATGAATCAGGTCTTTGCTCACGGCATGGAGCCAGCATGACCACCAACGCTGCGCAAAAAAATGATACTCGCCATCCAGAAACACGAGGCCGTTCATATCATTCAACCAGCCTTCTTGGTGTGCTTGCGGATTAAGCCGGTAGTCGTCCCAATACCTTGCTGTGAAATGGATCTGTGGACGAAACGTCTCCTGATAGAGCTCAGGTCTTGTCTTTATTGTGTTCTTCATAATTTAATTTCCCAATGGTAGTTCGTCGGCGAACATAAAGTTTATCTAATCTTTTTTTCGCAACAACGATATATTAACTTTTATTTTTTTTATTAAAATTTCTATTTTAATAAATAACTTTTAGCATGGAAAAAAATCTTTAATACAAGATTTTGTAATCATTTTTACTGAAGCATGTACTGATCAACAGAACAAGCTTAGCAAGTGATCTATCTTCATTAACAGTAAGTCCTAATTTACCTATGCCAATTTTTCCAATACTATATTATTGTTGAATGCAACATTTATATTGCAAAAAACAGTAAAATCCTACGATTTTTTCTTTTTAAGAGGTTAAATGATTTCTTCGTAAATCATTGTTTATAATTATGTTGATATTGCTAGCATATTCAGGGGCGTTGCCCCTTGTTTTTTAATATAAATGTCTATTATTATTAATACTTATCATCCACAATAATCTACGAAGAACCAAACTTAATTAGATTCTACTTGAATCCATTAGACACACAAATTGGTACGGTCTCTTTTTCTAAATCCAATTGTGTCTTCATTCTTTTTTACCTGACTCCGTTACGATGAAGCTTCCAGTCGTTTCATTATATCCTGCTGAATGGCTGGGGAAAGATCCAAAAAGTTCACAAAGGTGCCGTGAATACGCATAATATAAACTCCAGTCGGGGCATATTTCTGCGGTTCTGCCAATACTTTTTTTAGATGATCAACAGAATCAATATTGAAATATACATAAAAAGGCGATTCTTTATAACCTTGTCCAAGTCTCATTAGTGGCTTGATTATATTATCCCGCATCCAATGAGATTTTTGTTCCATAGTTTCTTTACCGCGTATTGATGCTGGATCAATCCCCACATGGCTTGAATATCCACCGCTCATCTTGTGATAAGGTATTTTCCAGTAAGAGACAATCCTCTCTGCTAAAGACGTGTGCATGGACTCAAACTGCGGGTCTATACCGTACCCAAGCATTTGCCTGGCTTTTCTACCGTCTGGTGTAGCTCCTACCCAGTAGCCATAAAGCAAATGCGTACTTGGAGTAGAAAAATCTGCCAAAAATTCATTACCCGCTGTGTTACGAAGCTCTCCAATCATATCAGCAACCCTGTTAATAAGCGAAACAGCCAGATCGTCTGCCTCATCATTGCCGTTACCATAACGAGGTTGATTTAACAAAAAGCTTCTTAAATTTTCATTCCCATCAAAATTTTCACATAGAGCCTTCTGAATATCATCGGCACACCACATTCCTGTGGACAAAGCATTCTTAACAGCATAAAGAGAGTCACTCACAACCGAAAGTCCATGCACAAGACAACCACTGGCATTATAACGAGTACCAGGTTTTTTAGGATCACGCATATCCGAACCAGTATTAAAGCTGTCCATCACAGCCGAGGTAAAAGGAACAGGCTTTTCTGTACCTAACAAATCCGTACAGGCATTGGCTGTTTGCTGCATTTTCGGAAGAACAATTTTCAACATCTTGAAGAAAACATCATGAATGTTCTCATAAGCATTCGTTGCATCACAGTACCCCAACTCACGCCATGTAGGTACAAGTTGTTTTGAACTGATAAGCGACTTGCCATCATTACATGCTAAAGTTAGAACCTTTGCCAAATTAAGCCAAGAGTTGGTCGTATTCAATGATGACTTCCCCATAACTAACAGTTCCTGACAACCAGCTATCGAATAATCAGGCAAATCAGAAACTGCTTTACCTTGTTGCAGAAGCATCTCAAAAACACTGTCATCATTAAATAATGATGGCGTTGAATGTCCAGGCGTGAAGAAAAATCTTCCGATTGAATCGTAAAGCTCAACGGGGGTTTCGGCATAAACTTTTACCGACAATGCAGGCTGAGGATCGTTTGTTTTATAAAAAGCATCCAAAATAATATAACTCATTTCGTCAGTCAGATTATTGCCTTTTTCATCTTTACCGCCAACAAGAACATTCTGACTTATAGCCCAGCATCGTTTGCCTACTTGAAAAAAACAGAGCATATTACGAACAAGTTCTACTGCATGCTCATAAGAAATATCCGATTGTTTATAATACGGGGAAAGTATGCGATCAAGATTGCCCACTGAAAATGCATATGGATTGGGAGCTTGCTCGATTACCATCACCTGCCACAATAATACATACATCTCTATCGCTTCATGAAGATCTCTTGCTGGCTCAGCAGGTATGCGCGTAAGAATATCAGCAATCTTTTTAAGGCGAATTCTTTCATTTTCATCTTTAGTGTTTTCCGCCAACTCTTTGGCAAGCTGGTGATATCGTTTTCCAAGAATAACCACAGCCTCAAGCGCTTTGCCCATAATCTTGCCATATGGGCTTTGAAGTTGATAAGCTCGTTCTATCATTTCAGATACTCCAAATTTTATGAAATCTCTGAAATCAGGAATAGTATGACCAGTAACTGGTTCAGCAAAAAAAACAACCTCTCCAGTCAAATCACCGGTTGAATCATAAATACTACTTAGCTTGCGCACGTATTCAGTATCTTTCCAATATTGCCTTACCCTTTCAATACGCTCTTTGCTGAGACCAAGTGCTTCATCTGGTTTAATATCATCATAAATTGCAACCGGATCACAATAGCCGGCAAATTCGTCAACTTTGAATGAAGGATTTATCAGAGCATAAGAAGGAGAAAACCCCGCATCCTGACTGCCCGCAATTGCACTGCCGGGGATAATACTTAAAGGCATTTCACTAATCGTACGAATAAGAAGCTCTGCCTGCCCTTCTGCATCATCAGGATTAAGTCCACATGCAATCATTTTTTCATACTGCTGCATTCGTATTTCCTGAACAAAAAACCACTCAACCACCGTATCCTGAGAACGCTTGAAAGAGCGAACTTTCTCAACGCCATCTGCCAGCGCCATAACCAAATCATTATTTTTTGAATCAATCATCATAAACTCCAAATTAAGAGACTAGAGCATTGAACAAATGAAACGCTGTAAAGATTTTATTCGAGGACGACGTTGGACTTAAAAAAAAATCAAGTAATAGCAGGCCTATTGCGTATTTTTTTGAAAGATTCAACGGAAGCCGCAGGACAAAGATTTACTGCGTTTCATGAGTGAAATGCTCTAAACAACCTCTAAGTGCATACCCGCACATTTATTCCACTATTTTTTAATAAATTTGCCAATTCACGTACATCTACCTGAGTTGGACAAGCCACATTAAGCATCGGATATTCAATCCCTAACGCTTTATACTTAGGCTTGCCAAAATGATGCATCCTAAGTATCTCTACATTTAATTCTCCTGCCAGCTCTTTGCAGTCACAAAGAAAATCTCTCATAAGCGACCATTCGCTTTTAAAATCATTAAAACCGCAGATCAGCGGTATTCGCACCAAAAGCTTCTGTTTTTGTTTACAAGCATACAAAATTGTTTTAAGAACTTGATCATTTTCAGCCCCAGTCCATTGCAGATGCAAATCGCGAGAAAAACATTTAAAATCACATATAAGTAGATCCACCTTACCCACAAGTTTTTGAGCAGCAGCAGTTGAACCATTTGTTTCCACTGCCACATTTATCTGCCTTGCCCTTAATTCTGCTATTGCTTCAAACAACTCCACATCCTGCAACGTCGATTCTCCTCCACCGAAAGTGACGCCGCCATCCCTGCCAAATAAAGACCGGTATTTTTCTGCTTTGCCAACTAAATGATCAGATGTTATGTCCTCACCTACTATTTCAAAAGAAGGATCATGAAAAACTGTTACACAATTATGATCCTTGCAAAATTCACATTCTGAACGATTCAGGTGAAAACTATTCCTATCTAAAGATACAGCTCCATGCGTACAAGACTTATCGCTATATCTACTACGATCAGGATAAAAAAGAATTTCCTTGCTACCTGAAATACTTTCAGGACTAGCACACCAAAGACAACGAAAGTTACACCCCTTAAGGTAAACAATCCATCTCCGCCCAGGCCCGTCAAGCCCCTCACTAAAACCTGTTGAAAATATTCTCATAACTCCATATCTACCTCTCTTAAAAACTTAATATATTGAATCGCTTGCAAAAATTCCACGCCCCGTCTGCCTCCAGTCAAGACCCCCAAGGTCATTGAGGAAGTTAGCTCTAACAGTGGCTCTCTTGAATTACAATTAAAACTTCATCTGATACTCAATGATTGATTCCCAATCACATAAATAGATACTTTTTGTTCAACATCAAACTTCACCTCCTCCGCCGCATACGGAACAAAGAAATAATCGCCTCGTTTTACTTCAATATTATTTATTCTGGCAACTCCTTCGGTAACAACAGAAATTGCCCAGTTGTTAAATTTTATTCCGCAACTTTTATTTATTTCCATCTTATGCACCGCAAAACAATCCGTAATTGCCGGGCCAATGATCTCGCTGAATATGTAATTCTCGTTCTGAACTGCGGTTGCCGGTAGTAATCGACAACGCCTAAGAATTTGCTCCAATGTACCTTTAGATTCATAATCAAAACACTTCAAGCCATCTTCAATACTAAGCTCTCCCCACATCTCTTGATGAGAAAGTTTAGTATCACCAATATACAGCTCCGGCTGAACCACCCAGTCGGTAGGTTCCTGAACTTCCAGCAAAAATACCCCAGGACCTATCGCATGTGGCAATCTGCCTGGAATAAAATACATATCACCCGGCTTAACCTTAATCTTGTGAAGCGAATTCTCCATCGTAAGAATATCCTGAGCAAGTACCGCCTTTTTAAAATCATCTGCATCTACATTTTCTTTAAATCCAAGCAACAAATAAGGATCTTCACCATTAATTTGTCTAGTCGCAAGTACAAACCACGATTCTGTTTTTCCATTAGGACTGTCTAGATACTTCAGTGCAAATTCTTTATCAGGATGACACTGAATGGGCAGACGAATTGCAGAATCAAGATACTTGCACAACACATCAAGATTGCCCGAATCGTTACCTACAATTTGCTGAGGATATTTTTCAAGCAAATCTTTAAATAGTGGTCCTTCTTTTCCATTTGAATTCCTGACTCTGGTTAAACCTTCCTCGGGAGACTGTTGATTGACATAATTGTTTGCAATAGTAACAGACCCAAGCCAATCCTCCGGAAAATGCCCGTCAGGTTTCTCTAGACCATACAAAAATTCATCCATTACTTGTCCGCCAACATAAGCACGCCAAACACGATTCGGCATAAACAAAATAGGTTGATTAAAATTCATTATATTCTCCCTTTTTTTTTCAATAATCTTGCCCTTAACAAAAATATTCCTTGCTTTCCAGTTACTTCCCAATTCACGCTGCTTCTGTAAAAGTTGGATAGATTTTACAGCCATCATCGATAACGGCTGAGCAACTGAAACAATCCCGCGTTCTATAGCTTTGCTAAATCCATCAATGCCATAAATATTTATTTTATTTCCCAGAACATCACTTGCTGCTATAGAGACTGTATCATTAACACAAATCACTGCCAGCTTTCCAAAACCATGTATCCAATTTTTCCAATTTGCTTCTATTTGTTGACCCGGCGATGAAGAATAATCTATTAAAACAACACTATGCTTCAATTTCTTATCTGCACAATACTTCTCAAACGCTTCCTGCCGCATCGCATTACTGTCCGCCACTAACCCTTTGTAATTAATAAAAATAAATTCTTTTAATCCATTGCAACAAGCATGTTCAAGCAAATCAGTAACAGCCTTTTTATGGTCAAGACCAATATAATCCGCACAGTCACCTGGAAACTTCCTGTCAAAAAAAACAATATTTGCACCAAGCACTCTAAGCCTGAAAAAGGTATCATAAGACACTGAGTTTCCACTAGGCCAGACTATAAGGTTGCGAATACCTTTTGCAACCAACTTAATAGCTGCAGCATTTTCCTTTCTTGGATCTTCATCGGTTATCTTAAGAGTCAAAAGCAAATCCTGTTTGGCAAGTTCAGACTCAAGATGCGTAATAAATTCTAGTGCAAAAGGATCATTAAGGGTCGTCAGCAAAGCAACATGATCACCTTCGCCGCCACCGCCATGAAGGGATATCGAAACAAATGTACCCCTACCTTGTATTCGATGAATTATTCCACTTTTTTCCAGCTCCGCAAATGCACGTCGTATCGTAATTCGGCTGGTATTGGTAAGCTTCGCCATCTGAACTTCAGTTGGTAGTTTGCCGCCAGGCTTGTATTTACCTTCAAGAATCTCACGAAATATCTTATCACGGACATATTGTGTTTTATTGATCATATTTTATATCTCTTGACAATTTAATAGTCTGTGCCACAGCCAAAGCAGCCCCAACTGCTGCCTCCTCCCGCACATTCGATAACACCACCGTCTTTCTAAAAATATTGGCAATAATTTCTACTAGCAAAGGATTTTTATAAACTCCATTGCCACATGTGAAAATTCTTGAAATTTCCGATGTATCAATTTTGCTTGCAAGATTTGACAATTCTGAAACCATACCCACAAGAAAAGCCCTTCCAAGATTGCAAATATTAAAATTAGAAGTATCAATATTTTTTATCTCCCCACGTAAATCATGTTCTCCCCGTGTTCCTGCAAAACGAGTATCAACCACAAGTCCACCACAAGAGCAATCAGCCTCACTTGAAAGTTTATCAAGCTTGTTAAATATTTCAACGTTAGTTAGCTCAACATTCCCTATCTTTTTCAGCAAATCTTTCACAAACTCACATAAATAAGCATAAGACCAACCACCACACAAACTAGCACCTACAAGAATCGACCCGCCATGCGGCATAGGACGCATCTCAAAACCATCTATAACATCAAAACTATCCTGAGAAACCGAAATCTGCCCACCTGTTCCAAGATTAAGAATCATCTGGTTTTTATCAAACCCAGCCGTGCCTATAACACCTGCCTGATTATCACCAACCGGTGAATACACAATAACCTTGCGATTCAAACCAAGTTCAACGGCCATATCAATCGTTATCACGCCAAGCGGTTCTGCACTTCTATGCACTGGCAGCAATATTTCTGTATCAATTCCAAGTTTTTCTATTAATGGATAGCACCAATCATTTTTTTGTATATTCAGAATTCCCCAGCTAGCAGCATGGGTTGATTCAGTTGCTGCTTTACCTGTAAGACGTAAAACCAGATAATCAGCCATCGATAAAGCCCGACACCCATTGGAAATTTTTCCATGAGCAAAAAGCCATGCCAAAGTTGCCCCGCCATATCCACTTTGCAGATGAGTACCCGTTGCCATAAAGTTATCGGCGGTGTTACAACTGGATAGCAAATCTTCAAACTCTAAAGCCCGCTTATCCCGCCATGTAATAAAATTTGTTACCGGCTCGCATTTTTCATTTACCAAAAGAACACCATGCATCTGCCCAGAAACAGAAACTCCCTCAACAGATGCCAATTCAGCCGAATACTCCTCAGACAAATCCATAATAAGCCCGAAAATAGATTGCACAATCTTTTCAGGACATTGTTCATGATAATCCGCCATTGTCAAATCAATATTACTATCATTAGCACATGATTTTATAGCCACAAGTTCATCTGCAATCATATCAAAAATAACCGCACAAAGCTTCGAAGTCCCAATGTCAATCGATAATATATTCGCCATTCAATTTCCCCTCAAATAATTTAAATGGTTATATTGTATAATACCTATTGATAATTTGTCAACCAGTATTTTATAAATTTCCATTATTTTTGTAATGGAGATTCCGTAAGTGATTAAATTGAAGTATATTTGCAATGCAGGTCACGGAACTAAATTTGTTTGACTGTTGTTTGACTGGGCTCGGCGAACGACTGTGTCACACCGTAGGAACGTAGGAGGAAGTGAGCATCTTACCAATCACTTCAACTTTTTTATCCTTAGTTTTTCGGTTGGACAAGAAAATATCTGTTTGAACCAACAAAATCAAGTGTTAGTATTTCAACTTTTGCCGTTTTGGGTGATAAAGTTGAAAATTATATTTTATGACAACGAGGACGTTGTCGCTCCCTGTATACAAACAACCGTTATCTTGGAAAAACGGGAGCGACAATGTCCTCATTGTCATAATTGTAGGCAACCGAAAAATTAAGGTTTTTTATTTATTCACCCAAATAAAAGTTGCATTTTTTGCAAAACACCATATAATATACTTAACTTTAGAGGAAGAATTGTTATAAACAGCTCTTTAAAAACTGGTTTTAACAACAAACTACCGCTCAAAGGCAAATATTTGGAAGTGTCCCAGCTATTGATAAAATTTAGCGCGTAGTCTCCAACCACATTGTTTATAATGTGGCTCAACAGCAGAACTACACATGAATAATATAACAAAACAGCTCTGAAAAAAGTATGAAACTTTTGACAGAACCATAACAAAAAAGGGAAAGAAGTATGAAAGTAATCACAATGAAATACGTAATACCAATAATATGTTGTCTGAATTTATGCTTAGGGGCTCTCTTTGCTCAGACTCCAAATAAAGTTGATGTCCAGAAAAAGAACCTTTTAGTAAATGGAAATTTTGAGAATGGCACCAATGGATGGAACACGCTCTGGATGCGGGAAGACGGTGCCGCACGAGCTATCCTCGACTCAACCGAATACCACGAAGGAACACAGGCACTGCGCATCGAACATACCGGACAGAAAGACTGGAGCCTTGGACATTCACTTAGCATGGAAGTCCAACCTGGTGATATCTATGAATTAACGGCCTGGGTTCGTTTTCAGGGTGCAGGTAGTGTAACTCTTGGTGTCGTTACCCGTAATGCAGACGGCAAAACCATAGACTGGGCTCATGGCAAGCAAACAACACGAGAAACTGAAGGATGGGTTTCCCTGTGCTCCCGTTTCGTAGTTCCACAGGGAGTCACAACAATTTGGCCTCGCCTCATCGGCGATGGTCCCGCCAACATCTGGTGTGACGATTTCTCTCTGACGCATCAAGGAAGTCTTGTAACACTTCGTACACAGGGCCTGCCGGCTGAGGTGACTATCCGCAATGCAACCATTGAAGTGAGCCTCCGCACCGCCGATGCCTCTTTTTCTGTGAAAGATAAACGCACGAACAAAGTGTGGGTTCAGAGGACGGATAATGTCCATATGATAGTCCTTGATGTAAAAGCCAACAAACGTACAATATATTTAAAACTTCTTGACTCTTTGTCAATGTGCAACATAACAGCAAGTGTATCGCTCGACGGGGACGCCCCCGAGGTCATAGTTTCCATCGATTCCAAAAATGAAATGAATGACTCGCTCGACTGGCCGGTTCCATTCACGTCCGCCAAGGGTCAATTGCTAATTATTCCTGTCAACGAGGGCATCAGTTATCCAACCGATGACGAGTCGCTTCCATCTATGCATTATTCCTTATATGCTGGTCATGGACTTTGCATGCCATGGTACGGAGCAGTAGAAGGCGAGGCGGGGTGGATGGCAGTCATTGAGACTCCTGACGACGCAGAGGTCTCAATTCTAAGGCAAAATGGACTACTCGTCCTCGCTCCGGAGTGGGTGTCACAGAAACAACATTTTGGACCAAAGCGCATCATAAGATATGTCATTTTCGATAAAGGTAACTATATAGCCATGACCAAACGCTATCGCGAGTATGCAAAAAAAACAGGACTTTTCAAAACACTGGCCGACAAGCGCAAAGCCATCCCTGCCGTGGATTTACTTGTTGGCGCCGTAAACATCTGGTGCTGGGACAAAGATGCCTCCACGTGGTGCAATGAATTACAGAAGCTCGGCATTAAACGCATTCTATGGAGTTCCGCCCTGCCTCCAGAACAGATCAAAACATTGAACGAGATGGGCGTATTAACCAGCCGCTACGATATTTATCAGGACGCCATGAACCCGGAGAACTTTCCAAACATCAGATGGCTTCATCCAGATTGGACTAGCGATGCATGGAAGAACGATGATCTAATGATTGGTGCCAACGGCGAATGGGTACGCGGTTGGAAAGTCGAAGCAAAGAATGGGGAAATGATCTCGTGCGGTACGCTATGCGACCGGCAAGCCGTAGCCTATGCAAAACGACGAATTCCGCTTGAACTGGCAACCCACTCCTACCGCTGCCGATTTATTGACACAACCACCGCTAGTCCATGGCGCGAATGTTATCATCCAAATCACCCTATGACGCGTACCGAGAGTAAACAATTTAAGATGGAACTGCTTCAATACATCAGCGAAGGATCCGGTCTGGTCTGTGGAAGCGAAACGGGGCATGACGCAGCTGTACCATTTGTCCACTACTTCGAAGGGATGCTTAGTCTAGGTCCATACCGCGTTCCAGACTCTGGACGAAATATGATGCAGATATGGAATGAGGTTCCAGAAAAAGTTGCTAAATTTCAAACGGGATCCTTTTATCGATTGCCTCTTTGGGAACTAGTCTACCACGACTGTGTGGTATCTCAGTGGTATTGGGGTGATTACAATAACAAACTACCAAAGTTGTGGGATCGGAGAGATCTATGGAACGCCCTCTACGGCACACCACCAATGTTCATGTTTGATCGTAAAATTTGGAACGAAAACAAGGAGCGATTCGTAAAAAGCTACCAGACAGCAACTGTGGTCGCACGCGCAACAGGTTATTCAGAAATGCTATCACATGAGTGGTTGACATCCGACCACACCGTCCAGCAAACACGCTTCGCAAATGGAGTTGTTGTAACCGTCAACTTCGGAGATACTCCTTACTCGTTGACCGGTGGCACCACACTTGCACCACTAGCACAACATATAGAAGGAATCAGATAAACTTGAACCTGATAGGCTTTTCTTCCCCGCGAATTAAAATTTCTAGAAACTCCGCCAGCAGTTTACGTGTGCATTTTTTGCTCGTGTTCGACGACTGAATGAAGCGTTGCGTAATGGCAATTAAAATTAAAAAGCTTCCATGCTTCGCTGACATGCAAAAGCGGCGTGAAAAACGCCCTAATGGTGATATTTACATTTACGAACGGGGTACGGCCTGCAATAAAAAGAGCAAAAAGACTTATACGGTAAGCCAGAGACTCAAAGGAAAAATAAAAGCAGGAACAAAGGAGGAGATGTCTATCCGCCCGAAGAAATATTAAGGTTAAGGATGTGTTACTAGTGCTGTACGCTTTATCCGACTCTCAGGATAAAAATGAGAAAATAGAATTAAATTTAAAATTTGTACAGAAAAGTGTTGCCTATTTAGTTTTTGAATTTGACAGCTCTTATGGTTTATTATATTCTTCAAAACAATAAAAAACAGTTTTCCCACATTGGGATTACGGGAAAAACCGTACACAAGATAGGATAAATAGATGTATAATGAAAAATTAAGGCCGCAGTTTCATTTCACAGCCAAGTCAGGTTGGTTAAATGATCCCAATGGGTTGTTGTATCATGATGGCGAATATCATATGTTTTATCAATTTGTACCACCTGGAGAAATAAAAGGGTGGGGGCATGCTGTCAGTACTGATCTGCTTCATTGGGATGATCTTGGCATGGCTATTCCGGCAAATAATGTTTATGGTGAAACATGGTCAGGATCGGCAGTTGTAGATTTTGATAATGTTTTGGGGCTTCAGTCTGGAGCAGATAAAACACTGGCAGCATTTTTTACCGGCCTCAGTACATGGGGACAGTATATGTATGTCAGTACAGATAAGGGCAGAACTTGGGAGCCTTTTCAGGACGAACCGGTTATTCCGGAGATAATGCCTGGTAATAGAGACCCAAAAGTATTTTTTCATACAGAAAGCGGAAAGTGGATACTTGTGCTGTGGTGCCGTGCTCCTGAAAACACAGAGGATGCCGAAAATCATGATGGAATATATCTGTTTTTTGCATCAGATGATCTGGTTAACTGGGAACGCAGAAGCAGTCTTGGTTCTTTTTTTGAATGTCCAGATCTCTTTAAGCTCACAGTTGAGGATACTGACGACGAAAAATGGGTACTAGTGGATGGCAAGGGTGATTATCTTGTGGGGGACTTTGATGGCAATGCATTTGTTCCTGAAACAGATATTCAAAAGGGTGATTTCGGAAATAATTTTTATGCAACTCAAACCTGGAATAATGTTGGTGAACGGATTGTTCAACTTGTATGGATGCGTAATACGGAGACAGAGGATCAGGAACGCTATCCTGAAATGCCTTTTGATCAGCAGATGAATTTCCCATGCGAATTATCTCTGAAAAATTGTTCTGATGGAATCAAAGTTTTTCGTTATCCTATTGATGAAATAAAAGAGTTATATTCTGATGATGAACCTATTGACTGTGCAGATATAATTATTAAACCTTCAGACAAACAGAGAGAAGTGACTGTATCAAAAGGTGGTATTACTCTTTGCAGCTTGACAGGTGGAACATTAAAAGCATTTGATAAAGATTTATGCTGTTCAATGAAAGAGGAAGTTAGAATATTGGTGGATAGAGTTTCGGTGGAAATTTTTGTTTCAGAAGGAGAGAAGGTGCTAAGTTTCTGCTATTTGCCGATAAATGATGATGTTCTTGCTGTGTGCTCTGATGGTGAGGTTCAGGTTAATGCATTAAGATCAATATGGGGAAGCGGGCTCACTTCCGTTCGCTGAGACAAGAGTTAGCTGACAAGGGGCAGGAGTTAAGAGATAAGGGCTGGCGGCCTGTCGAGCCGTCTTGTCTTGTGATAGTTTTACTCTTTTTGAAAGGAAAAGGGCTAGACATAGCTGGGTATCCTAAAGTCTTTGCAAGTCCTAATCTTGCATCTAGTGGTATTGAATATTTTCAGGATTTAAAAGTCAAAAGCCCTATCTTCTATTGTCTATATTATAATGCATATAAAATTGTAAACAAATTTAGTAAGGTACTGTCTCTTTCTGAAGATGATAATAAAATTAGGCAGAAAAGTCTTGGATATGCATTTGCTGTAATTTTTGGTGTTGCCGATAAAGAACAGTTTGAAGCAATGAGTAGGGTTCAAAAGAAAGATATTGTTCATTCTGTGAAATTTATCATCCGGAAACGGGCGAACCATATTGTGGCATGCAGGAACTTGATGGAAAGATGATTGAACGGGAATCATGCCCGCGACACAACAGGATTCATTAATATGCTTTACAAGTGACTTTTTGTAATAAAATTTCCTCCTGAAGGACTTTCAACTGCTCCAAACTTGTTGGCGGGGATGAAATCGTTGGAACTCAATAATTTTGCATTCAGAGATGCTATCCTTAATATTAAAGTAACAGCTGGGACAGCATAAAGAGTGTTTTTTTGAATCATCGTCAATCAGACAATCAGTTTGCAAATTAGTTAAAGAAAATATAAAAACAGAATTTTTGTCTTTTTCACTTGACAACTAGACTTAAAATGTTATATTGCCGTAGTTATAAGTTACAGTAAGTTACATGCAAAAATAAAAAAATGAAGGCAAGTATAAATAGTGTTGCTAAAAAAACAGGAGTGTCAACTGCAACGATTTTCGTGGCGGAGACTTTTGTTCGCCACTTTCAGGTTTTTTGTTTGTTTGGCTATAGTTACCCGTATAACATACGGGGTTACAAACAAACTACTTCGTAGTTTTAGAGCTGCGACGGTGTCCATGCGTAGCCGAAGGGCGAAGCATGGAAGCTGTTCAATAATGGCACCAACACATAAGGAGAACATACTATATACAATGACACAACACTGGCGAATGAAAAACTTCGGCATTAGTTCAATATAGGATTACTTAACTAACACTATCTTGAACATCCGATAGATGACATTTGCCAACAACGGTGCGGACACGAAAAAACCAGTTTCACACCGTCTTTATGTATAATTGTTGTTAGATGCACGAGTAGTGTCGCCAACGTAACCAAAACAAACAGGTGGTGCCAGCATGATTATGGCATACCTAAACAAAACTCAATGGGACATCCAAAACGGGTGCCCAAATCAACAAGCAGAGGAGTAATATAATGAAAACCAACATTGCAAAAACAAGTCGCATTGTGCATCTTGCCTCGGTGGGCAAACGCATCGTCTTCACGCTCGCACTCGCCATGGGAGTCATCACGTCGTATGCTCAACCGGATACGTTCACGTGGATCGGTGGTGCCAGCGGATCGTGGGATGCGGTAGGCGTCTGGACGCCGACGGTCACATCACGCGTTTTCCCCGAAATCGCAGGGGATTTGGTCGTGACGACCAACGCAACGACGATTACGATGACGACGAATGTCACGATGTCTGGAATATCCGTTAGCGGGGGTTCGCTGAGTCTGCCGACGACGGGTGTCGTCACGCAGACATTCGAGTCCGCATCTGCTGCGGTGACCAACAAAATTTACTCTGCGGGAAAACACGTCTACCTCGGGGATGGTCTGGTGGACGACGATTTGACCCTGAACATCATTGACAACCTCATTTTTTCAGGGAACCATAGTGGCTCTCTCTACATGTTCGTCAGAGGGAAGATCATCGGCGGTACGGAGGGCAATCCCATTTCCCTGCTGACCGAAGTCAACAACAACGAGTGGAACACATACCGTGTTCATCTGATGAACACGAATAGCACGTTCCGCGGCGATGTGTATATAGGCGCGACGGGGACGGGGTCCAAGGGCAAAATGTATGTGTTTCTTGGATACAGTTCAGTCAAAGGTGCGGACAGCATGCTGGGGCATCCCGACAACAAGATCATCCTGCGCAATCAAAAGCCGAACCTTTGTGTCAGCCAAGGTTATTCTGATGGCTTGAAGCGGCGTATACTTGGAACGGGTACCGTGCGCGGGCTCCGTGTCAACACGGACTGGACAACCATCACCTATGCGGATACGCTTGTCTTGGGAGATGGATCATCCCTGGAGCCATCCGTAGAGTTCTCAAATCCGATTGGTAAGATCACGGTAGCAGGGAGCACCATTACGACGCATACAAATTCACAGATCCGGATCAATGTCACGGAAACGACAAAGGATGTCGTGGCATTCAGCGGCAACTCCGCATTTACGTATACGGGCAAAGTGCTGATGGAGCCCCTAGAGGAGATTCCCGTGGGAACGTCTTGGCCTATTATCACGGTGACGGCCGGGACCTCGGCTTTTACCTTCAACCCGTCTTATAAGACGCCCTTCTACAGCTTCCAGACGACGGGCAATGCGAGTGCCGGATGGGTGGTGACGGCCACCAGGCAGGTGAATACGACACTGTATCCCGCCGTTCAGAATCTGCCGACGACATTGATCGCAGAGACAAATGCCACGTTCAATGCGGATGTCATCAGCGTTGCACCGGATGGAGAGGCGACGTTGCGTGCCTATTTTGGAACTGTTGACAAAGTGTCTGACTTCGGTGCATGGGATCATGTTGAGGCGTATCCAGCTACGGTCACAACGCTAGGAGCCTATAGCCTGAAGTTGAATACCCTTAATGTCAACACGACTTACTATGTCCGCCACTCCGTTTCGAACAGCACGGGCGAGAGCATGTCATCTGACGTGGTAAGCTTCACGACGCGGCCTTGGAATACCCCTGACACATTCACCTGGGTCGCCACCAATGCAGATTGGCATGCAGAAGGCGTCTAGACAATCAATACGTTTTACGAAAGAACGACACCACAGTTCAAGGGCGACAAAATCATTGTCAACGTTGGAGGCCCATCTTGGCCGACCGTCGGCATCAACCGCACGTTGAACTTGACCAACGATGCAACCATTAGCGCTATGACCGTGAACGAGGGCTACGGAGCGCAGGTTGCAGTCACGGCGACGAACGGTCCGGCGACCCTGACGTTTGATGCTGACGCCACCGGCACGAACTACATTGTGGCTACGTCGCAACTGGGCGGGCTCAGATTCGGCAACGCCAGTGGCGACTACGGTTTGACGATGGAGCTCAAGCAGACGCTGGTGTTCCAGAAAAACACGGCCTACGGTCTTGGCGCTCCGTTTTATGCTGCAATCACAGGCGGATCCGAAGGGTCTCCCGTCGAAATCTATTTAAATGCGAATGGGGATCAGTATTGCAACTTCTATCCTTCGTTCCTGAACACGAACAGCACGTTCCGCGGCGATGTATACGTCGGGGTCGGACAAAGTTTGCAGGCAAGTTGCATGTTGACCATCGGTAATAACGAGTTGCCTGCCAGAAACGAAATGCTGGGCGATGCCGCCAATCAGGTGATCCTCCGCAACAACTCAACCTTGCGGTACAATCCTGGCTCGGAATCGGTTGCAACCGTGGAGCGTCATGTGAAGGGCCATGGCACGTTGAGCTCGACCAAGGCAATGCATCTCGCGGCCACGGCGGTGCTGGAGCCCCAGAGCATCAGCGGAATCGGCTATGGCACGAACACCGTGTCCGCCACGGCATTCACCGCGGATGCTAACGCACAGTACGTGTTGGACCTGAAGGCAACCGGCGGACAGAACGACGCGCTTGTTTTCAATGTGACTTCACCGCTGACGCTGACTGGCATGCTGGAACTCGTTCCAGAGAGCGGGGAGCGAGTCGCCGCCGGGACAAGCTGGGATGTCATCACGGTCTCTGCGACGGCGACGTCGTTTACCAGCGCGCTGACGAAAACCACCGGCTATATTCTGACGACGACAGGCGATGACACAACCGGCTGGACGGTGACGGCGACGGCCACCTCGTTAGGCACGCTTCTTATCGTACGCTGATTCACATGATGTCGCGTCGAATCCATCTGGGCTCGGCGTGGCAAGATTTCAACAACAGTCTGCGGGCGGAATAGACGCCCGCAGACATTATAATTCAGAAAAAAGAAAACAAAATGAACAAACACACATCGATAATCATGATAGCACTGGGTCTTGCGGCGGTTTCCGCCTCGGCCCTCGAACTGAATCTTGAAGCCAATGGCATTGAGCTGAAGGCAAAGGAGCCCGTCGGCACGATCAAACTCTCGTATCCGATGATATTCAAAGAAGGCCAGAGTGCGCAGAAACCCGTGACGGTCAACGTGACCAACTACTGCGCCTATCTGAAATACGCAAATGGAGCTCAGGCGGTCCTGAAGGCGGGGGAGAACGGGGAGCTTACGCTCACCAGTACGACGCTTCCCGATGGCAGCCTGAAAGTCTCGCATAGTTTTGGCGTTTCCACGAGAGCCTTTATCGACAAGGTCAACTGGTCCATCAACGACAGCGAAGCAAAACTCTTCCCGGTGGACAAGACGCCCGGAGGCTTTATTTCCAGAGGCGATGCGTTGCGGCTACTGCTGTCCGCAGAAGGTTCGGAGGGGGTCGGTATCACGATCCCGTTCGGCTACCAGGAACTTCAGGACCAGCGCGAATGGAATACGCAGTCTTTTAAGTGGGTCTCGTTCTCGCACCTCCCGCGCGACACCGC
>JAQICX010000136.1 GCA_027858345.1 Kiritimatiellia bacterium | reverse complement strand
AGAAAAAACAGTCCCTCATTTCTTAATTTTATTGGTCGAAAAGCATGTTTTTATCTCCAACCGAAAAATTAAGGTAAATTTCTCAATTTTTAGGTTGAACGTAGATGACAACGAGGACGTTATCATGAAAAGTTGACATGCATAAAGTTGTGTTGGAAGTTGTGTACATGGATGCAATGTGGACCTAGTGCCTATTAACTATCAACCATTTACTATCAACTATCAACTATTTACTAAAAGCTAACAACTATATTACGCCCCAATTGATTTGGTCAAAGATAATATTGGCAGAAGTACCGCTAGAACGATTAATAAAACAAATGCACCAATTGTAAGAATTAGTACAGGCTCCAGCAAATTTAATAGTCTGGAAATATATTTGTCCCATTTTCTACTGTAACGTTCTGAGGCCGATTTAAACATTTGTGGTAGTTCACCTGTTGCTTCGCCAACTTGAATCCAGCTGGGTAGGTTTTCTGCAAGAGGTGCGATGCTTCTTACGGCATCTGAGAGTTTGCCGCCATGTTCAACATTTAAAGCCTGTTGTTCTGACATTAGTGTCAACCATTGATTACCTGTGACTTTCCCGCTCAGCTTAAATGCTGTTAAAACTGAAACACCACCACTTAAGAGCATGGACATTGTCGATGAAAAACGAAGGTTTGTCAAAATTGTTGTTCCTTTTCCGACAATTGGAACTTTGAACTTGTTGCGCTCATACTTCAATTTAAACTGTTGGTTGCTCTTAAGCTTTTGTCTAAGAAAAAAAATTCCGCCTGCAATTAAAACAAGAAATGGAAGTCCCCATTGGGTTACAAATTTTCCAAAATTCATCATGAATTTTGTAATTGCGGGTAGGTCTTGGGTTGTATCGCCAATTATTTCCGCTGTTTTTGGCAGCAGGAAAACTAACATAATAATTGCAACACATACGCCGACAAACATTATTATCGATGGATATATCATCGCCATCTTAACTTTGTCCTGAAGAACATCTTTTTCTTCCAGAAATTCAGCCAAGTTGTTGAACATCAGATCTAAAGAGCCTGTCTCCTCGGCGGACTCAATAACTGCAAGTTCAAATGGTTTAACTGAATTAGATGCTTTGGCAAAGGCTGTTGCAAGGTTTGAACCATCTTTGATTTGATCGCGAACATGCCCAAGTGTTATCCTGACGTTGCCGATGTCCGGAGAGTCGATTAGCATGTCCAATGCTTTTGCCAGTGGAATACCTGCTTTTAAGAGTGTGCTAAGTTCTCGGTATATGGTTGAACGAGCTGTTGTGTTCAGGCGCGATTTGATGTTCTTGCCATCAATGATTTTTTCAGGAAAAATGCCTTTTGCAACAAGACTGCGACGTGCTTCTTTTATGCTGTCAGCTTCTACGATGCCTTTTTGAGGGCTTCCTGATGATGAATAACCTTTGTATTGATAAGTTTTCATATTATTGATGCAGCCGCATTTGTGACTTCTTCGATGGTTGTCTTGCCGTCAAGTATTTTGTCAATGCCATCTTCAATCATTGAAATCATCCCATTTTCCCGTGCCATTTTTGTTAGTTCATCAGAATTTATGTTTCTTTGGCGTAGAGCATTTTTCATATCGTTTGAGAATGTAAGTAATTCGTAAATTCCCATTCGACCAGAGTAGCCTTCCAAACATTGTTTGCAGCCTTTTTCAGATGCTTTCCAAACTGTTTTGCCAATGAGTTTTTCTCCTGCTTTGCCAAGCAATTCAATTTCGTGTGGTTCAACCTTTGTCTCTTCTTTACAGTTCTCGCATAGGCAGCGGACAAGCCTTTGTCCCATTGCACCGCGAAGGCACGAAGAAAGAAGATATGGCTCAATTCCCATATCAATCATACGGATTATTGACCCTGGTGCGTCGTTTGTATGCAAGGTTGTTAGAACCAAATGACCGGTTAGTGATGCTCGAATAGAAATTTCAGCAGTCTCCAGGTCTCGAGTTTCACCAACAAGCACAATGTCGGGGTCTTGTCTTAAAATGTGGCGCAACCCTTTCGAAAATAGCAAACCAATTTTGGTGTTCACCTGAATTTGTCCAATGTTTTCCAACTGATATTCAATTGGATCTTCAATTGTCATAATATTTTTCTTGGTGGAATCCAGTTGATTGAGGGCTGCATAAAGAGAGGTTGTTTTGCCTGAACCTGTCGGTCCGGAAACTATGATTATTCCATTTGTCTGCTTTAAAAGTTTATCAAAATCTTTTTTCACATGTTTGTTCATACCAAGTGTTTCAAGGGATGTCATTGCGGTGCTTTTGTCAAGTAATCGAAGTACAATTCTTTCACCCTCTGCAACTGGTACTGTTGAAACACGCATATCAATTTCTCGTTTTCCCACGCGAATCTTTGCCATACCATCTTGAGGCTGGCGCTTTTCCGCTATATCAAGATGTGCCATAACCTTAAGTCTTGATATCAACGAACTTTCCATCGACTTTGGTGGTGAAGTTTGTTCATACATAATCCCATCAACTCTGTAACGAATTCTGGTTCTGTTCTCAAATGGTTCAAAATGTATGTCGGATGCCTTTTGTTTGACAGCTCCAAGTAATATCAAGTTTACTAACTGACTAACGGGGGCTCCGGTTGTAGCTGTAAGCAGATCTGTTGTTATCTTATTGCTTGATTTATATTCAACATCAATGTTTTCCATGTCATCAAGGAAGTCTTCTGCTGTATCATCTTTGTCAAAGTATACCTTCTCAAGAGCTATGCTTATGATTGCCTCATCGGTGGCAATTGGATCGAAAGAGTGGTTTATAATCATTGATATATGATCAAGAAGCTGGGTCTCTTCTGGGGATGATGTAAGTATGTAGTATTTGCCATCTCTTTTGATCGGAAGAACAGAGTTCTTTTTTGCCCAGTCAAATGGAATTTTTGAAATCAAAGATGTATCTAGCCAATCATCTTGTATCAATGTGACATATTCAATGTTTAATTCTTCAGCTAGTTTCTGTAATTCATCTTGCATTGCATTATAATTTCTGTTCAATTTGTAAGTTCTATATGTTTGTCTCAAAATTATACAGTATTAATAAATATAATTCAAATATTAATTTCCGGTTTGCCCCTTTACCTTGATTTTTCGGTTGAACACACTTTTTGGCGGGGTGAAGCACCCCGCCTTTTAAATAAAATTTTCAACTTTATCACCCGTTTGGTGATAAAACAATGTGTGTTTTGCTAATTTTATTGGCTCAAACGCACATATTTATCTCCAACCGAAAAACTAAGGCCCTTTACCTTCATTTCTCGGTTTGCAAGCTTCGCACAACACAGCACTTATGTGACTGCAAAATTCCTTAATGAAAACATGCGTCCTGAGCTACATTTTCTCTTGAAGTTTTTCTTATAACCATGCGTCATGAGTCCTGAGTCGTTGAATCCTCCTGCCCAAGGCAGTGCCCGTTCTAACCCTCTAACATTCTAACCGTCTAACTGAAGAACCAAATGGCTTTCCAAATTCAACCGAAAAAAATGAATCAACCGAAAAATCAAGGAAACTTTCCTTTTATGCATTAAATTATTGAATATTATATATGTTTACTATATAATAAGCGTTAATAATTTGTGTTGTATTTTTAAATTGGTTTTTGCAAGGAACTAAATATGATTGGAATGGCCTGTAGGTGTGAATATTGCGAAATGAAGATTATGGCGGTAAAAGGGGAGTTGCCGGCTGTATGTCCATTTTGTCAAAAGAGCATGGAATACACGGAGTATGAGTTGCCTGAGCCTCAACCTGAATCAGAAAAGGCTGAACAAGCTTTTAAAGATGAGCTGCAATCTAGATCAGGAGCTGTATATTCGCCATTTAAATTGCGAGTGAGGGTGGTTCTGCTGATTCTTTTGTCTTTGACTCTTGGCTTAACTCTTATCTACAAAATCCACAATGTTGAGTATTTTTATTATCAGCCTTTGGTTAATATTTATAGTCTTTCTGTGGGGATCTTTATTTTAACTCGGTTTATTTTGTCTTCTTTTTATAGTGCTCCGCCGGATGTTGGATATGAACCTACGGTATCTGTTTTGGTTGCATGCATGAATGAAGAACCATCTATTCATAGAACTATTGATAGAATTTATTCAGAGGGATATCCTGCAGAAAAACTATCAGCCATTTGTATAAATGATGGGTCGACTGATAATACATTATATGAAATGCTTCTTGCTCAAAATAAGTATCACGAGTTGATCGTTGTTGACTTTGAGAAGAATAAGGGGAAGCGTCATGGTATGGCGATTGGTGCTTTGCTTGCAAAATCTGAAATTTTGGTTTATGTGGATTCTGATAGTTTCTTGCTTGATGGTGCCGTTCACAAAGTTGTTCAAGGTTTGAACGATCCTCAGGTTGCAGCTGTTTCCGGACATACAGATGTGGAGAATGTTGCATATAATACGTTGACTAAAATGCAGGATGTTCGTTATTTTGTGTCGTATAGAGTTATGAAAGCGGCAGAAAGTATTTTTGGTGCTGTTAGTTGTTGCCCAGGGTGTTTCTCGGCGTATCGCAGGGTTTGTGTTTTGAATGTTTTGGATATGTGGTTGCATCAGAAATTTTTAGGAAAGTATGCTACATATGGAGATGATAGAGGCTTGACTAATTATCTGCTTAAGGATTACAAGATTCTTTATGATGATGAGGCTTTGGCTACAACAATTGTGCCGACAAAGTGGAAACAGTATATTAAGCAGCAGGCAAGGTGGAAGCGATCGTGGGTTCGAGAATTCTTTTTTGCAGGTCGTTTTATGTGGAAGAAGCATCCGCTTGCAGCCATTGCCTGGTATTTGATGACGCTTCTACCTTTTATGGCTCCAATAATTATGTTTAATGCTCTTGTTCTTCAACCTATACTTACAGGACGTTCTTCAATCTTCTATTTGAGCGGTGTTTTTGTTGTGACGATGCTATGGTCGCTTTATTATTTGGAAAAAATTGGTCGCCCATATTGGTGGTCAGGCTTTGTTTTTGTTGTAACTTATATTTTCTTTTTCAGTTGGCAGGGATATTATTCTGCATTAACAATTAGATATACAGGATGGGGGACAAGATAATGGTAGATTCAGAAAAAATTAGAACACCTGAGAAGGTATCGTATTCTTTGACATGGTTATATTTTTTATTTATTCTTTGTATGATAATAGCATGGGCAATTCCCATTAAAATATTTCTTGATAACTACTTTATGCCTGTTGAATATCAGGGACCAAGAACGTCGGATTCCTTTTTGGCTGTTGTATATGAGGGGGTTTCCTCAAAAACAAACGAAGTTAGCCCCGAAGCTTTTAAGGAGCAGATTCAGACTCTTAGAGCCAATGGATATGTGCCAATAACTTTGCAGGATGTTCGAAACTTTTATTATGAGGGAAGAAAATTGCCGGATAAGGCAATTTTGACAACATTTGACCATAGCAGAAAATCTTCATTTTTTGAAACGCGCTCAGTGTTGAAGAGAAATTATTGGCATGGGGTAATGTTTTTGTGGCTGAAACCGATTCTTGATGGGGATCCAGCTGCTCTCTTATGGCCCTATATTACCAGAATGGCAAAGTCGGCTAATTGGGAGCTGGGTGTTCAGAGTTATGATGGCTTTAGTAAAATTCCTATAGACCATAGTGGTGCAAAAGCTAACTTTATGACATCAAGAATGTGGTTGGATAATGAAAATCGATATGAGTCTGTTGACGAGTTTAGAATAAGACTTATGAAGGATCATTTGCGTAGTCTGGAACTTGTTGAAAAACGTATTGGCTTTAAACCTTCTGCGTATGCATATGCTTATCCGTATGGTGATTTTGGTAATAGATATCGAAAATCAGTTTCTCTTAAGAATGTAAATATGGATTTGGTTAATGATTACTATGATCTTGGTTTTACATCTGGAAATTTTCCGTTGAATACATCTTATACTGATCCTAGACGGTTGAATCGCTTGGTTGTCAAGCATGATATGAGTGTGTCTGATTTGTTACTTGAGTTGGAAAATTCCTGGCCGGATAATTCTGATGTGGAGATTGTTTCACCAATTTTAGATTCATCAAAGTGGTTTGATGACTGGGGTGATAAGATTTTATCTACAAACTCCCTTGTTTTGAAGGCTTCCGAGAATTCAACTGGTGCCAGAATGTGGCTTGCTGGTAGCGATGAACGACTGAATTTTTATGTCAAAATCAATTTTAAGATTTTAGATGGTCAATTTGGTGTTTTCCTTAGGGGAACCCCTGATGAAGAACGGTGCGTATATTTAGGTATTGATACAACAGGTGATATATGGGTTCGACAAAAACATGTGGGAACAGAATTTTTCACATTAGCATCTGCTCATACAATTTTTAGAAAAGATGAGAATCATGAATTAGAGATATACTTACGCGATAATCTTTTTGGTATAATGCTTGATGGCAAAAACGTCCTGAAAGAGCGTGTTATGTTATTGGGAACACCTCAGCCTGGTATGATTGGACTTAGTATTTGGGATAAGAGTGACCCCGCAGCAGTTAAAATTGGAATTGTTGAAATCAAGAGCCAAAAACCTGCCTTAGCTTCATGGTTGTATAATCAGGAAGAGGTTTCATACTTTGCAAATTGGGTCCATAAAAATGGGTTTAAACTGACAAATCTTTGTCCATATTGGTATTCAATTAGAGGTGCCGGTTATCTTCAACAGTCAAGTTTTGACGACAAGATTGTTGGTAGTCTCTGCAAAATGTATAATTTGAAATTTACACCAACTATCACAATTAATGATGAAGAATATATATATGAGTTACCTTTAAAATCTATTCTTGCTAAGATTCAATCAGCAAATCTGGATGGAATTTATCTGGACATTAGTGATATTGATACGTTTGATTCAAACTTACTTGGAAATTGGCTTAGCAGTCTAGATAGGAAGCTAGATGCAACGAAGGCAGAGCTTTTGGTCAATTTTCCGAAGAGATATTTGTCATGGCAGGTTCTTCAACCAATTATTTCATCCCTTACGAATGTAAAAGTTGTGTCAGATAATATCGATTTTATTGATGCGATGGCAAACACACAAGTTGATGTTGTTGAGACTGAAAAAGTTCCAGTTCCAACCTCTGTTGATGATATACCTTTGTCGTACCAAATTGACCCAAATTTAAAGGCTCACGGGGAATTATCAAGACAAAATAAGATTCAATCTTTAAGAAGAGAAGGATATTCAGCATTTAAGGCTGGTGATTATTTAGATGCAATTGCTTTATGGAAGACATGGGAAGAGCTTGAACCAAATGACTCCACTCCTTCAATGTTGATAGGTGATGCATATGTTAGACTTGATGAAAAAGAATTGGCATATAAATATTATACAAAAAGTTTGAATATTGACCCAGGTAGAGTATCTTTTGCCATGAGACTGGCACGTCTTCTTGAAGACATGGGAAGAGGGGAAGAAGCTGTTGAGCAGATGAACACCTATGCATTGCTCTTCCCTGAAAATGTTGATGTTCTCCTGGCACAAGCTGACTGGCTTGACAGACACGGCAGGGCAATTGAAGGTAATAAACTGCTTGTCCAGGCTCTTGAGTTTAGCCCTGAAAATTTTGATTTGCTTGTGGCTATTATGTTGAAATCTGAAGACTCTGTCAGACGGGAACAATTGATGCAGAAAATTGTATCAGTTGGTTCCAGTCCTGAAACATATGCTCAGTTGGCTAATGCAATTGAAAAGTATGATCTGCTTACTTTACCTGAAGGCTATTCGTTGGCGGAAATGTGTGCAAAAATTGCAGATGACCCTAATGTTGATCCTGATTTGGCAGACCGTTTCAAACAGTTTAAGATAATTAGAGAGCCAATCTATGAATATATCACAGATGGAACTCTTTCTGACAATTGGACTGTTAGCGGAGGAATAGAATCCTCTGGAGTTAATGAAATTCAGTTGTATGCTGATAAGCATCATCGTGAAGCATTTTTAAAATTAGTTGGCTCTTCTCGAATACAAGATGGTTGGCTTGAGGTTGATTTGGGCAAGTATCTTGGTGAATTTTGGTTGATTGGACACAAATCTCCAGATAAATATGTTCGATTTGGCATTTCGACAAATAGAGTAATGTATCTGCAAGCCAGACAAGGAGGATCAACCTTCTCATCTCGTTCAAAAGAGTTGGAGCGTTATGCGTCAGGCACAACAAAACTTCGTTTAGAGATTAGGGGCAATGGTGCAAATGGTTACATTGATGGCGAACCAATCTCAAACGCACCAATTTCTCTCCCTGTAGCATCGAAGATGGGGGCATGGGGCGTTATTGCTTATAGTAGTCAATTGGGTCAAGCCCGAGCTGAACTGGGATATATTGCAGCAGGTCCGCTACCGTTTACACTTGCTATTCTTGATTATAAGAGAAACGAAGCAGATCAGGAAAAATATATTAAAGAAACATTGGAGCATTTGAAAGAAGAAAAGAGATATTTGTCTGCGATTGCACCAAGCTGGTATTCAATTGGTCTTGACGGGGAAGTCTTTAATCATATACCAACAAGAGATCGATTGATTAAAATTTTTGCAAAGTATCATGGCATCAGACTTACGCCGGCAATTCGCCTGTCAAAGCTTTCTAATGTTTCAATACAAAAACTCAAAAAACATGCCATAGATAATCACTTTGATGGTTTTGTTTTGATAACGGATAAGATGCCTGGTCAGAAATGGTTTGATATGCTAAATAAGGAATTGGCATCCTCGGCTGTGGAGATCTTTGTTCTTGTTGATGACAATAATGATGAGAATACTGCATTGATTCGTGCTAGTGGATTTGCAAAAGACTTGCTTGAATATCCAAATAGCAATTCACAATTAAGTGTGTTGAATTATGTTAATGAAGAAACTGGTGAAAAGAGAGCTGTTTTGAATGCAGCTTTAGATATTCCAACTTTACTGTATTACTAGATTTGTAAATTAATAATTAAGGCTCTGTCATGGTTTGTGTGGCTGAGGGTAACGCAACGATCTTCGTTGCAAGTGTGAACACGCCTGCAACCTATGCTCGTAGCGACTCAAGGCGAAGAGGCTTCACTGAAGTGAAGCAATGAGCATTGCTACCTTAAGAGAGGCTTTAGCCAGGGCATTACGTCGCAGGCTCCACCCGCACTTACATGTGTGCCTAAAGCAGCGCAGTGGCCTACGTTGTGCTACATTGTGGCTGAGCTAAGGATTGAAATTCGGCACGATTAGATTATAGATTTTTTTAGAAAACGGGATTTAATGAAGAGAAAAAAAGATACAACAGATTATATAATGTCTGTTTCTGCAGTTTTGATTGATGCAATATTTATATTTGCAGGGTTTATGCTGGCTGTATGGATACGTTTTGATAGCGGTTTGATATCAATAAAAGTTCCACCTCTACCAAATTATTATGTTCAATATGCATATTTCGGTGGATTGGTAACTGTGATATACCTTTTGGTGTTTAAAACATTGCTACTGTATCAACGCCCTCAAACTGGGGTTTTTGTCGTTAAAATTCCCAGATATGTAAGAGGTGTGTTGCTTGGAACTCTATTTGCTGCCGTTCTAGGTTTTGCATTGCAGAATACCTTGAATATTTCCAGAATTGTGATTGGCCTATCAACTTTTATAATATTATTTGTGCTAATACTAGAGAAGTATATTGTTTATAGAGTTGAGTGGAATATTGCGAGACATAGCAAAGAAAAATTTAATGTTCTTATTCTTGGAACAGACAAAATGGCTGCAAAAATTCAGTATACTTTACACAAAGAACCAATGCTGCGACTGAAGGTTATAGGGTTTTTGACAACATCCGGTATTGCTGTTTCTGATGCAATATCTGAAGATCTTTTTCTTGGGAGTGTTGATGATATTGACGAAGTGATTGGAAAATATAATGTTAAACGTATCATTTTGGCAGATACAAATTATGGTCATGAGAATATAGTTGAATTGGTGAATAAGTGTGAACAGAATATGATTGTTTTTAATATGCTGCCTGACTTGTTTGGCTTGATGTCCAGTCCTATGGATGTGAATACACTGAATGATATACCCCTGCTTGGATTGAAAGATTTACCTTTAGACTCAATTGTGAATAGGTTCTTAAAAAGATTTGAGGACATCTTTTGTTCTTTCTTTGGCTTGATTGTTACTGCACCAATCATCTTGGTCTTTGCTGTTTTAATTAAGAAAAGTTCAAAAGGACCTGCTTTTTATCGTCAGGAACGCTGTGGCAAAGAAGGGGAGGTCTTCATACTATATAAGTTGAGAACAATGAAACATGAAGAGCAGGATGAAGCATGTCCAACATTTACAAAAGAAAATGACGAACGGGTTACAGGTTGCGGAGCATTTATGAGACATAATAACATTGACGAGTTGCCACAACTTTGGAATGTTCTGAAAGGTGATATGAGTCTGGTTGGACCGCGTCCTGAAAGACCATATTTTGTTGATCAGTTTAAGGGGAGTATTAATAGATATATGAGGCGTCATGTCTATAAACCAGGGTTGACAGGGTGGGCACAGATTAATGGGTTGCGTGGAGATACGAGTATTGACGAACGCCTGAAATATGATTTATACTATTTGGAGAATTGGTCGCTTGCTCTTGACTTTAAGATTATATTGAAGTCATTTTCAGCTGTTGAGAATGCTTATTGAATTTTGTGGAGATTAAAATATGATAAAGAACACTATAGAAGAACTGAAAATTCATGCACCTTTCACATTTATGGGTGCTGTTATTGGTGTTTTGATCGCATTGATATTTCGCTATGCCAATATTAATCATGAAGTATCTGAAATACTTTTTGAATCATTTCATCCTGCACATGTGTTTTTTAGTGCACTTGTTACTGGTGCAATTTTTAGATTGCATTCAGGTAGAGGCGTTTTTGCTTCTCTATGCGTGGCTTATTTTGGTGCAATTTTGATTGGGACTATCAGTGATTGTCTGTTTCCATACTTGGGAGAACTATTTGTTGGACACTATTTTGCGCCGGATAGCATTCATGCAAAGCCACATATTGGATTCATTGATATGTGGTGGCTTGTGAATCCTTTAGCAATTATTGGTGGACTCATCGGCATATATATTACAAAAACAAAATTTTCACATTTGATGCACGTTCTGTTGAGCACCGCAGCGAGTTTGTTTCACATTTTAGGATCAATATATGGTGAAATATCATTGTTGTGCTATTTGCTTTTATTGTTGCTGCTTTTTGTAGCAGTCTGGGTTCCTTGCTGCACCAGTGATATTGTTTTTCCTATGCTGTTTTGCTCAGATCGTAGAAAACACAAGTGCTGCACGCATGACTAAGTTTTTTAAATTATTAATGATTGGAGAAATAAAATGAATATGTTGTCTTTTTTTACTGGTCGTCCCGGGTGGTCTGAAGGACTTTTTATACTTGTTGTTGTGCTTTTGATTTTTGGACCCAAACAGCTGCCTGTTTTTGCCCGTTACCTTGCTAGAATGGTTGGAGAACTGAAAAAAGGTAAAGATGAATTTATGGATGAATTGAACAAAAATGATGAAAATGTAGATAAGAAAGATGAAAGTGAGTGAAAAACCAAATATAATTTTCTTTTTTGTAGACCAACAGCGTTGGGATACATGTGGCTGCTATGGACAACCTTTAGATGTTACACCTAACTTGGACAAGATGGCTAAAGATGGCGTCTTGTTTAAAGATGCTTTCACTTGTCAGCCTGTATGCGGTCCAGCAAGAGCTTGTTTGCAGACTGGTAAATATGCAACTGAAATTGGATGTCATACAAATAACAAAATGCTTCCTCTTGAAGAAAAGACCATTGCAAAGATATTAAACAGAAACGGTTATGAGACCGGCTACATTGGCAAATGGCATCTTGCATCATTTGGTGAACATGATGGTCCTGATGATTTTAGGACTAAGCCTGTTCCTGAAGAACGAAGAGGTGGGTATAAAGACTATTGGCTGGCGTCAGATGTTCTTGAGTTTACATCTCACGGATATGGCGGCCATATGTTTGATGCTGATGGAAATAAGAAAGAATTTCCTGAAGGGCGCTTCAGAGCTGATGCTCAGACAGATTGGGTGCTTGATTATTTAGATACAAGATCTCTTGATAAGCCATTCTTTTTGTTTACATCATACATTGAACCGCACCATCAGAATGATCATAATTGCTATGAAGGACCAAATGGCTCAAAAGAAAAATATGCCGATTTTGTTGCTCCTAAGGATTTAATCCCAGGTCAGGGAGATTGGGAAGCAAATTATCCTGATTATCTGGGGTGTATTAATTCTCTCGACATGAACCTTGGAAGAATTAGAAAAAAAGTTGAAGAACTTGGAATTGCTGATAATACAGTCATAATATACACAAGTGATCATGGGTCACATTTTAAAGTTAGAGAAGGTGAATATAAGAGAAATTGTCATGATGCATGCGCAAAAGTTCCAATGGTTATATATGGTGCAGAGTTCGTTGGTGGGAAGGTTGTTGATGACAAGCTTGTGAATCTTATTGATCTTCCAAGAACAATAATGGATGTTGCTGCTATTCCTGTTGAAGAATATGATTATATGCGAGGAAGAACCCTCTCTGAAGCTATCAAAGATTGCGACGATTGGGAGCAAGAGAGCTTTATGCAGATTAGTGAAACAAAATGTGCAAGAGCAATCAGAACAAAACGTTGGACCTATTGTGTAAGGGGTGATTTTCCTGAAGGGTGGACGATGCAATCAAGTGCTGATGTCTATTATGAAGAGTTTTTATATGACAATCTTGCCGACCCTGATCAGCTTAATAACCTTGTGAAGTCGCCTGAACATGAAGATGTTCGAGCCGAATTGGCCGTGGCTCTCAAAAGAAGAATATTGGACGCGGAGGGTGCCTCTCCTGAAATCTTGCCGGCTAAATAAAATTAGGTAGAAACAACGCCTAAGGACTGTTAAAAATTATTCGAAAGAGATGAAAAGAGAACATCCAACATCGAACATTGAACATCCAAGGAAGAAATAAGTACACATCCCTCCTCGCAGCTGGCTTCGCCATTCTGGACTACGGCGCGACAGGCGCGAAGTAAACTCCCCTAAAAGCGGGAGGAGTTTGGGCGGACGAGGTTTGGTTTGAAAAATGTGCTGAAGGTACATATCATGAGAAGCCTAGGGTGAACGACCAACGGGAGTGTAACCCTAGGAAATAACAAAGAGCAAGGCTCTTTACCAGCTCACAGCAGTGTTTTTCGTAGCTCTCAGAGCGAAGAAATAAGAAAACTGTGTACTGTAAACTGTGAACTGTACACTTTTATATAATTTATAACAAATTATTGAAAAGAGCATTAAACTTTTGATAGAACAGAATACTTGAATGGGAAACAGAATGATTAATGGTGTAAAAGGTATAATTCTTGATATGGATGGGACGATTACCCTGCCTGTTATTGATTTTCAGAAAATGAGAAATGCTCTTGAAATTTATGAATCAGGAGATATTCTTGAAATCATAAAGAATATGCCGGAAGAAAAACAACAACATGTTTCCAAAGTCATTGAGCATTATGAGCAGTACGCCATTGATAATATGACCTTGCAAACTGGCTTTTTAGAGTTTTATGGCTATTGCTGTGAATATGATATCAAGCTCGCTTTGATAACCAGAAATCGAATTCGAAATGTTAATGCTTTACTGAATAAATTTGATTTACATTTTGATCACATCGTGACGCGTGATTTTGATTTTGTAAAGCCTGCTCCTGAACCTGCGCTACATGTTTTATCTCTTTGGAAGTTCTCTCCTGATGAATGCTTTTTTGTCGGTGACTATATACATGATATTTCCTGTGGACGAAATGCCGGTATGAAAACATGTTTTATGAAAAATGATGGATATGAAGATTTCTCCAATGAATCTGATTTCTCAATTGCCAACTTTTTTGAGCTGCTAAATATTATTGAATAAAGGAAAATTATTATGAAAAACACTAAACTTGTGTGTACACTTGGACCAGCATCTGAAGATCTTAAAACCATTCGTCAACTTGCTGATGCGGGGATGAATGTTGCAAGACTAAATTTTTCTCACGGAAGTCATGATGAGCACCTTAAAAAATTAAATAATGTTAAGAAGGTCGCAGAAGAGTTGGATAGGTCAATTGCTGTTCTGCAGGACATATCAGGTCCCAAGATTAGAGTTGGCAGTATTACTAAAGAATCAATTAATCTTAAAAGCGGTGAGCAGTTTATTCTCACTTCCGACGAAATTTATGGCGATGAAAACAGGGTGTCTGTTAACTATAAAGAAATTCCAAACTTGGTTCAAAAGGGTGATATTATTCTTCTCGCAGATGGATTGTTGCAGCTTGAAGTTGTGGATCGTGACCAAACTAATGTTATTACTCTCGTTATTGTTGGTGGTGAACTTAGGTCTCATAAAGGCGTGAATCTGCCAAGTCGAACAATTGGTATAAACATTCTTAGCGAAAAAGACAGAGCTGACCTGAGGTTTGGCTTGAATTCAGGGGTTGACCTTGTCGCTCTCTCATTTGTAAGGTGTGCAGCAGATGCTGATGTGGCAAAAACCATAATGGAAGAGGAGGGAGTAATGGTGCCTCTTATTGCCAAAATTGAAAAGCCGGAAGCTGTTGCAAACTTACAAGAGATAATCAATGCTTTTGATGGTGTGATGGTTGCACGGGGTGACCTCGGTGTTGAATTGCCTTTTGAGCAGTTGCCTGCAATACAAAAAAAGATCATTTCAATGGCTAATGAGGCCTGTAAACCTGTTATAACAGCAACTCAAATGCTTGAAACAATGGTTAATCACCCAAGACCAACAAGAGCTGAAGCATCTGATGTGGCAAATGCAATATTGGATGGAACCGATGCTGTTATGCTCTCTGAAGAGACTGCAGTGGGACAATATCCCGTTCTGGCTGTCTATACAATGGCTAAAATTGCTGCAGAAACAGAAAAAACATTCCCGTATGGTGATTGGACTGCAAAGTTTGATGTCAAAAATAAAGTGACTTCAGAGGAGATTATTGCAAGAAATTCTTGTGAAATTGCTGAAACCATTGGTGTTGATGCAATATTTTGTGCAACAGAAACAGGAAATACAGCAAAATTAATATCAAAATATCGTCCTCCTGTTAACATTTATGCGGTAACAGCGAGTAAACAAGTTTATAAAACATTGTCTCTATCATTTGGTGTCATTCCTGTTCTATATCACCATACCAAAGATCTTGAAGAACTCTTGGATTTTATCAAAAAATTAATGGTTGAAAAAAATATCGCCAGGGCAGTGGTTACTGGCTCTCCTCAAGTGGGACTTGCTGGTTCTACAAATCTTATGCTTGTACTTGACAGAAATACTTTCTAGTAAGATGTTTTAAAGTTCCATTCTTCGCTTTCCAAGCTTCGCACAACACTGTACATGTGACTACAAGTTCCCCTAATAAAACCATGCGTCGTGCGTCATGAGTCTTGCGTCGATTTACCGCGTCTCCAAATCCCACTTCCCTCTTAGCACAGCTGGCTTAGCCCAAACTCCTCCTGGGAACGCCGAGCTCCAGCTCGGCCCTTAATCTTAACCTGCTGGCAACACCAGCCTCCCACCTATTCCTTTTTCGGTGACACCGTCACCACATCTTTCCCATCATTCCCATATCTCCCATTTCCTTTTGCTTCTCCCTCAACAAAACCAGGCGTCCTGAGTCATGCGTCGATTTACCGCGTCTCTCCCTCTTCCCTTTCCACAGCTGGCTTCGCCAAAACTTCTCCCTGGGAACGCTGAGCTCCAGCTCGGCCCTTAACCTTAACCTTAATCTTAACCTGCTGGCAACACCAGCCTCCCACCGTTAGTTCGCCAAAACTCCTCCCTCTTTTAGGGGAGGTGGCTATCCCGCTACTACTTTGCTTTGTTTTAGCAAAGTTGTGGCGGGAGAGACGGAGGGGTCCTTCCGCAATCTTAACCTTAACCTGCTGGCAACGCCAGCACATTCCCTTTTGCAGTTCCCCCAATAAAACCAGGCGTCCTTTTTCCAAAAATGGCTTTACAAAATTTCAAAAAAAAAATAATGCAACCGAAAAATTGAGGGAACTATGATAATATAGAATAAAAGACTTGAATATTTCAGCTAAAATGCTAGAATAAAAACAATCGGCATTATAATGACGTTAAACAATAAAAAATTTACAGATTATAGGTGAAAAAATGAGTGTTAAAGGGAAAAGAAGAGTAACCTTCACGGTTAAGGCACAACCAAAAGTAAAGGTTAGTGTTGCTGGAACATTTAACAAATGGATTCCTGGTGAAAAGATCATGACGGATAGAACAGGTAAGGGTGATTACTCTGTTACAATGCTTTTGGACAAAGGCAAATATGAATATAAATTCTTGATTGGGGATAAATGGACCATCGACCCTGAATGTGAAGAGTGGGTCACAAATGATTTGGGCAGCATGAATAGTTTGATTGTTGTCAAATAAGTAGGGTTTCCTGTTTAATGTGAGATTGCGTGAAATCTTGATTTAAAGCATTTTCGCCTTTAGCCCGCGGTCCCGCCTTGCGGGATCACGCTCTGCGGGATAACATGCTGCAAAGCAAGAGGTAGGCCACTTCGCTACGCTACGTTGCTTGACATTCGTCAAGCCTCAGCAAGCTGGTTCCTAATATCGCATTGCAAATTCATAAACTGCATCACTTTATATAAAAGTTCATCTGCAGGCTTTTTAGGCAAAACACACTAAAAACCTTGCACTTCAAGCGTTGTTAGTATAGCATAACACCTTGTTAAAAAGCAGATT
>JAQICX010000114.1 GCA_027858345.1 Kiritimatiellia bacterium | reverse complement strand
CTTCCGTTGAATCTTTCAAAAAAATACGCAATAGGCCTGCTATTACTTGATTTTTTTTTAAGCCCAACGTCGTCCTCGAATAAAATCTTTACAGCGTTTCATTTGTTCAATGCTCTAATTAAAAGAACAGCCATTTAACCTAAAAATTAGGGGAAGCCTTTTACGTGTTGATTTTTGCAAGTTCATCAACATTAAATTCCTCAAGTGGTTCGAGGGTTTCACCAATTTGGGTATTATAAACATTTTTATCATTTGTGAGTGTTGCAACAATTGAACATTCATACCCATGTTTTTTAAAGCTTTGCAAGGCTGATTCCACATCATTTTTGTCAAATATTGCAAGTAATGTTCCAGATGATATTAATCCTAGAGGATTACAGCCGCATATATCACAAATTTTAATTGTTTCATCTTTAATTATAAAATTTTCCTGATAGACAGTAATTCCGCATTGGCTCTGTCCAACCATTTCTCTAAGTCCTGTTATGATTCCACCCTCAGTTGGATCGTGCATAAGTTTCACTTGTAAATTCTTTGACGCATAAACAGCAGGAACCACAACTGATAATCCTGGTTTGTATATTAAGTCTTTAGCATTTTGGATATATTGCTTGCCCAATTTTATGGACAGTTTCTCTTCAAACATTTCAGCAAGAATTGCTGTGCCTTCCATTGCCAGTGGATTAACCTGTATGACAACATCTTCTGGTAATAATGTAGGAAGAAGATTTTTTTTGTTAATTGTTTGACCAAACATACATATAGATATTAAGGGTCTTTTGACAACATCACTAATCTCTGTGTGTCCGCCGATTAATGTTATTCCTAAAGATTTTGCTGTTTTAATTGAGTCTTCTACAATTGAATTTAATTCTGAAAGTGTTGTATCTGTCGGCAGAATAATTGTTTGAGTATAATAACTTGGGATTGCTCCAGAGACAGCAACATCGTTTGCGTTTATGTGTACTGCGTAGTATCCGGGGCGGGATACATCAAATGTTATTGGATCTGTTCCAATGGCATATGTTCCCTCGCTTAGTTTGACAAGGGCACAGTCAGCCCCAACCTGAGGACCCAAAATCAATGTTTCATCGTCTGAGACAATGTTTTCAAGCAGTTCTTCCAGTAGATTAGGGTCAAGTTTTCCGTTTATTAGTTTCTTGTTCTTCATGCCGATATTTTAGACTGGATTTACAAGATATACAAGAATTTTATTATTAATGTTTAATTATCTTTGGTTTTTCGGTTAAATGCCTTTTCAGGCGGGGTCACGGACCCCGACCCTACAATTGCGGATGCTGCAACCAAAGCTAAAAGGTTGATTGCAAATGGCTTCTGTAGGGTCGGGGTGCTTCACCCCGCCTTTTAAAATATAATTTTCAACTTTATCACCCAAAAACGAAGATTTCAAAAATTCAATACCTGATTTTATTGATCCAAACGCACGAATTTACATCCAACCGAAAAACTAAGGGATTGAATTATTCATGACAGCCGGCTTTGCCGGCTGTGATAAGTGTTGCGTCGCTTTGCTCCCGAAAAGAAGGACCAAGGACTCTGGACTCTGGACTAAAAGTAGTGAACCCCGTTTGTTTTTTTTGGATTGAACCAGTTAGCTCTGCTGATTTCTAAATCACTGTTATTGCCGGCAATCAGTGTTGTTATCTTTTAGTCCTTAGTCGAGAGTCTTTAGTCCTTTCTTTTGTTTAATATGGACTCAGAACTCTCGACTCAGGACTTAAACCCACAACAACCATTAGTTCGCTAAATCTTCTCCCACTTTTATAAACATTTGCCCGTCCATGCGTCGCTCTACGAGCTATGCAGGAGACGCTTGGGCTACGGCAGACACGGGGGAGGTGGCGATCCAGCAACTAATTTGCTCTCTAAAAAAAGCAAAGTAGTAGCTGGAGAGACGGAGGGGGGCTTCTTGCTGGCTTTGCCAGCTCTTAATCTTAACCTTAATCTTAATCTTAACATTTATCTTCTGACTAATTAAAAAAATGGCTTTTAAACGCCTGTCAAATATTGTATTATACGCATTAATTGATTTTGAAAATAAAAGGAAATATAATGGCTGATAATAAGATTACAATTTTGGGAGCTGGTTTAAGTGCTTTGAGCATTGCATATCACCTAGATGGTGATGATTATGTGATTTATGAAAAGGATAATGTTGTTGGAGGACATTGTCGTACAAAAGAGAGAGAGGGATTCTTTTTTGACTACGGTGGCCACATTTTTTATCCCAAACAAGCTTATGTGAAACAGTTAGTAACAGACCTTCTTGCCGAGAACTGTCGTGAGTCGGCCAGAGAAGCTTGGATTTATTCTTATGACACATACACCCGTTATCCATTTCAGGCAAACCTTTTTGGGTTGCCAACTGATGTTGTTAAAGACTGTCTTGCAGGTCTGCATGATGCACAGGTGAAACAGGCGGAGTGCCAAAGCGATGAGCCACCTTCTGATTTTCTGGATTTCATATACAAAACATTTGGTGAGGGAATTGCAAAACACTTTATGATTCCTTTCAACAACAAGCACTGGCGTGTTCCTTTGGATCAGATTACGCTGGATTGGATGGGAAAGTTTTTGCCTAGACCAAGTTTTGAAAAGACATTAGAGGGATCTCTTTCGCAATCAGAAGCATGTATTGGACAGAATTCAATTTTCATGTATCCAAAACGTGGTGGCATTCAGATTGTCTGCGACAAGTTTGCAGAGAGAGTTAATCCTGTTCATTTCAATTCAGAAGTTACAGAGATTGATGTTGAAAACAAGACTTTCACAATAAACGGCAAAGATGTTGTTTCATATGACACATTGATTTCAACACTTCCACTACCTGTTGTTGTTGATTGTCTGAAAGATGTGCCGAAAGAGGTTGAAGAAGCAGTTGCTAAATTACGTTGGAATGATCTTTATGTTGTTAGTGTAACTGTTGACAAACCAGTGTTGACCGAAAAACACAGATTGTATGTGTCAAGTCCTGACCTGATTTTTCATAAACTTGCGTTCTTTTCAAGTTATGCTCCAGAAATGTCGCCAGCAGGTAAGAGTGCAGTCTCAGCAGAAGTTGTTCACTCAAAAGAGCATCATGTTGACATGGCTACAGTTGAAGAACGGGTAGTTGCTGATTTGAAGAAGATGGATATTATTGCTGAAGATGACAAAATTATGTTTACAGATGTCATCAACATGCCATATGCTTATGCGATCTATGATAGCAACAGAAGTGAATGTGTTGCAATAATTCGTGATTATCTTGCTTCAAAGGATGTTTTCTGCGAGGGTAGATATGGAGAATGGGCATATCAGAATATGGAGCAGAACATTGCTAAAGGCAAAGAGGTTGCTGAAAGATTGAACGCGTTGATAGGTTGATAGTTTATGGTAAATAGTAAATAGTGCACTCCGTGGGTAAGAGTGCCGCCGGCAGTATTTATAATAGAGGAGAACGTCCAATCCACGCTTTGCGGGACTAGCAAAGCTAGCACGTCCAACATTCATTCGACCAACGGGAGAACAGCTTTAGTTTACCTAAAGCAACGAGCAAAGCGAAGTGGTCATTTTGAATGGCTGACATGTTGTCAGCGGAATTAAAGAATGGCAGAGCCATTGTTTATTTTCTAGGGCGTTGCCGCCAATCATGGCTCCACGGGGGCAAGCCCCGAGGTGATCCCGCAGAGCGGGACTAGCAAGCTAGCCGGGAGGAAGCTTTGGCGGACAGGGCTAATGTCTTGACTGATGTGCCAACGGTACATTTCATGAGAAGCCTAGGGTAATCCCGCCTTGCGGGAGCAACCCTAGGAAATAACAAAGAGCAAAGCTCTTTACCTGCTCACAGCAGTGTCTTCTATTCGACCTGTCGAGAGGCCTGTCCGCCATAGCCCAACGGGCGAAGGCTGGTAGTCTGGAACAGCGAAGGCTGATGTTCGATGTTGGATGTTCGACGTTCATTTAATAAAAGTTGACATGCATAAAATTGTGTTGGAAGTTGTTTATAATAAAACGGTTAAAAATATTTAAAACAGGAGCTAAAGTTGGATATTACTTATCACTTCCCACTTAGCACTTATAACTTAGAAAAGAAAGGTATATAAAATTATGGGAAAGAATGTAATTGTTGCACAATCAGGTGGTCCTTCACCAGTAATTAACTGCTCACTAAAAGGGGTAATTGATGGTTGCTTGGCACATCCGGATAAATTTGGCAAGGTATATGCAGGTTGGCATGGTATTGAGGGGGTTCTCAAAGAAGAACTTTTAGATCTTACTGCTCAGGATTATAAAGAGATTGAACTGCTTATGACAACTCCTGCAGCGGGGGCAATTGGTTCTTGTCGTTACAAACTGAAATCTCACCAGAAAAAAGACTTTGAAAGAATTGTTGAAATTTTTAAGGCCCATGATATTGGTTACTTTTTTTACAATGGTGGTAATGATTCTATGGACACAGCCCACAAGGTAAGTTTAATTGCTGCGGAGCATGGAATTGAAATTATTGCAACAGGTGTTCCAAAGACAATTGATAATGATGTTGGTGACTCTGAATTCAAACTGATTGACCACACGCCTGGTTATGGTTCGGTTGCAAGATATTGGGCATACTGCATTCAGAATCTGAATGAAGAGAATGCGGGGTCTTGTCCTGCTGACCCTGTTATTGTTACTCAAATTATGGGACGTAAAATTGGTTATATTCCTGCAGCTGCAAGATTGGCAGATCCAAATCGCGAGATGCCGTTGCAAATTTATATGCCGGAGTCAGGTTTGAACTTGGAGCAGCTTGCAGACAATGTAAACGCACAATTGAAGAGTGATGGCCGTTGTCTTGTTGCAATCAGTGAAGGTTTTGATGTCGGAGACATTGGTGCATCTCGTGACAGTTTTGGTCATGTTGAATTTGGTGCAAGTAAGCAGCAGGCGGCTCAGGCAGTTGTTAACTATCTGAATGAAGTTGGTATTGCAGCTCGTGGTGCAGCGCGTGCAAATGTTACAGGTACTGACCAGCGTCATACATCTGCATATGCATCTGTTGTTGACCAGCAAGAAGCTTATCAGGTCGGTTTGAAGGCTGCGGAAGTTGCTGCGAACGACGGCAATGGCTGGATGTCCACAATATTGCGTAAACCAGGTGATGTTTATGAAGTTTATTACGACAAGGTTCCTCTTGAAAAGGTTGCGAACAGTGAAAGAACTTTTCCTGTTGAGTGGTTGAGTGAAAACAAGATTGATGTTACTGATGACTTCCTTAAGTATGCACAACCTCTAATGGGTAATGAGTGGCCTGAAATTCCACTTGAAAATGGTATTCAAAGATTCACCAGATTTGAGAAGAAGTTTGCAGACAAGAAACTGCCGGCGTACGTACCTCTGAAGCATATTAACAGGCGGAGCCTGTTAAGGTAAAGGTTAAGATTGAGGTTGAGAAGTAGGGGCGAGACATGTCTCGCCCGTACGGGAATAGGGAAGAGTTGGTTTGCACCAACGAGAATAATGCATAAGCAATAAAATATTATACTATTCAAAACGTTAATATTTCATAATTTTACATTGTAATTGGCATAACATTATTTAACTAAAAAGGTAAAAGATGGATCAACATTTAGTAGAAGAGTTGGAAAAAGTTGCTTCTGTGGGTAAAAATGATTTTAAGAAGGGGAGTTGGTGTCAGCGTATAAATCTTCGTGATTTTATTAGAAGAAACTATGTTGCATACGATGGTGATGAAAGTTTTCTGGTTGGTGTGTCTGAAAGCACTAAGGCTCTTTGGAAAATTGTTAGTGAGCTTATTGAGAAGGAACGTCTTAGAGGTGGAACTCTTGATGTTGATACAAGTACTGTTTCAGGAATTACAGCTTATGCACCTGGTTATATTGAAAAGAGTCTTGAGACTATTGTTGGTTTGCAAACCGATGCTCCTTTGAAACGAGCTATTATGCCATATGGTGGAATTCGTGTTGTTGAACGTGCCTGTGAAGCGTATGGTTTTAAGCTTGATGAAAATATTAAGACTATTTTTACTAAGTATAGAAAAACTCATAACGATGGTGTTTTTGATGCATATACTCCAGAAATTAAAGCAGCTCGAAGTGCCGGGATTATTACTGGATTGCCAGATGCATATGGTAGGGGCAGAATAATTGGTGATTATAGGCGTTTGGCTCTTTATGGATTGGATCGTTTGATTGCTGACAAGAAGGCTGAGAAAGCTTCTGATTGTGCATCTGTTTTGAACGAAGAGATTATCAATGACCGCGAAGAAGTTTCGATGCAGATTAGAGCTTTGCAGGAGCTTGGTGAAATGGCAACCTCTTATGGTTTTGATGTGAGTCGTCCTGCCGAGAATGCACAGGAAGCGATTCAGTGGACATACTTTGCGTATCTTTCAGCTATTAAACAGCAGGATGGTGCTGCAATGAGTTTGGGTCGTGTCAGCACATTTTTTGATGTCTATATTGAACGCGATATTCAGAATGGGCTTTTGGATGAAGAGGGTGCACAGGAGTTGATTGACCATTTTGTTATGAAGCTACGTATGGTTCGTTTTTTGCGAACACCTGAATATAATGCACTGTTTTCAGGAGATCCTACATGGGTTACTGAATGTATTGGTGGACTCTGCATTGATGGTCGCCCGCTTGTTACAAAGACATCTTTTAGATTTTTAAATACTCTATATACTTTGGGACCATCACCTGAACCTAATTTAACTATTCTATGGTCTGAGAATCTGCCTGTTAATTTCAAGAATTACTGTGCTAAGGTTTCCATTGAGACAAGTTCTATTCAGTATGAGAATGATGACATGATGAGGTTCTATTGGGGCGATGATTATGGAATTGCCTGCTGTGTTTCTGCAATGAGACTTGGAAAACAAATGCAGTTCTTTGGAGCCAGATGTAATTTGGCAAAAGCACTTTTATACTCAATTAATGGTGGTCGTGATGAGGTTAATGGAATTCAGGTTGGTCCACGTTTTGAACCAATAAAGTCTGATGTTCTTGATTACGATGAAGTTGTTGAGAAGTTTGAATATTTTGTAGGCTGGATTAGTGAACTATATGTTAATGCACTTAACATTATTCACTATATGCATGATAGATATTGCTATGAAGCTCTCCAGATGGCATTTCATGATAAAGAAGTCTTTAGAACTATGGCAACGGGGATTGCGGGACTTTCTGTTGTTGCCGATGCACTATCCGCAATTAAGTATGCTAAGGTTAAGGTTATTAGAGATGCAGAAGGATATGCAACTGATTTTGAGATTGAGGGTGATTATCCTAAGTTTGGTAACAATGATGATAGAGTGGATGATATTGCAATATGGCTGGTTGAAACTTTTATTGCAAAGGTTTCCAAGAATAAGACATATAGAAATTCTAAACCAACATTATCTATTTTGACCATTACATCAAATGTTGTTTATGGACAAAAGACCGGTAGTACTCCTGATGGCAGAAAGTATAAGGAGCCATTTGCTCCTGGAGCAAACCCAATGCATGGCCGAGATCTTAAGGGTGCAATTGCTTCTTTGGCATCTGTTGCTAAGCTTCCATATAACTATGCAAAAGATGGTATTTCTTACACGTTCTCTATTGAACCAAATTCTCTCGGGCGGGATGAACAGTCAAGAATTGATAATCTTCGTGAACTTCTTGATGGATTTTTCAGAAAAACGGGTCACCATATTAATGTTAATGTCCTCGAAAAAGAGATGCTTCTTGACGCTATGGATCATCCTGAAAAGTATCCTCAGTTGACGATTCGTGTTTCCGGCTATGCGGTGAATTTTATTAAATTGACTCGTGAGCAGCAATTGGATGTGAGTAATCGAACATTCCATACGACCATTTGAGAAGACAATTAATAATTAAAAATTAAATATTAGCCACGGATTAACACAGATATTCACGGATAAAGAAAAAAAGATTTTTTACCACGAAAGGCACGAAAAAGCACGAAAGTCGCTTTGCTCTAAGATATGCATCGCCATTTAAACTTTTGTTCTATTGCTTTTATAGAAAAAGCAATAGTGCCAAAAGTTTATGGAACGATGCATGTTAGCAATTCTGATTACAGCTCCGAAGGAGCGATAGCATGTAGCCACGGGTGTAAACTGCTCACAGGCATGTTCGCCGTAGTTTGACCGCATCCTGCTTAGTTCGTAGAACGAACCGGGAAAAGCGAAGGAGGATTGTTTGATCTATTGCTTTTAAGAATATTTATAAAAGCTTATTATAAACAGTTTAAACAATTGGTTTGCATGTTTCAACTTCGCGTAAAACATTTTTTCCAATCTGTGTAAATGCTGAATCTGTGGACAACACTCTTCTTCTATTTTAAGGCGATTTAACTTGCATTGTTCCATTAGCCTTTACTAAACTGCTTTTGCCATCAAAAGCTGTTTAGTAAAGGCTAATGGCAATGCATTCTTTTAATTTTTCGTGCCTTTCGTGGTTAATAATCTTGCCTTGTATCTTTGCGTTACTCTCTTGGTTGCGGCTATGCCGCTCTAAGTTCTTCTTGCCTCTGCGCGAGTTATCTAATATTCAATCGTTTAACATTTGCTGTTTGCCATTTACAATTTGTGATTAAGAGATGATGAAATATGGCGAGATAGCGGGTACTATTCGTCTTGGTTGTGGTGAAAAGTAAAAAAGTTGTTGAAAAAGAAACTTTTTGCTTGTAATCATTTGCTAGTATTGGTAAATTCTGCGTGCTTTTAAAGATTATGGGCCTGTAGCTCAGTTGGTCAGAGCAGGGGACTCATAATCCTCTGGTCGGGGGTTCAAGTCCCTCCGGGCCCACCATATTCAATTAAGAATTAATAATTAATAACTGGGGTATGCACTTGTCTCTCGTATACCCCATATCTTGTGGTTCAAGTTTTTTGTTCCGCATTCTTGAGCCCTTGCGAAACCCCGATTCCACCCTCGATTTGATGGGTAGGTACATGATCAAGCATCATAACCTGCTGGACGAGTCGATAGAACAGTTTGCCTCGTGAGGCCGAAGTTCGCTGGTTGAAGCGGAAAGTTGTATTCATCGAGGTAGTAATCCAGATG
>JAQICX010000080.1 GCA_027858345.1 Kiritimatiellia bacterium | reverse complement strand
CGACGTTGGGCTTAAAAAAAAATCAAGTAATAGCAGGCCTATTGCGTATTTTTTTGAAAGATTCAACGGAAGCCGCAGGACAAAGATTTACTGCGTTTCATTAGTGAAATGCTCTAAGTTAAAAGTTTCTTGCAGAGGCATGGAATTTACTTCTTTTAAAGCGATTAGCTGTGAGCTGAATTTACATATGAGCTTCCGCCTTCGCTGTTCCAGACTACGGCGCGACAGACTGCTCATATTAAATACAGCACACATTTCTTGTTTTCGTGCCTTTCGTACTACAACCCTTCAACTTCTTGTTTTTTATGATCGTTTATTTTTTTAAGTATTTCTAACATTTTTATTATAAATAGCTTTCAACATAATTTTACGCATGTCAACTTTTCGTTAAAAGAACATCGAACATCCAACATTCAACGTCCAATATCGAATAAAATACACTGCCGTGAGCAGGTAAAGAGCTTTGCTCTTTGTTATTTTACCTAGGGTTGCGCTTCGCTTACCCTAGGCTTCTCATGACACGTGCCGTTGGCACATCAATAAAACATTAACCTTTGTCCGCAAAAACTCCTCCCCGGCTAGCTCGCTAGTCCCGCAAAGCGGGAGGAGGTGGCTCGCAAAGCGAGACGGAGGGGTGTTTATTCATTATTGGATGTTGGACGTTCGATGTTGGATGTTCTCACCTATAATAAATACCTGCGGAGCTATTCCAACCTTAACCTTAATCTTAACCTTAATCTGCTGGCTCCGCCAGCTTTGGTTGCGGCTCGACCGCCCTATGCTTTTCGTGGTAAACATCTTCTTTTCTTCGTTCTAAAAAACCCTTTCCGTGTCTTCAGTGGTTTCCGTGGTTAAAACTATTTTCCTAATTGTCAGAATTAAGTTCAAAGATGAAGGAAAGTCCAATTAGAGTTAAGTCATTTTCAAGCACAAATGGCATATCAAGGTCTTTTATAACCCAGCTTGCAAAACCACCAGTGGCTGCCAAGTGAATATCTTCTGTTCCAAGTGCATTTTTCAGATGTTTAACAGTTTCTCTAAGAATACCTCGATACCCTACCGTTGCACCAATCTTAATTGCATCTTCAGTGCTTTTGCCAATTGGAGGAACTTCACCCACAAGCTCAACATGTGGCAGCAATGCTGTTTTTTCATGAAGGTAATCGGTCATCAAAGGTAAGCCAGGACTAATAACACCACCAACATATTTGTTTTCTGGTGACAAAATATCAAAAGTCAAAGCTGTACCAAAATCGGCAACAATTGCAGGACAACCATACAACATGGATGCCGCAACTGTATCAGCAAGCCTATCAGCACCAATACTCTCAGGATTTGGATAGTCAATCTCAATTCCAAGATTTAGCTTGTGTGAAACAAACAAGGCTTCCTTTCCTAAAGTTCTCTTGAGGGCCCTACTCCAACGATCGTTAAGATCTGGAACAACAGATGCAACAATAGAACCATCAAGGATATCATCACCTTTTAGCTCAATAATTAAATCCTTTATTGCAGCATATGTTGAATCAACTTTTTTTATTCTGACTTGCTTTAAAATCTTATGATTCTCAGCAATACCAACAGTTGTGCTTGTATTACCTATGTCAATTACTAAACATTTCATATTAAAACTTAAACATATTGTTATTCTGAGGACGATACTTATAAATATCCATCAACATCTGATTTTTCTTAACCTCATTCATGGCATCAGAGCCTCCAAGACGAATAGCCTTGTCAACAGCAATCTTTGCTGCATTTTTGTCCTTAAGCTGATAATTGAGCGTTGCAAGATCAAGCCATGCCCGCCAATCATTCGGGTTAAGTTTAAGATACTTATTCAAGCAGTTTCTCAAAGAATTAACATCACCCACGGATGAATATAGTTGTGCCATATCAATATATAGATTTGCTTTATTAGCAGGAAGATCAAGAGCAGAAACTTTAGTCAACACTTCCACCATCTCTTTCTTCATGCCAACATTCTTATAAAGGTTTGCAACATAAATTTGCTGTTCAGGAGAAAGATCTGCTTTTCTAATAATTCCTATGGTATGAACAAACCTACTTTTATATCCAGCTTCTGCATACAGTTTGGTCAGCTGCAGCAACTTATCGATTGGCGGATTTGGTTCAGAGCGAACCTCTTTTTCCAGCTTAGCAATCATTTCAGAAGTTTTAGTTATATTGGCAATATTTTGAGCAAAAGCCTTTGCACGCCTATTGCCTGGATCCATTTCACAAAAATCATTTATTAAATTTTCAGCTTCAACAAATTTGCCTACTCTCAAATAAACTTCCTGTACCAATCTAAAGTTAGCCTCAGGACTTAATGGATATAGAAGATATGCCTCTTTGAATGCGTTCTCTGCATTTGACATTTTGCCCCTGTTCGAATATAGTCCGGAAATAGCTCCTCTTAGCTTTGAAAACGATTTTCTGGCTACAATATCTCTATAAAACTTTGGATTCTTTGTAAGCTTTCTGACATACCAATCCCAGAAGTCCATATCATTATTTATAATTTCAGAAGATAACGGTGTCGGTTCCTTATTAATTTTCATAATCAAACCATTTGGAGTCAAGTATGGATACATCCAGCGAATAACATAACTCTCTTCAACATAAAAATCATGATTCCATTTGTTGCGTTCAAAAATCATTTTTGCCAAGATACCATTGATTTCCATAACTCCAAGAGCACCTTGAACCTGAACTCGACCACCAACAATTTGTATATCGCCATTAGGCGGGCGTTTTCCGCTCTTTACCTCATCAAGATAAATTTGGAAAGCATACGCACTATCATTCTTGCTTGGAATCCAAATCATATCACCATAAAGGTCTCTAGTTATACTCATAAAAGTATTATCTGCAAGAGCATTCTGAGTGATAAGAAAAACATCTGGTCTGACATCTGCAGAATAAATCATATATGTCGGAACAAAACGACCTGGATCAGTTCCGCCGTAAAAAACTGCTTTTGGTGTCATCTCTGGTGGATACTCAGGGTTTGGAAGCGGTTCATTTTCTTCATCAAGCTCTTCGGAAATTGCATCTGCACCGCGCAATTGATAATTACCGAACTGCCAGCCAAAATCATGACCATTTTGTTCCGCACCACCATAAATTCGAATAAGTTCTTTGTTCGTATAATTCTCTTTAATTGGAATTACCATTATAAAAAGGGATCCAATCAAACTACAAACATAAAGTACAGGAGCTTTCTTCTTGAAAATCATCCTGGAAAATGCCAAGCCAAAAATCAGTCCATAACCAATCCAGAATGCAAAAAGTGCATGAGATGAAATAAATTTAACCTTCTGAATAAATGCATCTTGAATGTCACCCTTTGGATTTGCAAGCGAAATCAAAAGAATACTCATAACTAAAAAACCAACAAGAACAGCAATAAACCATTTGCCGGAGGTGCTATCAAAATCACTCTTCAAGTTGAACTCTTCGCGATTCATCAAGGCTACAGCAATTGCCACCAATATAAATGGCATAATGAGCAATACTAACAAACCAAGAACCTGGAAACCTGGAGATACAACATCCTCTGGAACCTTTGTTCCCAACATATTAAAAGCTATCAGAAGGTTGGCAAGAATCTTAACTAAATAAGCTACAACCATTCCTAAAATAACAATAAATCCCAAAGAAATAATACCTTTTTCAGACCAATGAGTCTCAACTTTCCCAACCATTTTGGCAATCATTTCCTTAACCTGAGTCAATGCAATTGTTAAGAAACCAATACCTGCCATAGCTAGCATAACACCAATCAAAGGTTTATACAAACTGTCAAGGGCAATAACATTACCAAACAGAACTTCTTCAATAATGATAATGAAAAAACTGATAATAAAAAGAGCAATACTTGCATATAGTGCCTTAAACTTTTTGCCGCCAATTTTAATTTCCCAAGCTGTAAAAGGCAGAAATCCAAGCATAGCAACAGGGAGAGTAAACTGAATACGCAAATCCTTCAGGTAATCACCGACCTGACTCATGAAATGCATGGTGAAAATTGGAGCAGGCTTAATTCGCTCATACTGTCCACGACTAAGTGCATGCTGAAATCCTTCCCACGTTCTTGGATATCCCCAGTTCATTGGAGGATTTCTCAAGTCAGATACAATTGGCATGTATATGTAAAATGCCACACCAAGCTGAGCCATCAACATCGTAATTGCAACAGTTTTACCTCTTGGCAGAATAAAATATGCACCAACCATTGCCAGAACATCAAGAAACAAATAAACCTTAAAAGCCATCCCCGTAGGATGCTCAATTCCTGGTAAAACACCCATCTTAATTAACCCAAAAACTAAACCATAAGGGATAACTAACAATATGAAATCTCGAGTCAACTTTTGATTTTTCATGAACATAACAATCAACAAAGGCACAGCAGCCAGCAACAACACCTGATAGTTCGTCAGCCCCAATCCAAACACAAAGGCAGTAATAAACAACAACTTATCACTTGGCTTATTCAACCACATATATGTGAAAAGAAAGATAAGAACAAGAAAAAATGCGTTCAAACTATATACTTCAACAATAACAGATTGAGACCACATAACAGGCGAAAAGGCAAATGCAAAACTGGCAACAACGCCACCAATAACACATAACAAATTCTCAGTACTGGAAGACTCATGCCCTGCCAGCAAGTCAGACTTATGAAGCAGATCTTTACCAGAACGACATATCAACAAAGCAGTTACACCAGCAGCCAATGCTCCGAAAACAGCCGACAACAAACCAATTGCCCACGCTGGATTAGGCTGTCCAAGATACTTTACAAAAGAGAAAATTCTACAGAAAAACCATGCACACATCGTCCAGATTGGATATCCAGGAGGATGTGGTACACCAAGCCAGTCACCTGCAACAGCCAGTTCTCCAGAGTCTTCAAGCGTCACCGTTGGTGCAAGCGTTACCAAGTATCCAACAAACGCTAAAATTGTTGCAGTCCAAAATGCCACCCAGTCATGCTTCTCAAAAAATTTCTCTTTAGTTCCCATTTTTTATATTCCTTCAATTAGATAAATAAAATATTAAATTCTTAATCTTCCGATAATACATAAAATCCAACATTAATGCAAGAGTGATATCATCAAAAACACCTTAGTTTTTCACTTGAGTAGAAAACAGCCATCTCAGTTCTTAGAATTAACACTTAAATATCGAAATATCACCTTAAGCACGATCATTAAAAAAAAATTGTAAGTAATCCATTAGCCAAATTTCAACTGGTTACTTACAAAGAAAAATACTGTCCCCCACTATCCGACAACTATGAATTGCAGCAAGACAAACCTGATGCCGTCAGACAAATTCAGTATGAAAGACAGTTTAAAAAACTTGCAAGAGAAAACTATACAGATAAGGATTGGCAAATGTATCGCTGGGCGTACGTGAAACTCGCAGAGCGTGTAGATGCTCAAATTGCAAAAATTCTGAAGGCAGTTAAAGATGCTGGGCTCGATGACGATACGGTTATAATGTTTGTGTCAGACCATGGAGACATGGATGCTTCTCACAGAATAGAACATAAAACAATCTTGTATGAACAAGCATGCAGAGTTCCTTTTATGATTAAAGACCCTGATTCTAAATTCAAAAACATTGTGGATACAACACACATGATTTCTACCGGATTAGATATATTGCCAACAATATGCGACTACGCAGGAGTTAAACCTCCACAGGACATAAAAGGGAAAAGCATTAAGCCAATCATTCAACAAGGCGATGCCCCATGGCGTGAAATTGTTCATGTTGAGGGTCAGCATGGCGATGCATACATAAAAGAAGACTGTAAATATATTAAATATTTCACAGGTGTAAACAGTGAACAACTGGTTCACTCTGCAACAAATCCTGGCGAAATGTGGAATGATATCTCAAACCCCAAATTCCAATCAGCACTCCAATACATCAAAAGCAAGATTTAGTTAGACAGTTGGATAGTTTCCCGCCTTTGGGGACTAGCGACCTGTCGAGAAGACTGGAAGACACGTGAGCATAAGCTAGCTCGTTATTCGTTTGGCGTTGTTCTTTTCCTGGGAACGCCGAGCTCCAGCTCGGCATAATAACAACATGAGCTCTGCTCATTCCATGCCTCCGCGAGAAACATATCACGTAGCACTTACCACGTAGTACGGCGAACAAAGTGAGCCTCAGCCGACTACGTCGGCCATCTCAAACTGATCAAGTGATGATAGAATCATGTCGGCATGACTATGATTTAAGAAAGAATTTTGTCTTCTAGCAAGAGCCACGCAAAACATGCCAGCGTCCTTAGCAGAACAAATACCAACTTCTGAGTCCTCAAAAACAACACACTCTTCTGGAAGCACTCCCGCACGATCCGCTGCCAAATGATAGCACTCCGGATTAGGTTTTGGGCGAGAATACTCATCGTAGCCAACATAGAAATCAACATACTTGCTAATATCCATAATTCCTATGCAATTTCGTATTGTACCATTTGACGCACCAGAAACAATTGCAACAGGGAAGTCATGTGAAAGTCTTACAAGCAAATCTTTCGACTCCTTAATAATCATATCTGAAGAATCTTTTTGCTGATAGCAATATAGGGTGTCGCTCTTAAGCGTCTTGATTGAAGGAACCTGTTCAGAAAACATTGCAGTTATGCGGTTATATACCTCATTCCAATCTCGCCCATATATTTCAAGTGCATATGCATCAGGAAGCTCTACACTATATAACTTAAGAGCCTCCTGAAGTGCCTTAAACCAGGCAATTTCAGAATCCATAAGAGTACCATCAAGATCAAAAAAGAAAGCTTTTATATTTTCAGAATTCATAATTCCTTTCAAAAGCTAATTTGAAATACTACTCAATATTCGAGCTGGAGATATCGGCATCAAATTCTTCGCCACCAGGTTGACCGTCTGCACCATATGAGATGATTTCAAACTTTTCACCATTAGAACCAGGAATAAGATATATATACTCACTTCCCCAGGGGTCAGAAGGAACTTTTGATTTTTCAAGATATCCATCAGAACTATATTTTCTAGGAAGTGGATCAACCTTTGGTTCTTCAACCAATGACATAAGGCCTTGTTCTTGTGTAGGATAATTGCCATTGTCCAACTTGTAAAGACTTAAAGCCGTTTCAAAAACTCCAATTTGGGATGTCGCTTTGCTTACTCTTGCTTCATTTGGCTTGTTAACAAGATTAACACCAACAAATCCACCTAATATGGCTATAATTACTACAACTACAAGAATTTCAATTAGTGTAAAACCCGCACGTCTTTTTTCATGTTTCATTTTGACTCCTTAAAACTTTATGGTTCTGTCAAACTTTTCTCGTTGACCGTTCTCCCTTACAACAAAACAACTCTAGTCCGCCAAAGCTCCTCCAGGGAACGCCAAGCCCCTGTTTGGCTTAATCATAATATGAGCAAAGCTCATTCCACGCCCTTGTCTGTCGCGCCATAGTCCAGAATGGCGAAGGAGGACGAGAAACTTATCACTTCCCACGCATCACTTAGCACCGCTGGGTTCACCAGCACCGGAGGTCACCTCGCCTGCGAGGTGGGAGGGGTATTCATTAAAAATTGGACTTTGAACGTTCAATGTTCCATGTTCTCAACCTTAACCTTAATCTTAACCTGCTGGCAACTCCAGCCCTTACCACTTCCTACTTATCACTTAGCACTGCTGGCTTCGCCAGCTCTCAACCTTTACCTTAACCTCAATTATTAATTCTTAATTTTTAATTATTAATTGTTATCTAGTCTATCTTTAACTTCAAGTGTTTTTCGAACAGCACAAAAATCTTTACCGCACATTGAACAATGATGTTGTTCTACTTCACGTTCACACTCAGGAAGCTTTGACTTATAAATTTCTTCGGCTTTATCACCTGTAATTGCAAGTTCAAACTGTTTTTTCCAGTCAAAAGCAATTCGTGCTTCAGCCATTTGATCATCAATATCTCTTGCTCCAGGAATACCCTTTGCAACATCGGCAGCATGAGCAGCAATCTTAAATGCAATCACACCTTCAACAACATCTTTCTCATCAGGAAGACCTAAATGTTCAGCAGGTGTAACGTAACACAGCAGAGAAGCACCATAAGTTGCAGCAGCTGTAGCTCCAATAGCAGCTGTAATGTGATCGTAACCAGGTGCAACATCAATTACAACAGGACCAAGAACATAGAATGGCGCACCATCACAAATTTCCTGCTCCTTCTCCATGTTCATTTTGATCTGGTCAAATGGAACATGCCCAGGACCTTCAACCATAACTTGAACACCTGCCTTACGACAACGTTGAACCAATTCACCAAGAACATCAAGCTCTGCAAATTGTGCTTCATCACTGGCATCTGCAAGACAGCCGGGACGTAGACCATCGCCTAAAGAAACAGTCACATCATATTTTGCACATATCTCAAGAATTTCATCCCAAGCTGTGTATAGAGGATTCTGAGCATTCTTTGACATCATCCAATCTGCCATAATTGCCCCCCCCCTACTACATATGCCCATCTTTCTTTTTACAGCAAGAGGAACAAATTCCTTTAGGACTCCGGCATGAAGAGTCATAAAATCCACACCTTCTTCAGCCTGTGTCAGAATCACAGCAACTAATAACTCTTTGGACAATTTGTCAGAGTCACCATCAACACGGGAAAGAGCTTCATAAATTGGTACAGTTCCAAATGGAACACTGCAATGCTCAAGAAGGGCAAGACGTGTTTCACTTAGATTCAATCCAACACTTAAGTCCATCAAAAAGTCGGCACCAGCATTAATCGAGTGCTGCATCTTTTCAATTTCCTGTTTGTTGGATGAAGAATTGGGAGATCTGCCTATATTTGCATTTATTTTTGTGGAAAAGTCATTACCAACAACAACTGGATCTAGAGCTTTATGCCTTGGGTTTGAACAAATGACAGCACAACCGGCTGCAACTTTTTCACGAACAAACTCAGGGTCAACATTCTCTTTACCAGCAGCAATTCGCATGGCATCGGTTATAATACCATTACAAGCATCTTGATACTGTGTATTCATATCTTACTCGTGGTCCATAAGAGCTTCAACAGCAGCAAAAACTTCGTCATTATCCAAAGTTTCCAAAATGAAGTCTGTTCCTGTAAAATCTGCATGTTTTGAAAAATCATCTGGTACTGCAATAACATATTTCACTTCTGCAAAAAGTGCCGCAACTGCAAGTTTTGCATTTGAAGTCAATACAATGCAGGCACGTGGATTAACAGGCATGCTCTTTAGAAGTTTTAACCAACCATCTCTTTTGATTGTTTCAAATTCTTCGTCAGCAAAAAGCTTAAAGTTCTCTGTTACACCAATTTTCTCTAGGATGTCAGTTGCAACACCTTCATCTAGAGCAGATAGCACACCAATTTGAGTTGCTGTTTTCTTAGCCAATTCAATATATTTCAATAGTGCAGGAGCAACTTCTGCTTTTTTCAATGCAGAACGATAATCATTTCTCATGCTCTTTTCAATTGATTCAGCAAGTTCTATCTCATATTTTTCAGCATCTTCCAAAACTTCACTAACTGCATCCTCTAAAGACTGATTCATGAAATATTTTAGGAATAGCAAATCTGTAATCTTGATGCCACATTTCTTAAATTGTTTAACGGCTGACTTAAAAAGTACTGTTCTAGATTCTGGAAAGGCAATGCTATCTAACTCAATTAGCATAGCGTGATTATACAAAGTCTCAACCATTTGTTGTTCTTCAGAAGCAATGTCTTCAACTACTTCTTCTTCTTCAGCACCAATATTTTCAAATATATCTGTCATTCTAATCTCCCTGGATTATTTTATAATAGAAATTCAATTTCGCAATATAACAAAGCACGGAATCTTATTATAATTACCCCCTTTCTGTCAACAACAATATTTTTTAATTCCAATTTAACCTTGTTTTCCCGATTACGACCCTTCTCAAAAAGCTCATAACCCCAATTCTTTTTCATGAAACCTATCAATTCCCACTTAGCACTTAACACGGCGAATGTCAGTGAGCCCATTCATCATTGGACGTTGAACGTTCCATGCTTCGCTTAGCTATGCAGGACAAAGTCAATCTTGGACGTTCTCAACCTTTACCTTAACCTCAATTATTAATTCTTAATTTTTAATTATTAATTGAATAAGCTGGCTCCACCAGCCCTAGCTATCATCCTTCTTCTTCAGAACAGAAACAAAAGCTTCCTGCGGAACATTAACCTTGCCAAACTGCTTCATACGCTTCTTACCGGCTTTCTGCTTTTCAAGCAGCTTCCTCTTTCGAGTAATATCACCACCATAAAGCTTTGCTGTCACATCCTTACGGAATGCGCGAATAGTTTCTCTGGCAATAATCTTGCTTCCAAGTGTAGCTTGAACAGGAATCGGGAACATATGACGAGGAATTGCATCGCGCAGCGCTTTGCAGGTTAAACGTCCACGATACTCTGCCTTTGTTCTATGAACAAGTGTTGAAAAAGCATCAACAGGCTCACCATTAAGCATAATATCAAGCTTAACAATATCACTTTGAACATATCCGTCATATTCATAGTCCATCGATGCATAACCATGACTTACACTCTTCAAGTAGTCATGAAAATCTGTAAGAATTTCATTCAACGGCATGGAAGCTGTCAACATAACCCTATTTGCATCAAGCGAATCAGTATGAGTAACTTCTCCACGCCTATCCATAATCAGACGCATAATATCACCAATATTTTCTGACATACATATTATGAATGCCTTAATCATCGGCTCTTCAATATACTCAACCTGTGTCGGCTCTGGCAAATCAATAGGATTATCAATATCATATTTGTTTCCACGTTTATCACAAATCTTGTAGATAACTGAAGGAGATGTACTGATAATATTAACTTCAAATTCACGCCTTAAACGCTCCTCAATAACTTCCATATGCAAAAGTCCGAGATACCCGCAACGAAAACCAAAACCAAGAGCAACAGAATTTTCCGGATGAAATGAAAAGGCAGCATCATTCAAACTTAGTTTTTCAAGACTTTGTCTAAACTTATCATATTCAGATGTATCTACAGGATAAAGACCGCAGAAAACCATGGGTGTAACTTCCTTAAATCCGGCAAGTGGTTTATCAGCAGGATTCTTCACATGAGTTATTGTGTCACCAATCTGAACTCCTGCAGCAGCTTTTATTGTTCCGATAATATATCCCACATCTCCAGGACTCAACTTATCACATGCAACCGGTTCAGGCATAAAACGGCCAATTTCTTTCACCTCAGTCTGAACGTTTGAACGCATTAGCTGAATTCTATCACCTTTTTTCAGTTCACCATCAAAAACACGCACATCCGTCACAACACCTCTAAAAGCATCATAAATTGAATCAAAAATTAGTGCCTTGCAAGGAGCATTAGAATCGCTGGACGTTTCTGGTGCAGGAATATACCTAGTGATGGCATCCATAACATCCTCAACTCCCTCTCCTGTCTTCGCACTAACAAGCAGAGGTTCAACAACTTCAATTCCAAGCACATCTTCAATCTGCTTTATGGTTCCATCCACGTCTGCGTTAGGAAGATCCACTTTGTTTAAAACTGGAATAATAACCAAATCATTGTCAATTGCAAGGTATGTATTTGCAACGGTCTGTGCTTCAACCCCCTGTGCGGCATCTACAACAAGAATGGCTCCTTCACAGGCAGCCATACTACGTGACACTTCATATGTAAAGTCAACATGTCCAGGGGTATCAATCAGATTAAAAGTATAATCAATGCCATCTTTTGCCGTATACTTCATTGTAACAGGATGAGACTTAATGGTAATGCCTCGTTCTCGTTCCAAATCCATATCATCCAAAAGCTGATCTCTGAATTTTCGATCCTCAACAGTATGGGTCAACTGCATCATTCTATCGGCTAATGTCGACTTCCCATGGTCAATATGTGCTATTACACAAAAATTTCTTATACGTGATAAATCTGTCATAAATTTTTTATTATCCTTGTTTCATTTTAGATTCTGTCAAAAGTCTTATACTCTTTGCTGAACTATTCTGTTGTAAACCGACGAGACAATAGTCATTCGTGCAGCCCTAACTTTTCCCGATCCCATTTCCTTCACACTAGAGCATTTCACTAATGAAACGCAGTAAATCTTTGTCCTGCGGCTTCCGTTGAATCTTTCAAAAAAATACGCAATAGGCCTGCTATTACTTGATTTTTTTTTAAGCCCAACGTCG
>JAQICX010000024.1 GCA_027858345.1 Kiritimatiellia bacterium | reverse complement strand
ATGCTTCGCACGGATGCTACGAAGGACACCGTCGCAGCTCTAAAACTACGAAGTAGTTTGTTTGTAGCCCTATATTATGTAATGCAGGCAACTATAGCTAAACAAAAAACCTGAAAGTGTCGAACAAAAAGTCTCCGCCACGAAAATCGTTGCGGTTGACACTCCTGTTCTTTAGCAACACTATTTATACTTGCTTTCATTCACTTCCTTCTCTTTTACATGTAACTTACCGCAACTTACAACATTGGCAATATAACATTTTCAATCTCGTTGTCAAGTGAAAAATACAAAAATTCTATTTTTATGTTTTCTTTAACTAATTTGCAAGTCGATTGTCTGGTTGACGATGATTCAACAACCCCTCTCTTAGACCTGCTGTAACTTTAAATATTAAGTATAGCATCTCTATATGCAACTCTCGTCTTATTCTTAATGTGTTTGATATCTGGTCAGGACTCCAAGTTTTTTTACAACGGAAGTTCTAAAATGGAAAACAAGCATCAAGCGTTTAGAGGTTTGCCGATCAATAGCTTACGCCTTAAGAGATGTTGCAAGTTTGGTGTATACAAGGCACGACAGACAAAATCTGTTAAAATTTATTTTGCATTCATAATACAAAAAATTGGTCAAGACAATACGTGGCCCCGCCTTTTAAATATAATTTTCAACTTTATCACCCAAGACTGAAAAAAAACAAGCTCTCATTTGCTGATTTTGTTGGTTCAAACAGATGTTTTGGTTCTTCGTAGATTATTGTTGGTGAGAATTGTTAATAATAGACATATCCAAATTTCCTACTTCCCAATTTTTAGGAAGTCCCAACAATTTCTGATAGTGTTTTAATTTAGTTTCCATAATGAGGTATTATAAACATATTAATGAGCAATACTTCAAGATTATTCTAAGTTTCATCCACAATAATCTGCGAAGAACCTAATAAACAAGTTAATTTTTTGCACTAACGATAATATGCTGTTGTTTTGACTTTTGAAATTGGCTCTCTTGTATCCTTTGTTTTTCAGTTGCGGACTTGAACATGCATTTAGATCAATAAAATAATGAAAATAGCAACATGAAGAGACAAGGGGGTGAAATCATTGGAACTCAATAATTTTGCAAATAGAGATACTACACTTGCATATTAAAGTAGCTGCAGGTTCAGGAGATAGAGTTTGTTAAATCATCATCAACTGGAACAATCGATTTGCAAATTAGTTGGGGAAAATATAAAAACAGATTTTTTGTCTTTTTTGCTTGACAACTAAAGTTGAAATGTTATATTGCTGGCTGTATAAATTACAGTAAATTACATAAAAGAGAAAAATGAATAATGAAAGCAAGTATAAACAGTGTTGCTAAAAAAGCAGGAGTTTCGACCGCAACGGTTTCCCGTGTTTTGAATGATATCGGTCCATTCAGTAAAAACACCAAAAAGTCAGTTGTTGCGGCGATTAAAGAACTGAACTATGTTCCGCGTGGATCTGGCACAAAAAAAAATAAGTCATCAAATGGCAATATTAAAAGTTCTGGAACTTTGGCATTAATTTTTTGTTTTGGATTGGATCCCGAGCGGATTCAAATGGGTGCTGACGGTCTTGAAGTGAATAGGAGCGGTAAAGTGTCTCCAGATCTTTTTCTCTCGGAAGACCAAGGTTATGAATCATCATTTTACCGTTCTATCAGTAAAGGAGTCATTGAAGAAGCCAGAATACATGGATTTAAGACGATAACTCTATCAATTGATAAAAATAATTTTGTAGAATCGGCACTTATTCAGACTTTAATAGAAGATGGAGCCGATGGTGTGCTACTGGCTGGAGAACACCCTGAAAATATCGCTGAATTGCTGAAAAAATGTCCCATTCCGGTCGTTATGGTAGACATTATAGCTAACGAAGGTTCGATCGAAGTAACAACTGACAACATAGAAGGAATAATCCTGGCTTTTGAACATGTTTATTCTCTCGGTCACCGTGATATTGGCTTTGCAATGACTATGGATATTCCGGAATACTGCGAAAGGTACAATGCTTTTGCTTATAAGATGGCAGAGACGAAATTACCCATTAATGACCAGTGGGTATATAAAGGGCAGAACCATGTTCTGGAAGTCGGGAAGTGGACGGAAGAGATGCTGCAAAATCCTGACCGTCCCACCGCATTTCTGTGTACCAATGACTTTGCCGCTTTAGGAATTTTGAGGGGAGCAATCAATGCTGGTTTAAAAGTGCCTGAGGATTTGAGTATTGTCGGTTTTGATGACATTGATACTGCTCAATTAGTTACCCCAGCTCTTACTTCTGTAAGAGTTTGTAAAGAAGAAATCGGGAAAGTATCAGTCAGAGAATTGTTAATGAATTTGAAAAATGGGACAAACCCCAAAGAGGGTCCTCAATGCAGAATGAGAATAAGTCCAACACTTATTGAACGCAAATCAACTGCATCAATAAATTGAAAATATTCAGATAAAAAATATAAAAGTAAAAAAGAATAGGAGACATTATGAAGATAAAAAAACTCAAATACATTGCAGTTGTCATTCTGGGGGCTGTGTTTCTCATGACCGCAAATAGTTTCTCTGCCGAAAAATTAAATATAAATGAAGAATCACATAGCATGGTTGCTTCGATCAATAATTACGGCATCCAACTCGATGGCGGCTCCCTAGGTAAAATGACCCTCTCCTATCCGCAGATGGAGTACAACAACGGTAAGACTCGTGTCAACCCTACCGCCGTCAAGATCGATGGCAACGTTGCCACGCTTTCCTATCCCGAAAACGGCTCCGCCACGCTCACGCTCGACAAAGAGGCCTTCTCCTTCTACTTCTCCGCCATCCCGGCAGGGCTTAAGGCTTACCGTTTCGAGATGCATGTACCTCTGTCGTTCGGCGATGGCGGTACATGGGAAATCGGTGGCAAGTCGGGTTCGTTCCCGAAAGATTACAAGAACACGAAGCTCTATCAGGGCAACGCCGGTGACTTCAAGTTGCTCGACGCCCAGAACTCGGCGCTCTGCATACTGTTCCCCGAAACGTTCGGCTGGATGGAGCTTCAGGATCTGCGCGAATGGAATACCACGAGCTACAGCCTCTCTGTGGTCACCCCGTTCAACGCCGACAAACGGATCATCGTCGTCCCATTCGGTCGCACGTCAGAAGCCTTCGCCAACATCCGCACCAAGACTGAAGCCGCATTCTTCAGCAGTCCCGCTGGTAAGGTAGCCCCGCCGAGTGCCATTATTCCCCGGCTTTCCGCCAGCTTATCCGACTATGGTCTTGAAATGGACTGTGGCTCGATGGGCAAATTTGGTCTTTCTTATCCGCAACTTGATTTGGGCGACGGCGATACCCGCTCCAAGCCGATCGAAACGCAGGTCAAGGGCAACACCGCCAATCTTAAGTACAAAAAAGGCGGGGCCATGACCGTGAAACTCGACGGAGACCGGTTTCAATACACCTTCACCTCCGTTCCGGCCGGTCTGAAAGCCCACTCCCACGAAATGTTCATACCGTTCAACTACAATCAGGGTGGCTCTTGGAAGGTCGAGGGCAAGTCTGGGCCGTTTCCAGAGCAGAAAGTTCCTGGTGGCAAAATCTTCCAAGGTCATAGCCGACAACTGGAAATCGCCGATGTGAACAAATCTTGTCTCGACCTCAACTTTCCCGCCAATACCTATATTGAACTTCAAGACAACCGCGAATGGGGCTGGAACGTCTTTTGGTCGCTTTATACGACACCCTTCAACCCGTCCGAAAAAACCGTGTCAATACGCTTCGGCCTCGATGCCTCGACCTTCCAGCAGGCTAAGCTGGTCGACCGTTTTGGACAAGTCCCGCGTGACTTTGCCGGCAAAATCAAAGACGAATCCGAACTCATCGAAGATGCCAAGACCGACGACGCTTACTATGCCTCTTTGAGCACGCCTCTCAAGCTCAACCGTATCGGCGGCCTCGCCGACAGCGGTGCGAAATACGGACTGAAGAAGACAGGATTCTTCCACGTCGAAAACAAGCCTGCCAACGGCAAGGATCGCTGGATTCTCGTCGACCCCGAAGGCGATGCATTCTTCCATCTTGGCATCTGCGGGTTTGGTCCCGGCGACGACTTCACCAACGTCGAAGGTCGCCAGGGGGCATTCGAATGGCTCCCGTCGCACGACGAAAAATTCGGGGCAGCCTGGAAGGACAAGCCCGGAGAATGGTGGAACAGCCGTGCCGTGTCATTCTACAAGGCAAACGTAATCCGTAAATACGACCAATACGACAACGACGCCCAGACCAGCCGCTTCATCGACCGCGTCCGCAAAGTTGGTTTCAACTCGGTCGGAGCCTTCTCAGGCATTCCGTCCATCATCCGCGAAAAGAACTTCCCCTACGTCGAGTTTCTCTCCTTCGGAGGTGCCAGGGACATCAAGACGGTTCGCGGCATGTTCGACCCGTTCGACCCCGAAACCCGCACCCGCATCGACAAGGCGATGTCCGGACGCATTGCTAAAGCTGCGGACGATCCACTACTTATTGGATACTTCCTTGCAAACGAGCAAGCCCTTGAGGATATCCCTCGCGGAATTCCGCAGCTCGACGGCTCCTATGCCTGCAAGCAAAAGCTAGTCGAAATTCTTCAGGCGAAGTACAAGACCATCGGTGCATTCAATACCGCATGGAATTTGAATGCCGCCTCCTTCGACGAGCTTAAGGATCGCGGGCTTCCCCTGAATTCGAAGGAGTCATACGCCGACATGCAGGCGTACACCGAAAAGTTCTTCGAAGCGTACTACTCGGTTATCACCGAGACGTTCCACAAGTACGACCGTAACCACATGCTCATCGGCAACCGCTGGCAGCCCGGCACAGCCAACAATGAAACGCTGTGTAGAGTGGCCGGCAAGTACATGGACGTCATCAGCATCAACTACTACGCCGCCGGCGTGGATGAAGCGTTCATTCGCCGGCTCTACGAATGGACCGGTCGCAAACCGCAGTTCTGGAGTGAGTTCTACTACACGGCCACAAAGGAGAGCAACTCCGGACCGGGCGGTCACGACATGGCAACGCAGCGCGAGCGCGGTCTCGCCTACCGCAACTACCTCGAAAACGGGGCCTCCCTCGGATTCGTCGTCGGCATCGAATGGTTCACCTTGATCGACCAAGCCGCCACCGGGCGTTTCTTCGAAGGACTCAACGGCGAACGCAACAATACCGGCCTTTTCAATGTGGCGGATCGTCCCTACAAGGACATGTTTGCCGAAATGAACAAGTCACATGTGGTGCTCTACGATATTTGGTTGGACGGCAAGGCTCCCTTCGAGTTCGACGATCCACGCTTCAACGCCAAAGCAGGAGCCGCTGTTCGCACGGTCTCCGCCGGCCACCCCATCGCCGCCATTAAGGTCGACGGTCAGCAGAACGGTTACCCGTTGCGCCCGCCAGAGCGCATCAGCTCCGACCATCTCGTCATTGGCCGCGATGCGAATGGACTCGAAGGCTCTTTCAAAGCCACTTGGGACTCGGAAAAACTCTACCTTCTTGTTAACATCTCCGACCAGACGCCGATGATGAACGAAAACGTCAGCTCATCTTCCTGGAGTGGGGACTGCCTCGAGCTCTTCATCGGCAGCGAGCAGCTCGACAAAGGCGGGCCGATGCTCTTCACGGATCGTCAGATCCTGCTGGGAGCCGGAGCCAGCAACAGTGTTTACGTCCCCAATGTTGCCAAGCAGCCCACCATTGAAACCGCTGTTGTACCTGCCGTCGACGGGAAGGGCTATGTGATCGAAGCCGCCATTCCTTGGTCTGCCCTCGACATCACGCCGAAGGAGAACATGACTATTCTTTTCGACATCGCAATCGACAACAGCGACGACGGCAAAGGTCGCACGGCGCAGATTGTCTGGAACGGCACGGCACGCAATTCTGGCGACCGTTCCGCATGGGGAAGACTGATCCTCGTTCCGTAAACTGTAGTCAAAGCTTGATACTGTAAAAAAAATTATATAAAAATATGAAAAGGGATATCCAATAAAACGAATACCCCTCCGTCTCGCGTTGCTCGCCACCTCCTCCCGCAGAGCGGGACTAGCGAAGCGCTAGCCGGGAGGAGCTTTTGCGGACTTAAGGATTAGATTGCAGTTTCACAGCTGTAGCGTCGGGCGTTGACCGACGAAAAAACGTGTGGATCAAGCAAAAAATGCTGTATCCCAACTTGTCGGGTATAGCTCGGAGAGCGGAGACTGGTTGATTTGTAATAATATAGCTCTGAAAAAGTACAAAACTTTCGATAGAACCAAAAATTAAGGTATGAAATAAAATGAAGAACAACAGAAAATATGCATGTGCTATTTCGATGGCGTTGATGACGGCACTACAGGCCACGAGCCTTCTTGCCACCGATGTGACGTGGAACGGCACCGCAAATGATGGCCTATGGTCGAATGTGAATAACTGGGAGGGTGACATACACAAACCAGAGCTACGTCCTCTCAGGTATCAAGAATACGCCGAACGGTACGCTGATCTTTATACGCTAGTCGCAGTGCATGGTGAAAATTGAAACTGGTAAGATAAATTTATTATCTTGAGTAAGCAAACTTAAACACAATCGACAATATTATTGGAGTAACATTAATGAACAAATTTAATATCATCATCTTTATATTTTTAACTTTTTCTTTACAGGTATGCCATGCCCAACAAAAAATAAGAGCAGGTGAACCCCAAATCACAGTATATCGTTGGGCAGCACCAAAGGGACCTTTTCAAGTAGACACCTTTGCCAAATGGATAGACAGACCAGAAGTATGGGGCGAGGATTTCTTTGCTCAGGACACCTGGGACAATATCAGTTCTCCAGGTTGGTTGCTGTGGCCATGGCAGAATTGGCTCAAGGTCCAACAAGGTCGCCAAGTGCTTTTAAGTGTTCCCATGCTGCCGGGGGCATGGGATCGTTCCGGACCCCAAAAAGGTACTGATGCCAACAAACCGGTATCTCTTGCCAATGGTGCCAAAGGAAATTATAATCATTACTTTCGTATTTTAGCCGAAGATTTGGTCAAGCGCGAAATGGTAGATAAAGTTATCATTCGTCTTGGGTGGGAATTTAATGGTGGTTGGTACACATGGCGAGCTAAAGACGACACAAAATCATGGGCTGAATATTGGCGCCAAATAGTTACCACAATGCAAAAGGTCAAAGGGTGCGAAAAATTACGTTTTTGCTGGAACCCCGCACTGACATGGCAACAGTTTCCAGCCACCCAAGCTTATCCAGGAGATAAATATGTTGATATCATCGGTCTAGATGTATATGATGAAAGTTGGGGCAAAGACACTTATCCATTTCCTGCCAACGCCAGTAAAGAGGAAATTCTGACCCGTCAAAAACGAACTTGGGATACCGTTACTTATGGAGGATCTTTTGGTCTCAGGGACTGGGCTGAATTCGCCAGACAACATAAAAAGCCTATGGCTATTTGTGAATGGGGGGTGAATAAACGTAATGATGGTCACGGAGGATTGGATAATCCATACTTTGTTGAGCAAATGTATAAGTTCATGACTGATCCCACGAATAATGTAATAATTCAATGCTATTTCGATGTTGAAGCAGGGGATGGCAAGCATCAGCTTTCAAAGGGTGCAAATGAAAATCACCAGACTCTTTTTCCCAAATCAGCTAAAAAATATCTTGAATTATTTGGTAAAAGAAAATAAAGAAAAGCTATTAAGGAATATGAAAATCTTTATAGTAATCGAGCAGACTGTGAATGGAAAAAAATCACTGGCGGCCTTGTAACTTATAAAATAACTTTGTAAACACTTCAAAGACTATGAGATAAAAAGACATATTGATTGTGATTGGCTGATCAACAACATGCTCATTGTTGTTACGATTCCAGAATCCCAAATTTTGGGAAAGAATTGGATGAGGATAAAGCTATGCGAAGGTATGTTCATTTTTTCATCATAAAAAAGAAAACATGGTAAGAATAAACACACAATAACAGAGGAACAGGAGCCAAATGTCATCATTAAGTCTAAATTTTAGAAAAAACAGAGAAAAGGTAATGAAGCGGATATTTATTGCAATGATTCCCCTTTTCTTTTTTGTGTCAAAGGAAGTGAATGCAGAAGTGAAGATTTCTCGAGTACTGGGAAGTCATATGGTGCTTCAAAGAGATATGCTAGTGCCTATCTGGGGAACCGCCATGCCGGGGGAAAAGATTACGGTTTCCTTTCGTTCTCAAAAGAAAACAACTGTGACAGACAGCACAGGAAAATGGATCATAAAACTAGAACCATTGAAAGTGGGTCAGCCAAGTTCTTTAACTATTTCCGGTAAGAATACTATTGTTTTGGAAGATGTTCTGGTGGGAGAAGTATGGGTTGGTTCGGGTCAGTCCAATATGGATACAGATGTTCCCGATTATGTTGGGTACGACCAGCTCTTGAAAGAAGCAGCTTCAAAAAATCATACCAACCTTCGCATATTTCGTAGCGATTACGGCGATGGTTGGCAGCTGACAACTCCGGAGTCAGTCAGGCGTTTTTCTGCACAATTATTCTATTTCGGCATGCTGCTTCAGGAAAATCTAAAAGTTCCAGTTGGGTTAATGGAAGGTGCTGTTCGCGGTTCTCCTGCTGCTAACTGGATTCCTAATGAGGTAATAAAAACAGATGATGGAATCAATGCAGCGATTGCAGATTATGAAAAATATCATCCATATGCTGAGATAGAAGCCCAGCATCAAGAACAACTAAAACAATGGCAACAAAAGATTGATGCTCTTCCTGCCGATACACCAAAAGATAAGTATCCTGGCAAACCTTGGCTCGCACCACCTGCAGGTCATACAAATGGACCGCGCGGGGATTTTTACTTAAAACATATCGTACCTATGATTCCTTATGCTATTAAGGGAGTTTTGTGGGATCAGGGAGAGGGTGGGGTCAATATCAATGGTGTCAATATGAACGTTGTAATGAAAGCTCTGATTGCAACCTGGCGCAAAGATTGGGGTCAAGGCGACTTTCCATTCCTTTTTGTTCAGAAGCCCAGTGGCGGAGGATGTGCGCTCAATCCGAATAGTCCAATTACCAAAGGAGCATGTGCATTTGCACCGTTACCTCAATCGGTTCCTCAAAGATATTGGGATGCTGATGCTCGACTGCATTATATAAAGATGATGGAAATCCCCAATACTTACATGGTTTTCACCAGTGATTTGATGCCAGGTGTCCATCCGGCAAACAAGTCCGGCTATGCTTCCCGAGGCTGTCGTGTCGCACTGGGAGCAGTATATGAAAAAAAATTGGAATACTATGGACCGATCTATAAGTCTCATAAAATAGAAAAGAACCAAATCAGGCTTTCTTTTTCTCATATAGGCAAGGGGCTAGTGTTTCCTCCCGATCAAAAACTGCAAGGATTTGCAATTGCTGGAGAAGATCGTCGTTTTTTTTGGGCTGATGCGGTTATTGACGGAGATATTGTTATAGTTTCCAGCCCTGAAGTAGAAAAGCCCGTTGCCGTCCGCTATGCTTGGTCATGGTGGTTCCCGTGGGCAAATCTTTTCAACAAAGACGGACTTCCGGCTCTTACTTTCCGCACAGACCAATGGTGGTAAAAAGAACAATTAATAAAAGCACTTAAAGGAACAAAAAATATGGAGCAAGTATTTAGACATAAACTTGTCGGTTGCAACTCGACCAATACACCTGGTTTTGGAACATCCGTTTTACTTAGCAAATGGTTATTTCATTTGGGAGATTTGGAGGGAGGAGAAAAGGCAATTCAGGATGTTTCTGAATGGCAGAATGTCAAGATTCCTCACGATTGGAGTGTAGAGCAATATGCCAGTCCTAATTTAGCAAGCTGCACAGGATACCTTCCTGGTGGAATTGCCTGGTATCACACCATGGTTGATATTGACCAGTCCAAGAAAAATAAAAGAATGCACATTTATTTTGAAGGAGTATATAACAAAAGCGAAGTGTTTATCAATGGGCACCCACTTGGCAAACGTCCGAATGGATATGTATCCTTCTTATACGATATTACATCATATCTACATATTGGAGAGAAGAATTTAATCGTTGTGAAAGTTGATCATAGTGAAGATGCTGATTCCCGCTGGTACACAGGTTCAGGAATTTATAGGAATGTTCATCTGATAGAATCTGAGCATATCCATTTTGACCTTTATGGTGTTCATTACACAACAAATGTTGAACAAGATGGTAAAGCTATTGTCACTGTCTGTTCCAATATAAAAAACTTTCTTGCTACTGCTGCCAAGATTGAAGTACGCCATGAATTAAGCGATGATTCAGGAGCTGTGGTTGCAGAATCCCAAACAGATCTTTCCGTTGAAGGAGAGAATTCAGCTGTATCAAATCAGATACTTACTGTCATAAACCCGAAATTATGGAGTGTGGATATACCCAATCTATATATACTCAAAACAATATTGATTTCAAATGGGGATATTCTTGATGTGAATATCACGAGGGTAGGAATACGAACATTTACCTTTGATGCCAACCAGGGGTTTGCCTTGAATGGCAAGAGTATGAAAATTAAGGGTGTTTGCCTACATCATGATGCAGGTGTTCTTGGAGCGGCTGTTCCTGATGAGCTATGGTATGAGCGAATCCTGAAATTGAAACAAATAGGCTGTAATGGTGTAAGGATGAGTCATAACCCTCAGTCCACAGTTCTTTACGATATTTGTGATGAATTGGGTATGTTGGTTATGGATGAAGCCTTTGATGAATGGGAATATCCAAAAAAGAAATGGCTGGCTGGCTGGAATATTGGTGAGCCTGGTTTTCAGGGAGCTGCTTCATATTTTCTGGATTGGTGGAAAATTGATTTGGAATCAATTATCTGTAGGGATCGCAATCATCCATCAATCATCATGTGGAGTATTGGCAATGAAGTCGACTATCCAAATGATCCATATAGTCATCTCATTCTAGATGAAGAAGGCATTGGTCAATTTCACGTACAAGGCTATCAAAAAAGTCAACCCCATGCTGACCGGTTGGGGAAAATTGCAAAAGAACTTGTCAAAGTTGTCAAAAAAAATGATTCTTCTCGTCCCATAACAGCTGCACTGGCCGGAGCCGTAATGTCTAACGAAACAGACTATCCTGGCGCACTTGATATTGTTGGATATAACTATACAGAAGGGCGCTATGGCATAGATCATGTAAAATACCCGCAACGTGTGTTGTATGGCAGTGAGAATGGGCATGGTCTGGATGCGTGGAAAGCAGTTAGGGATAATGATTACATCTCCGGCATGTTTATCTGGACTGGGTTTGATTACTTAGGAGAAGCTGGCATTTGGCCTTCTCGCGGTTTTCTAACAGGACTGATTGATTTGGCGAACAACATTAAGCCTCGAGGATACTTTAGACAGTCATTATGGTCAGAGAAACCTATGGCTTATCTGGGTACTTATCCCGCTCCACTATCGAGCCAAAGAGATGACTTGTCCATGAATGCCCCTCAATTGTGGAATTATGAAGATGGACAAAACATTCGAGTTGTCTGCTATACAAACGCTTCTGAAGCACAATTGTTGCTGAATGGACAAGCAATTGGCGAAAGAAAGATTAAAGATGACGAGACTGCAATTATTCATTGGGATATCCAGTTCGAATCAGGAAAATTGGAAGTAATAACCTACAATACAGGCAAAAAAGCAGCTTCCGACAGTATTGTAACCAGTGGCAGACCATTTGCTCTGAAAATTGCTTCAATAACCGCTGATTTGAAGAAAAAAGATGATGTTGCTATCATTCGTGTAATAGTAGTAGATCAAAATGGATATCATGTTAAGTTAGCAGATAATGAAGTGCTATGCACCATCTCTGGTCCCGGCAACTTGCTGGGGTTGGAAAATGCAGTGGACAATGCGGCTGAAATCGGGCGTTGTGGTCGCTGTCGCCTTAAGAATGGAAAATTACTCGCATACGTTCAGGCTACAGATAATACAGGAGAAATCGAAGTAACATTCAGCTCTCCATATTTGAAAAAGGCAACTACAGAAAAAAACGGATCTTCGTAAATTATTGTGGACAATTATATTGATATTGCTAGCATATTCAGGGCTGAAAGCCCGTAATAACATAGCCCAGAGCGAAGGCTGATGCCCTAGGCTTTGCTATTTCGGGGCGTTGCCCCTTGGTTTTGAATATAAATGTCTGTTATTAACAATTATCATCCACAATAATCTGCGAAGAACCAATATTATCAATTAATTATGTAACTTCTCAAAAACTTTTCAAAAACGGATGCCGCAGGTAAATACAAAAAATAAAAAAAAAACCAACCGTATCAGTTATAAAGAGAAGGCTTCGTAGCAAATTGAAAGAAATGGGTATGGAGCAACCGTTTATTGCCGGATCGCTTACAAAAATTTACCGGAAATGCGGAAATCCAAATTGTCGCTGTGCCGTAAAAGGGGGGCAAAAGCATTCTGCACATTTATTAACAAAAAAAAATAAAAGTAAGAGCGCAGCCATTGATATGGGATGAATTACAAGATTTTGGAATAGATATTTCAAAAGGGCAGATAAACAGGATACTAACTGAACAGAATGATGATTTTCATTCTGAGAAAGCAGGTGTATTGCAGGCACTGCCGTGATACGTTCACCAGCCTAAAAAAACATGTCGAAAACTGGAAGTTTCATTTTGGGATTATCTTAATGATCGCATTTCAAATACCGGCGAAATCCCGCCATTGGCTTATATTATTCGTGCAAAGGCACAGTCAGGATAAAAAAAGCTATTTTTCCCATTTTTTTCATTGTATACCCCCCCGTACTTTTGCTAAATTACGGTTTTATATCGATAATCTTGTTCAACGATTGATCAAAGACTTATTGAGAAGTTACAAGGAAAGTTAGAAATATGAATGCAATTGAAAATATTAAATCACTGTATAATCGAACAGGTTATGAATTTTTACCTATTGAAATTAACCCATGCCCAATAATTTCTCAAAAAATTACTGCTGCGACGGGCGGAAAAAGTCTTGCAGAGTATTATGATTATGAAATGGGTTTTATGGGTGCTGGAGTTGTTGGTTTAAAACGGAAAAACCAGAAAGATATAAATTGGCGTGATTTTTATGCAGAGGAACTTCATGAAGACACCCACTTTGGTGACTATGGGAACGCACATGAAGGTGGCTTTGAAAGTGCAGCTCATATGCGTCGTGCACATCATCCAATGGCAAGTTTTGATTCTCTTTCACAACTGGAGGACTATCCATGGCCTGAGTGGGATGGAGAAGATGTTGCTCATGTGAAAGAACATGTTGATAAGATGCATATTGATGGACGTTATGTTACTGCTTTTATGGAATGTACTATATGGGAGACTGCATGGGGATTAAGAGATATGACAGTTCTGATGATGGACATGATGTCTGATGAGTCCAAAGCTAGTTATATTTTTGATAAGATAACAGCAGATGTTGTTCAGAAAGCTAAAGTTTTTGCAGAAGCAGGTGTTGATCTTTTCGATTTTGGAGATGATATAGGTATGCAGCATAGCATTATGATGTCTGTTGATATGTATAGAGAATGGTTGAAGCCAAGATTGGCTCAAGTGATAGATGCTGTTAAAAGTGTTAATCCTGATGTTCTTATCAAATATCATTCATGCGGTTTTGTTGAACCATATATTCCTGATCTTCTTGATGTTGGTGTTGATATTCTTAATCCTGTGCAACCTGAATGCATGAGTTTTGAAAAGCTTTATAGTCAGTATGGTGATGTGTTGTCATTTAACGGTACTCTTGGTACTCAAACAACTATGCCATTTGGGACACCTGAGGACGTTAGAGATGTTGTGTTCAAAAATCTTGACATTGCAGGAGAAAAGGGTGGATTAGTTGTTGCTCCCACACACATGTTGGAACCAGAAGTACCATGGGAAAATATTGATGCTTTTATAAAGGCATGTATTGATTATTGCGGAATGTAGAAATATGAGCTTAGTTGTTTCAATTGGAGAGGTACTTTGGGATGTTTTTTCCGGACGGAAAAGACTTGGTGGAGCGTCTGCCAATTTTCTATGGCATTGTAGTCAGCTTGGTGCGGAAGTGGGTTTGGAGCAAATTTTTTTGTTGATATTATGTCGTTTCCAGAGCTGCATGGCAGTGAAGTTGTTCTGGTTGATATCAATCCTAAAAATTAAGGATATTCGCTGCTCTTTCCATAATCTATTTGCAAAAGCCTAAGTAAAATCATAAAATACGCCCGCAATTAAAACTTTTTGTTGCTTTAAATAGTTACAAACATTAAAGTATGCACGTAAATTAAAAAATATAATCAAGAAAGAATATAAATGCACAAAATTAGACACAATAATAGTATAGAGAGAGTATACAGGTTCATTGACCGACTCAAAAAAAACATCTTAGGTGAGGCAGTAACACTTGATGCGAAATACTTTTTAACTCCCAATCAAGAGCATATAAAATTTGAAGATCGACTCAATGGATCATACAAACAAATTACTGAAGGGGAAAAATGGGGAAAGACATGGGATAGTGCATGGTTTCATATAACTGGCAAAGTGCCTGCCAACTGGAAAGGCAAGACCGTTGCAGCTAACCTTGACTTCAATGGTGAAGCACTAATTTTTGATGAAACCGGCTGCCCAAAATATGGACTAACCAACGGATCTGTCTTTGATGCTCATCACAACAAAGATATCTACAGAATGTTTGAACCATCAAAAGGGACGGAAACAGTAGAACTTTGGATTGAGACAGCTGCAAACAAACTTTCTGGCATCCAGCAGGAGCAGGATCCAACCCCCGAGTCAAAACATCTGCACGGACAGTATCTCGGTCAAGTTAACAAGCTGAAGCTATGTGTGTTTAATGATGAAGTATGGCATCTTTGGCTGGATTACGTTGTTCTATTCTCTTTGTTTAACTCTATACAAAACGAGACTCCTCGCTGGAGAAAGATGCTGAAAGTCATGCAGGATGCAATCAATGTATATGCTGAAACAGTTGAAAACGCATCAGCAGCAAGAACTATTCTAAAAGGACTATGGACACCAGCAAATGCTTCTGATATGAAAGTTACAGGCATTGGACATGCTCATATTGACACCGGCTGGCTATGGCCTGTTAAGGAATCTGTCAGAAAATGTGCAAGAACATTTGCAAGCCAGATTAATTTGATTGAAAGATATCCAGATTATATATTTGGAGCCTCACAACCTCAACATTATAAATTTGTTAAAGAAAACTACCCAGCCCTTTATGAAAAGATCAAAAAGTATGTAAAAGAGGGTCGTTGGGAGCTTCAAGGGGGAATGTGGGTTGAAGCCGACTGCAACATCATAAGTGGTGAATCAATGATTCGTCAATTTGTACATGGCAAAAACTTTTTTATGGATGAATTTGATATTGAGGTGAAAAACCTTTGGCTTCCTGATGTGTTTGGATACTCTGCAGCAATGCCACAAATCCTGAAGAAATCTGGTGTAGACTTCTTTTTGACTCAGAAGATTTCGTGGAACCAATTTAACAAATTTCCGTTCTACATTTTCAACTGGCGTGGAATTGACGGAACAGAAGTTGTTACCCACTTCCTGCCTGAACATGAATCAAATGCGGAAGTGCTTCCTAAAAACGCTATTGGCGGTCAGAATAATTTCACAGAAAGTGATATCATCAACGAATATGTATCTTTATTCGGTATAGGCAATGGCGGTGGCGGACCTAAAGAGGAATACATCGAACGTGGCGAGAGAATGAAAAATCTTGAAAATTGCCCTAAATGGACATTTGGCAAAGCAGAAGATGCACTTGAGAGAATGAAAGACTTTTCAAAAGAGTTTAACACATGGTCAGGTGAGCTATATCTTGAATATCATCGTGGAACCTATACAACACAGGCTCTCACAAAGAAGCTTAACAGAAAACTTGAAAACACACTTCGCTTTGTTGAATATATCTATTCATGTCTACCTTTGGAAGAATATCCTGCAGAAGAATTGAAAGAGCTGTGGCGCGTGCTACTCATCAACCAATTTCATGATATTATCCCTGGAACAAGCATCAAGGTTGTTTATGACACAACAACAAAAGAACATGTGGCGGCACTGCAAACATGTGCAGAATTGATTGACAATGCTTCATCAAAACTTTTCCTTAAAAAGGAAAACTGCATTACTGTTTCAAACATACTCTCGTTTGACTACACGCAAAAAGTTAAACTCCCTGCAAGCTGGACAGGATGCGAAGTTCTTGATTGTCAAAACAACAAGCTTGATGTGCAGCAGGATTCAGATGGAATATTCACTATTGCAAATTTACCTGCAAACAGTTTTGTAGCTCTCACAAAAGGTGCAACTGCACAAAGTTGTTCAGAAAAGCTTCAAGAACTTGTACTCGAGAATGATTTGATAAGATACGAATTCAACAATAAAGGTTCATTAATCAGCATCTTTGACAAGGAAGCTCAAAAAGAAGTGCTACAAGCGCCTGGTAATATATTCTCAATATATGAAGATCAACCACTAACGTTCGATGCATGGGATATTGAAATATACTACGAAGATCAATTTATTGAAAATTCCAAAAATGTAAAAGCGGAACCATTAACAACCGGAAGTGTTTTCTCTGCAATAAAGTTCACACACTCTGTTGCAAAGAACTCAACGCTAACTCAAAAGATTGTGCTATCAAGCAACAGCAAGCAGCTTGACTTTGAAACAAAAGTTGACTGGAATGAATCACACAAAATGCTTAGAGTTGCCTTCCCTGTTGATGTGCTGTCAAACGAATTCACATCAGACATTCAATATGGTACAGTCAAACGCCCTACTCACCGAAACACTAGTTGGGATATGGCGAAATTTGAATCAGTTGCCCACAAGTTTGTTGATCTATCCGACAATGGATATGGTGTTGCACTGCTAAATGACTGCAAATATGGACACAAAGTTTTCAATAACGTTATCGACCTAAATCTGCTTAGATCTCCAAAATATCCGGATCCAGAAGCTGACTTAGGAAAGCATGAGTTCACATACAGCCTGCTTCCTCACACAGGAACACTGGTTGAATCAGACGTCATTGCTCAATCTCAAATGCTTAACATCAAACCTTTCATCTTTGAAAATTTTGCTACCAACTCTGTGAAGACTCCTTGTGCTGTGACCGGCGATGGAATTTCTCTAGAAGTTGTTAAAAAAGCTGAGAAAGAAGACTGCCTAATTATCAGACTTGTTGAACTGAATGGAAGAGATAGCTCTGCAACACTCACATTTGATAACAAAAATGCTAAACTGACTGAGACAAATATGATGGAGTGGATTGACGCAAAAACTTCAATCTCAACATCAGAACCAATAGACATCAAAATGTCACCATTCGAAATCAGAACATATAAGATCAGGTAACAAGTTGATAAGAGGAAAAGATGGGAAGAGGAACGTCGCTTCGCAACCGTTTCTCGCAACCAAAACCTGCAAGTCAACCGCTTGTCCGCAAAAATTCCTCCCTCTTTTAGGGGAGGTGGCGAGCAATGCGAGACGGAGGGGTACTTGCAAGCCCCGCGTCCTCAAATAAGGACTCAATGACTCAGGACACTCTCGACTCAAACCCGTAAAGCTAACTTTGCTATCGCCAGCCGCCTCGCTCCGTGTTACGCAGACAAAACGCCAACTTCTCACCTAACTATAATCTCATAACTCTTAACTTGCGAACATAGAGAGCTACTATCCTACCCCCTACTCACTATTCACTGCTGGCAAAGCCAGCACCTAGAACCAAGCTTCGACCTGAAAACCAAAATTCAAACCATCAGTCACATTTTGATATGCAACATCCCCTACGAGATCTTCAAAGTCATCAGACCAGAAAGCATAAGTAACAAATGCACGAAGAACCGGACGAGCCATAAAGAAGTTATCAAGTTCTACCTGTGGGCAAAAAGTAAATTTAGTCACATAGCCTTTAAGGTCGCCACCATCAGAGGCCTGACCTTCACCAATTGTATAATCACAACCGACTTCAAAGGCAACAGACCAGTTTTTATCGAAATAGTATGTTGGTCTAGCACCTACAGAATACCAATGGGTAAAGCTATCGCTGTCCGCACCGCTATCGTAACAATCATAAATTAAATCATACATCATTGCAAAATGTTCATTGGGCTGATATTATTCGTGCAAAGGCACAGTCAGGATAAATAAAGTTATTTTTCCCATTTTTCCCCCTTGTATATCCCACATACTTTTGCTAGATTACGGTTTTATATCGATAATCTTGGTCAGCGGTTGATCAAAGACTTATTGAGAAGTTACGGCAACTACAGAAAAAAAAATAAGATATTCTCTTAAATAGTGTAATATTATCAATTAATTATAAGGAAAAAGAAAATGGCAAAAATTGTTTTTATCGGTGCTGGAAGTGGGTTTGGAGCAAAATCTTTTGTTGATATTATGTCGTTTCCAGAGCTGCATGACAGTGAGATTGTTCTGGTTGATATCAATCCTAAAAATTTGGATCCAGTAGTTGCCTATTGTCAAAAAATAGTCGATCACTATAATGCCCCTACCAAAATTATCCCTGCGGCTGATTGGCGTGATGGAGTTCTGGATGGAGCTGATTTTGTGATAACTTCCTTTGCCCAGGGTGGGCCAGCCTATCAGGGAGTTCCTTATCATTATGAGATGAGTATTCCTCAGGAATACGGCATTTACCAAAATGTCGGAGATACTGCTGGTATCGCTGGTGTTTTCCGCACCTTGCGCACTGCAGGTGAAATGGTGGCAATCGGCAAAGATATGGAAAAACGTTGCCCTGGAGCATACCTATTGAACTATGTTAATCCAATGTCAATGCTTACACGTATTGTGTCTCTGGCTTGTCCTGACATCCATACAATCGGGCTTTGTCATAATATCCAATATTCCCTTAGAGATATCGCCAAATGGCTAGGAGTGTCCCATAAGGAACTACAATATACTGCAGCTGGAATTAATCATATGGACTGGTTTCTTCGTCTGGAATATCTTGATGGGAGAAATGCTTACCCAGATTTGATGAAAGCTTCGGAGAATCCGGATATATATGCTTGTTTCCCAACTCAATTTGAGTTATTAAAATCATTCGGCTATTTTACAACCGAATCTTCAGGACATTGCGCAGAATATCTGCCTTATTTTATGCCAAGGAAAGAAAGCCGTGAAATAATGCATTTAAGCGAAAGCAAAACCACCGCAGATATTCCTGAAAGTGCTTCACGGTGGAGTGGCAATTCCGAATTGATGAAACAGCTGGCGGGAACTCTTCCTCTGGAACTGAATAGATCATTTGAATATGGAATACATATTATCCACGCTTTGCAAACAGATAATGTATACCGTATGAACATCAATGTTATGAATAATGGTTTGATTACTAACTTGCCGGATGATTACTGCGTTGAAGTATGCTGCACGGCTGATCGAACAGGCATTCATCCTACGCAAGTAGGCAATCTTCCCGTCCCATTAGCTGCACTTTGCCGTGGTATGGCAGATATGCAGACTCTGGCTAGTGATGCCTATCTGGAACATGACTTGAATAAAGCAAAAATGGCCTGTATCATCGATCCTTTGACTGCAGCGTGTGCAACACCGGCGAAAATAAGTGAATGCTTCGATAAAGTACTGGAAGCTGATAAACCTTGGCTCCAGGATTGGCTTGATGGTAAATAAAACTTGATGTCATCAAGTTAATTTGCTTGAAAAACTACGACGTCAATATCAAATATTCAGAATGAGGCTTGAATTAAAAACTTAGTTCATTTTTTTGCGTCACTCCATAAAGGTTTAGGGAATTAATTTTTTAAATGGCTAATTTCCGGGTTGTGCATAAGTGTCTAGGCCTGTGATAAGTTTACATTTTTGGGAAGGAAAAGAACTTGTCATAGCTGGGTATCCAAAAGTCTTTGCAAGTCCTAATCTTGCATTAAACAGCAAGTCCTGCTTAATGTTAAAGTATCAGCAGGTTCAAGATAGAGAGTTTTTTGAATCATCATCAATCTGAACAATCATTCACAAATTAGTTGAAGAAAAAATAAAAACAGAATTTTTGTATTTTTCACTTGACAACCAGACTTAAGATGTTATATTGCCAATGGTATAACTTACAGTAAGTTACATAAAAAAATGAAAGACGAGTATAAATAATGTTGCTAAAAAGCAGGAGTGTCGGTTGCAACGGTTTCCGTGGTTGAGACGTTTTGTTCGCCCCCTTTTTAGTTTGTTTGTTTGGCTATAGTTACCCGTATAACATACGGGGTTAAAAACAAACTACTTCGTAGTTTTAGAGCTGCGACGGTGTCCTGCGTAGCATACATATCACAGTGCGAAGCATGGAAGCCGTTCAACAACGGCAACAACACATAAGGAGAACATACTATATACAATGACACAACACTGGCGAATGAAAAACTTCGGCATTAGTTCAATATAGGATTACCTAACTAGGGCTTACTGTTTAATGCGAGATTGCGTATATTTTTGTGCTAAGATGATTTCGCCTTTAGCTCGCTAAAGGTAACTCATTGCAGTGCAAAAAGATGCGTGATATCGCATTACAGATTCATAAATTGTATGAATTTTATATTATAGTTCATCTGCAAGCTTTTTGGGCAAAATATGCTGAAACCCTTGCACTTTAGTATGCAAAATAAAGTATTAATATTTACCAATAAGTTAGTTATGAATTAAACAGGATGCCCTAACTAACACTATCTTGAACATCCGATAGATGACATTTGCCAACAACGGTGCGGACACGAAAAAACCAGTTTCACACCGTCTTTATGTATAATTGTTGTTAGAGGCACGAGTAGTGTCGCCAACGTAACCAAAACAAACAAGGGGGTGCCAGCATGATTATGGCATACCTAAACAAAACTTAATGGGACATCCAAAACGGGTGCCCAAATCAAAAAGCAGAGGAGTAATATTAATGAAAACCAACATTGCAAAAACAAGTCGCATTGTGCATCTTGCCTCGGCGGGCAAACGCATTGTCTTCACGCTCGCACTCGCCATGGGAGTCATCACGTCGTATGCTCAAACGCCGGATACGTTCACGTGGATCGGTGGTGCTAGCGGATCGTGGGATGCGGTAGGCGTCTGGACGCCAACAGTCACGTCACGCATTTTCCCCGAAATCGCAGGGGATATGGTCGTGACGACCAACGCAACGACGATTACGATGACAACGAACGTCACCGTTTCGGGAATTTCGGTCAGCGGAGGCACGCTGACTTTGTTGAATACGGGCGTTGTCACGCAGACGTTTGCGTCCGCCTCGGCATCTGTGACCAACAAAATCTCTGTATCGGTAAGCAATATCAACAGCGGAGATAGTGCATCGGGCGATAATCTGGTGATGGATATCGTTGATAATCTGCTTTTTCTCGGTTACCACAACAACGGATACGTGTCGATGTTTGTCTGGGATAAGATTATCGGCGGTTCGGTGGAAGACCCGATCTCCCTGTTGTTTGAGGTCTCCGGTAACCAGTATAGTCATTTTCGTGTTCATTTAATGAATGCCAACAACACGTATCGCGGAGACGTGTATATCGGAGCAGCGGGAGCACTCAAGGATGGCGATGTATCCCTTTATCTTGGTTACGGTTCGACCCAAGGGAAAGACAGCATGCTGGGCAACTCTGACAACAAGATCATCCTCCGTAACAAGAGGCCAGCGCTTTGTGTGACTGGGGGTTATTCTGAAGGGCTGAAGCGACGTGTGCTTGGAACGGGTACCGTGCAAGGGCGCCGCGTCAATACGGGATATGCTAGCATCACATATCCAGATCCGATCATTCTCGGCGATGGATCATCTCTGGAGCCATCCGTAGAGTTCTCAAATCCGATCGGTAAGATCACGGTAGCAGGGAGCACCATTACGACGCATACGAATTCACAGATCCGGATCAATGTCACGGAAACGACAAAGGATGTCGTGGCATTTAGTGGGTCTTCTGCATTCACCTATACGGGCAAAGTGCTGATGGAGCCCCTAGAGGAGATTCCCGTGGGAACGTCTTGGCCTATTATCACGGTGACGGCTGCGACGAAGGCTTTTACCTTCAACCCGTCTTATACGACGCCCTTCTACAGCTTCCAGACGACGGGCAATGCTAGTGCCGGATGGGTGGTAACGGCCACCAGACAAGTGGATACGACACTGTATCCCGCCGTTCAGAATCTGCCGACGACATTGATCGCAGAGACAAATGCCACGCTCCATGCGGATGTCATCAGCGTTGCACCGGATGGCGAGGCGACATTGCGTGCCTATTTTGGAACTGTTGACCAAGTGTCCGATTTCGGCGCGTGGGATCATGTTGAGGCATATGCAGCTACGGTCACAACGCTAGGAGCCTATAGCCTGAAGTTGAATACCCTTAATGTCAACACGACTTACTATGTCCGACACTCCGTTTCGAACAGCACGGGCGAGAGCATGTCATCTGACGTGACGAGCTTTACGACGAGGCCTTGGAATACCCCTGACACATTCACCTGGGTTTCCACAAATGCAGATTGGCATGCAGAAGGCGTCTGGACAATCAATACGCTGTATGAGAGAAGAACGCCAGAGTTCAAGGGCGATAAAATCATCATCAACATGGTAAGCACGTACGGCAGCTCCCCCGGGGTTTCCCGCACGCTGAATCTGACGAACGATGTCACGATCAGTTCGATGACAATCAACGACGGCTACGGACTGTATGCGAACATCAGTGCTACGAATGGTCCGGCGACTCTGACCTTTGACGCGGATGCATCCGGCACGAACCAAATCTACTCTTCTGGGCAACTGGCTGGCATGACCTTCGGCAACAACACCGGTGATTATGGTTTGACGATGGAGTTGAAACAGCCACTGTTGTTCTTGCGGAACAGTTCTTGGGGTCTGAATGTCCAATTTTACGCCGCCATCATCGGAGGAAGCGAAGAAAACCTCTCGGACATTATCTTCAACACCATGGGAGGTGAGTACTGCAACGTATACCACTCGCTACTGAACACCAACAACACATTCCGCGGCGACGTCTATCTTGGTGATGCGCAAGCACGGGGAGCCAGCATGATGCTAACCATCGGCAATAACTCAATGCCGGCCAGAAACGAAATGCTGGGCGATGCGGCAAACCAGGTTGTTCTGCGCAACAACTCAACCTTGCGTTACAATCCCGGCGCCGAATCGGTTGCAACCGTGGAGCGTCATGTGAAAGGCCATGGCACGTTGAACTCGACCAAGGCAATGTCTCTCGCAGCCACGGCGGTGCTGGAGCCCCAGAGCATCAGCGGAATCGGCTATGGCACGAACACCGTGTCCGCCACGGCATTCACTGCGGATGCTAACGCACAGTACGTGCTGGACTTGAAGGCAACCGGCGGACAGAACGACGCGCTTGTTTTCAATGTGACTTCACCGCTGACGCTGACTGGCATGCTGGAACTCGTTCCAGAGAGCGGGGAGCGGGTCGCTGCCGGGACAAGCTGGGATGTCATCACGGTCTCTGCAACGGCGACGTCGTTTACCAGTGCGCTGACGAAAACCACCGGCTATATTCTGACGACGACAGGCGATGACACAACCGGCTGGACGGTGACGGCCACGGCCACCTCGTTAGGCACGCTTCTTATCGTACGCTGATTCACATGATGCCGTGTCGAACCCATCTGGGCTCGGCGTGGCAAGATTTCAACAACAGTCTGCGGGCGGAATAGACGCCCGCAGACATTATAATTCAGAAAAATGAAAACAAAATGAACAAACACACATCGATCATCATGACAGCACTGGCTCTTGCGGCGGTTTCCGCATCGGCCCTCGAACTGAATCTTGAAGCCAATGGCATCGAGCTGAAGGCGAAGGATCCCATCGGCACGATCAAACTCTCGTATCCGATGATATTCAAAGAAGGCCAGAACCCGCAGAGCCCCACAGTCGTGAACGTCACCAACTACTACGCTTATCTGACGTTTGCCAACGGTGCCAAGGCGACGTTGAAGGCGGGGGAGAACGGGGAGCTTACGCTCACCAGTACGACGCTTCCCGATGGCAGTCTAAAAGTCTCGCATAGTTTTGGCATTCCTGTCAAAGGATTTGCCGGTGTGGCAAGCTGGTCCATCAACGACAGCGAAGCAAAACTCTTCCCGGTAGACAAGACGCCCGGAGGCTTTATTTCCAGAGGCGATGCGTTGCGGCTCCTACTGTCCGCAGAGGGTTCGGAGGGGGTCGGTATCACGATCCCGTTCGGCTACCAGGAACTTCAGGACCAGCGCGAATGGAATACGCAGTCTTTTAAGTGGGTCTCGTTCTCGCACCTCCCGCGCGACACCGC
>JAQICX010000171.1 GCA_027858345.1 Kiritimatiellia bacterium | reverse complement strand
AACAATGCATGTTAGCATTCAGATTACAGATGGCTAGCTCTGCTAGTCCCGTATGCGGGAAGCGATAGCATGTAGCCACGGGTGTAAACCCGTGGAGATAAAATACAAGCAAAGCTTGTACCTGCTCACGGCAGTGTATGCCGTAATGAAACGAAGGCAAAACAGAAAAAGTTGGATATTGATATTATGTTATGTAACATCCTATAAATAAAAATATTACAAATATTGTAAGAACTAATCGACCATAAAAATATGAAATTGAAGAGTTGTAGTGCTAAAGATAAGGAAAATGCTTTTTGACATTATCAGCAGGATTTATTTTTGACAATGCCTCTTAGAAGTTTTGGGCTTTGCTTTGCATGTTCAAAGTCACTCTTTCTGTAGAATGGCCACACATCCATCTCTCCGCTTATTCACTCTTTACCTTTTTTTCCCAACCCAATACTCTTGAGTATCACAGGAGTTACTATGACTTTGCAACCTTCGGCAGTTGGATGAATTGAGTCGGGAACATATTTGTTAAATGTTTTGGGGTCTTTTTTCTGTATCTTTTTCCAGTTTGGATAGTGGTCAATCAGTAGAAATCCTCTTTTTTTTGCAACCTTGCGGTACATTTCGTAATAGTCTTCGATATCTTTGCGATATGATCGATGTTCTTTGGTATACTTGTCGCCGGGAGTCATTGTCATTAGTATGATCTCGCATTTTGGATTGCTTTTAAGAATTCCATTAACAATTGTTTCAAGGTTTGTTTGTGCAATCTCAACTGAACCTTTGAATCTGGCTACGCTGTCATTGATGCAGAATTCAATAAATACAGTATCTGGTTTCTTGTCGATGACCAGAGGCTTTAGATTTGTTACACCCCATTTTGACCATTGTCCTGATCCACCACTGTTGACTACGGTTGCTAGTCCGGGAAACTTTTGGTTAAGAGAATCTTGTAGTTGATTTACCCATGCCCCGGCGGCTGTGAGGCTTGTGCCATAGGCAACTACGGTCTGCTTTTTGCCTGCTTCAAGATTTGAGACGAGTTGACTTTTGTTGTCGGCATAGCATAGTGCTGTTGCGGAAATGCATAGTCCTGTTATTGCGGCGTTTAAATTCTTGCTCATATTGCTTCCTTTTTTGTTTTTCTCAATACTACATTTTTTCACCTCACATTGTCGAGAGTTTTTTTCGGCGACCGAGTTGCAGCTAACGACCAACGACTCAGGACTCTCGACTCACGACCGTCAATTACTGATTCACTCATCCGTCTTGTCCGCAACAGCTCCTTCCTCTTTTAGGGGAGGTCACCTCGCGTGCGAGCGTGGGAGGTGGCTGCGCAACCTTAATCTGCTGGCACCGACAGCACTTCCTGCCCACGGCAGTGCACCGTCTAACCATCTAACTGACTAACTTTCTAACTAGTCTTTTCTTTTCCTTTAAAATTGACAAATGGAGGCGTTTGTTTTATACTTCCTTGCTTATATAAATTTGAGAACATAAGGAATAATATAATGAATGTAGTAGAAAAGATTTTATCGGAACATTTGGTTAGTGGTGAACTGGTTCCAGGAACAGAAATTTCAATTAAGATTGATCAGTCCATAACTCAGGATGCAACAGGTACAATGGCTTATTTGCAGTTTGAAAGCATGGGACTTGATAGGGTAAAGGCTGATCTGGCTGTTAGTTATGTTGACCATAATACAATTCAAGTTGGATTTGAAAATGCTGATGACCATGATTACCTAAGAACTGTTGCAAAAAAATATGGTGTAGTCTTTTCAAAGCCTGGTAATGGAATTTGTCATCAGCTGCATTTGGAACGTTTTGGCGCTCCTGGTAAAACATTGCTTGGTGCTGACTCACATACACCAACTGGTGGTGGTATAGGCATGATTGCTATTGGTGCCGGTGGTATCGATGTTGCTGTTGCAATGGGGGGGGGCGAATTCTTCTTGACTGCACCAAAAGTAATTAAGGTTAATTTAACTGGCAAACTTTCTAATGGTGTTTCTGCCAAGGATGTTATTTTGAAGGTATTAGAGATTATCTCAACCAAAGGTAATGTTGGATGCATGATTGAGTATGCCGGCGAAGGTGTGAAAACTCTTGATGTTCCATCTCGTGCAACAATCACAAATATGGGTGCTGAATGTGGTGTTACAACTTCTGTATTTCCAAGTGATAAAGTTACAAAACAATTTTTGGAAGCACAGGGTAGGGGCGATGTCTGGAAAGAGCTTAAGGCTGATGATGATGCTGAGTATGCACGTGTGATTGATATTGACTTGTCAGAGCTTGAACCAAGAGCTGCATGTCCTCATTCTCCAGGAAACATTGCAACAATCCAGTCTTTGAAAGGCACGAAGGTTAATCAGGTTTTGATTGGTTCATGCACAAACTCATCATATAGAGATTTGAAAACAGTTGCTTTGATGCTTAAGGGTAGAAAAGTTAGTCCTGATGTAAGTGTTGGTATTGCTCCGGGTTCAAGACAGGTTGTTACTATGCTTGCTGAAGAGGGACTTCTTGGCGAACTTATTGCTTCTGGTGTAAGAATTCTTGAAAACACTTGTGGATTCTGTATTGGTAACTCAATGTCACCAAGTACTGATGCTGTCAGTTTGAGAACATCAAACAGAAACTTTGAAGCTCGCTCAGGAACAAAGTCAGCTCAGTTGTATCTTGTAAGTCCTGAAACAGCTGCCGCTGCAGCTCTAACAGGTGAGTTTACTGATCCAAGAGAGTTAGGCTTTGAAATTCCAACATTTGAGATTCCTTCAAGTTTTGAAATTGAAGATTCAATGTTCTTATATCAGGATACCAAATCTGTTGGTGTTCCTGGAACAGAAGTTCTTAGAGGACCAAACATTGCAGATGTTCCAAAGGCAGTTCAATTAGTAGATTCTTTTGAAGGCGTTGCAACAATTAAGGTTGGTGACAAAATTACAACAGATCATATCATGCCGGCTGGCGCACGTCTGAAATATCGTTCAAACATTCCAGAGTATTCAAAGTATGTATTTGAAAATACTGATCCTGAATTCTATGCAAATGCCAGTGCAAACCGTGATAAAGGTTTGGCTAACTTTATTGTTGCCGGTGAGTCATATGGTCAGGGTTCAAGTCGTGAACATGCTGCTCTATGCCCAATGTATCTTGGTGTTAAAGCTTTGATTGCAAAATCTGTTGAACGAATTCACTATGCTAACCTTATTAACTTTGGAATCATTCCATTTGTTTTTGAAAATGATGACGACTATGACAAAATCACACAGGGTGATAGCATGAAAATTGAAGGCTTGCTTGCTGCTCTTGATACTGGTAAAGCAACTCTGAAGCTGGAAGATGGCACAGATGTCCCTCTGCTCCTTAGTGTTTCAGAACGCCAAAAAGGCATGCTTAAAGCAGGTGGGTTACTTAACACGGTTAAGTAGAGCTGCTGGCTAGAAACCAGCAATTCTACATGATAAGTGGGAAGATACTGACTGCGTCAGCAGGTAAGAATAAGATTTGAGATAAAGAGCCGAGCTTTTCCTTCGGCTCTGCGTTATCTGTCGCCACATCCGTCCCATTGGTCTCATCCGTCTCATAGTTAGAACGGCCCGAAAAAAACGATTGTTTTTTCTTTATCTTAACCTTAATCTTAAAATTGATAGATTGCAAAACACCACCATTTATTGTTTGTGTGTAGCACCTATCAATTATTATGTTTTCATATGCACTGTTAAATGATTTAGGGCTTGTCTCTGATTGTTAATTTTCTTTTATAGGAATAATCTGAATTGTATGAGTAACAGGTTGGACTGTTGCTCGAGCTTCGGCTGCGCACTTGTCATTTTGTTCAAAAAGTTTTTGACGTAATATGGCTGTAGCATTTTCAACCTCTTCATCATCTGGAAAATCATTTTCTAAATATCTGAAGTTTGTTATAAGACCTTTAATTGCTCTTGTTTCTTGTGCCTGTTTTTGACTCACGACACGATTGAGAGCGTCGAATGGTTTTAAAAATGGATTATCAAGAAATTCTGCTGCAAGATTTATACCAGCTTCAAGTTGTTCCTTACTAAATGTTTTAGATGCTTCACCCCATTTTATTTCAGCTGTTTTAGTTGGTAGATTTTTCACAACCAGAATATAGCGGTTTAGATTTTGGTTAAAAGGAACAAATGGTAGAATGCTGCGAGTATCGTTTAAGAAGCAGAATGGATAGCGTGAGCTTTCTATGGTTATATTGCCGTTCTTTGCTGACACAACTTTATGACCTGCAGTGGCAGTAGTCTTGCCATTCATATCTACAGTAATTGTGCCAATTTCTCCATCCAATCCCATCGCTTTGAGAAATGCATACGCCATAACTAGATGCCCGTTAGCTCCAGGATGTACACCATCACGTCCACATACCTGGTAGTCATCGCCAAGACTAGCTTTAGCATTCTTCATAATCTCCATCATTATAGGATGTAGTTTAGCATAGACAAAACCATTTGATATTGCCATAGTACCTGCAATTTCACTTAATTTGCCGAGATTTTCGTTGTAGTACAGATCTGCTTCAGGACTCTCTGGTCTCCATGATTGAGAATCAACAGGTCCAGGTCCGCCTACAATCATTCGAGCACCTAATACCTTGCATCGATCTTGTATGAGACGAGTGCCTTTCTCATAAGTTTTGCCAATCTGGTCTGTGTAAGGACGGTAGGAACCATCATTCATTCCAAAACATGTAGTTACAACCGTTGGTTGCCATGGAACAAAATCGTTCTCCATACGATTGGCGAAGCCAGGTGCTCTTTCTCCTGACCAGCCAAACTGAAACATTGTCAAGTCAAGTTCTGGCACACAGGCAAGAAGATATAGCTCTATAAATTTACTATACTGCTTTTGCTCAGTAATAGAGTCGCCTACGATAGCTACGCGATCACCTTTTTTAAGTATAAGCTCCTCCGCTACTCCATTAATAGGGGATGCAAGATAACCGGCCAGAATGAGAGTGAATATGGCTGTTTTACCAAATATACATTTGTGGCTTTGCGTTTTTTTGTGCATGATCATAGCTTTAATCCCTTTTGCAGTTAAGTTTAGAAATAACAGAATATTCATCTGTTAATATGAATAATATGTCACCAATTCTATATTAATCTCTAATTGGTGTCAATAAATCAAAGTTACAGTTTGAGTGTGACCTTGATTTTTCGGTTGCAGGTTCCTTTTTCTCTTAGCCATCCTCCTTCGCAGGCTCTGACTACGGCGGACAGGCGAACACGGATTTTCACGGATAAATACATTCATGTAATGTGTTTATGCTTAACCACATATGTAGATTGTTTCATGCAGTAAGCCTGATTAAAATTATTTTATAAAAACATCACCCAGTAGATGATATTTAAGAAAATCTGTCATTCAGTTTAATTGCAATGTCAAATTATAAGAACAAACAGAAAGTGCTTACCTGCAATGATTTACATAAATACAATCCGTGTTAATCCGTGGCTGATTAAAAAATATAGCCATTTAACCGAAAAACTAAGGGTCAGTTTTTTTTAAGATTATTTGTTTTAGCCTGTTCAGTTGTAAAGAGCTATAGGCCTATTTGTTGCGGTAGCAGGCGAAGATTGGAAGGAACGATGGCGGAAGCCAGCAGGTTAAGGTTAAGGTTGAGAGCTCACTTAGTTCGCGAAGGTAAGAGTTAAGAATACCCCTCCGTCTCGCTTCCGCCTTCGCAGTTCCTGTCTACGGCGCGACAGGTCGCTCGCCACCTCCCCTAAAAGCGGGAGGAGCTTTAGCGGACTAAGTTTAGTTTAAAGATAAATGCGTGCGTTTGAGTCAATAAAATTAGCAGAAAATACATTGTTTTATCATCCATTGGGTGATAAATCCGCAAAATAATTTATTATGACAATAGGATCCCGCAAGGCGGGATCGCTCCCGTTTTTCCAAGACAACGGTTGTTTGAATGCAGGGATAAGAGATAAGAAGTAAGTTTCAAGTTCGCAAATGCTCAAGTTATGGAATTGCCTCTACGCTACGTTGCTTTAGGCGATCCTGAAAGGTGGTACGCTCTTCCGTTGGGTTGGGTCGCTTAGCTCATGATATCTTTTTTCGAATACGAAGTCGCCACATCCGTCCCATTGGTCTCATCCGTTTCGTGGTGACGAATGGGAGATATTGGACGGACGGGACCTATGTGGTGACTACGTCACCGAACACCGAACAACGCGAAGTGAATAACAAGTTGTTGGACGATCTGAAGAACCAGCTATCCAACCATCTAGCAAACAACTTCTAAAAAGCAACACCATTTACAGTTTTTATTGGTGGGCAATCAACGAATGACGAAGTCTCCCAAACAACTGATTTTTTATTACCAGATGTTGGCAGTGTATGGGTGAACGAAGTTGTCTACCCAGACATATGGATATAGAGCAGTAGGGTTGCCTTGCAGCATGATTGATGGTCCTTCATCAATACTTCCCCCCTGATTCACAATCATTGCACCATTAAGCCACATGATTTTTCTTTTTGTCCAACCAGTTTTGAAGTTGTTAACATCCATTGTTGTCTGATAGACACCTTTTTCCTCATCAAATCTAATAACTTCAGGAAGTTTAATTCCAGGATTTGTTGTTTGATTTGAATCTGCGAAGACAGGTATTTCGCCAGCCGGCATTGTTGATGTTGGTTTGTTGTCGTCGTAGATGCTTTCGCGGAAGAACAGTTCTCCTTGTGTGATTCCCCAACCATATTCACCTTTAGGTTTGGCAGCACGAATAACACCAGCTTCCACAACAACACCTTTTTCACCTGGTTCAAGAATCTGAATTTCAGATTTTTCAGGATTAGCATCTTTAACAGTTGTTATGTATGCAAAGATGTTATCTACAAGTTTTGTTGCAGCAGGGTCGATGCCGTATCTTGATGTTACATCAAAAGAGCAGAAGATGATTCTACCTTTTCCACGTGTAACTTCCAGCAGGGGAGATTCCTGCAAGTCAAATCCACTGACAGCAAGGGCTCTTGCTGAACCTATTTGTGGTCTTATGTATGTTTTTGATGCAACGGAGTTATTGTTTGATGTATGCCACAGACGTTCCGGGAAACGGTTAAGGTCAGGGCTGTAAGCTGTGATTCCCGTTTCAAGAGTTGAAGCACCAGTCCAGTAGCTGAGGTCTGAGTCTGCAAGACCTTCGAAAACAGGGTGTCCATTTGCTGCAATAAATGCACGACGTGGACGAACATTTTCTGTTTCTAATCCCATAAGATTATCAGTGTTTTGTTCAAAAATGACAACTTTCAACCCCTGCTCAACAAGTTTGTCAAGTTTCATTTTTTGAAGCAGACGTAAAACAAGTTGGCGATTATCCTTTCCTGTTTCAAGAGTATGACGGGGGATAATTAATATATCACCCGGTTTTGGCATACCATTTGTAACAGTTGTACGCCCCTTGTACATATCCATTGCTGCAGCTGGACTGTAACCCATCCAGGTAAATGTTTTTAGTCCACTTACAAGTTTTGAATCAATTCCGGCAGCTTCAAGAAATGCTTTATTATCCCTGTTAATAAAGAAGTGCGGGCTTTCATGTGTCACATCATCTGAAATATTTACAGTCCAGATGTTACCTGCAAATTCTACCTTTGGTGTTTCATGCTTAGGGAATACTGTTATTGCAAATGAGTCAGTCAACATCCCTTCCAAGTTTGACTTGCAGTCAATATTCAGAGTGTAATCTGTACGTTCAGAAACTTCTGGTGTTTCAAATGAGATTAGCAGATTTTTTGTGTCTCTGTAGCCCGGTTTTACTTCGCCACTGACTTTGCCTGATTTAACAGTCTTACCTTTGTCATCAACAAGAGTCCATTTTGCAGTAATTTTAGCGGTCTCGTCGCGATCGTTAACAACAACAATATTTTTGCCGATGTTATTTTCCGAGAAGTAGAGATGATCTTTTGTTGTGAATATACCATTTGTTCCTCCGATGTAGGCAAGTAAAGGAGTGCAGGCATCTGCATAAGCTTTACTGGACACTGTGTGTCCGTCAAATTCAGGCATTGGAATGTATGTAGAGTTAACTATTGTTGAAAGCCCTGGCCTTCTAGGGTCATCATCAGCTGGATTAAATCCAAAGCGTTGTTCAACAGTAACACTCTTGTCTCTTTTGAAGTGGCAGTTCTCCCTAAGTATATGATGGCCGCTTGCATTAATTCCATATGTTCTCCATGCACGCCAGATTGCTTTCACATTCATTGCTGTCATCTTCTGTGATTGTGGCTCCTGCATATGATCATAGAATTTTGTTCTGATAACTTCATCGTATTTTGAATCAGGCAGAGCAAGATATTCTTCATCGCCATAAAGTCGTGCGGCATTTTCTGCATAAATTTGCGGGAAGTTTCCACCCTGCGGCATTACATGGTCGATAGGGCGCAGGTACTGGTGAGATGCAAAAGGTATTCCAAATTCAGAGCACCAGACAACTTTACGGTCAGGTCCCGAGTTGTACCAGAATTGAAAGAATTCCTCTCTTTCCTGCATATCCAGATTATCACATAGGTATCTTGTTGCAGTTTCAATTTTGCTGTATGGACCATTATGAGTAGCGACTTCTCTTTCTGTGTCAAGTTCTGCCATCATGTCAACCAATTCCTTAAAGATCTCTTGTGCTTCTTTTGCAGGACCTTTGCAACGATTGAGTGGAAAGAAATCCCAACTGTTGTACCATTGACCTGCGTATTGCGGATGCATTGATGCCAGAGCGTATGCTGTGTTTGATGCCCAGCAAATGATAGATGGGTGTTCTCTGTATTTTTTTACATAACGTTCGATATCTTCTTTGTTTTCATCGCCTGTCATGGATGTTAAGCCACTTTTTGTATCCCAGATATTGATTTTCACGAAGCTTCCGCAACCGATTCTATACATCATTCCTGTTTCGTCAGCAGCATCCATAACGACTTTTGATTTGATTCTGTAGCCAGAGTTTATTCCCCATTCACCAAGAATATCTTTCATTTTTAGAGCCTGTTTATAGTTTGCATTACCTTTGTCAAGCCCACCTTCCCAAACATCATCAACAAAAGTTGCCGGTTTGCCATTCAGAACAAAACTGCCATCTTCAATCCAAATTTCCTTGAATCCAAATCTACGAGGGAGCAGTTTGTCAACAACTTTGCCATTAACGCTTAGTGATACAGAATAGAAATATAGATTTGGACTTTCCTGCTGCCATAGTTTGGGGTTTGCCCATCCGGCTCCAACAGTAGTTTTCCAGTTGCCATCTTTATTTGCTTCAATCGCGGCATCAAATACTTGAACCGGTTTTTTGAAATCAGATGTTTCGGCAATCTTTCCAGATAGTTCAATTAATGCATTTTTTTTTGCAGATCCTTCCAAGTCCAGCTTATAGTTTTTTTTTCTAAAAGATGTTTTAATGTAACTTTCTTTAATAGAGTATGGTGTGTCCGGATAGCTGAACATATATATATCTCCAATAATTTTTGGTGCAATAATCTTGATTTTCAGCTTGCCGTTTTTTGCTGCACTTGCTGGAATTTCGTATTTGTAAAAACGTTTGCCTTGTGGTTTGCCAATTAATTGGTCATCGATATAAACTTCGCCTTTAACCTGATCGATTTCAAGTGCAAGTTTTCTTTCTTTCCAATTTTCTGGAAGAGTTACTTCTCTATAGAATTCTGTAGGTGTTTTAAAATCTTGAGTTGAAGGTATTACATATTCCTGCCAACTATCCTGGGTTTTTTCAACCAGTATCCGTTTAGGACAACTTCACCTCGATATCCATTGTCTCGTAAAAATTCTTTTGGGATTTCCCATTTTTCGGTCATTTCTTGTTTTATATCAGCAAATAGTGCTGATGTGGCGACAACCGTTGCCAGTGCGATTTTCATTGCTTTCATTTTGGTTCTTTCATTGTGTTAGTTTGGTTGTATTTAAATTTTTGTTTTGTTTTCCGAGCCCATTGCCTTCATACTCGGCTACAGGGTTGGTTCAACAATCAACGGTTAGGTGACATCGTCATCACATTGGTCTCATCCGTCTCATATCTTCAGTTTTTCAAGATGGGACGGATGAGACTGATAGGATGGATGTGGCGACTATGTCGCCCACAAAGATATCATGAGCAACGCTCATTCTCCGCCCTTGCCTGTCGCGCCGTAGCTCGTAGAGCGAAGGAGGACGAGAAACTTCCACGTATTACGTAGCACTTATCGCGGTTGGCCTTGCCTGCATCTCAACCTTTACCTTAATCTTAACCTGCTGGCTTCCTAGTGCCTATGGCGCGACAAGCCGCCAGCGACCAATCGTTTCCCATGCGAAGCATGTTTTTCAACTGTTCCTCTATCGTTTAACTATTGTTCTACAACTGTTTAGTAGTTTCTCCTAATTGTTCCGTCTAAAAATTCCATTTCAATTTTAGCATTGTTAAAATTGTTAGTTGCGACTGGATCTGCTCTAAATGCTCCCGCTGGTTGCGGTACATCTTCAAAACGAATCATTCCGTTGATATCATGCTTAACATATTTATCAAGGTCGTTTTTTTTTGCCGGCATTACTTCTAGAGCATCTGGTTTTAGAGTATAGTCAAAAGCACTTTTTTTATTAAATGGTTCTGCAGTTTCAACAAGGTATCCATTTTGTGTTTTTGGGCTGTTAATATAGTTACCCTTTTCTTCAGCATTTGCTTTATGAGCAGCATGTATTCCACTAACCATATTGAAGCAAAGATTGTTTGCGATTTCCCATGTTTTAGGGATACTACCCCAGCGAGTTCCCCGGTCGTTAGGACCTTCTATTAGGAATATGCCATCTGCACCTTTCAGACCTTTCCAAGCTTTTCCTTGATTCCATTCATCGTCAATTGTGTTATATGCAACCCATGTTCTATCAGAACTCCATGAAAGAATTGCCCATCTAAACCATACGTCTCCACCTGTGAGGTCTATCGTTAAAGAGTTGCATATCAGGTTTGGTCCAGGAGATGCTTCAACGCCGACACTAAATACGTTGCCATCCAGGTGAATATTTCCATCAAGTCTGTTGTTATAATGCTCCCAATCCAACCAGATGCCAGGTCCATCGCCTTTATAAAAGGTGTTGTATCTAATAACAGCACCAGTAAGCCTGAAGAACTTCATGCCACCAGATTCCCACATTCGCTTATATCCCTTGTTATTGTTGTTTTCGACATAATTGAATTCAGCTAAAAGTCTCCCACGGCCAGGAGCCGTTGTGCTTTGGTTTTCAGCAGTTAGTTCGTCAGTGTTACCAGATGCGCCAAATCCAAGTCCTCCTGGACTATAAACCCAATTATCTCTAACTGTAACAGGGTCTTCGGTCTGGTTTTTTCCATTTAAGTCAATAGAAACAGCACGGACTTCAGGCATTTTAAATAAGCAACCTTCAAGCAAGCTACCGCCACCACTCATTCCAACAAGAGCTCTTTGCTGAAACAGTGCCCCGCCTTGAAATTCAAATCCTCGAACTTTTAAATATGGTTTGTTTATGCTCATTAGGTTGTGTCCGCCCACTGGCAAATCAACAACATGTTTGTTGGGGTTTGCCCCGTCCTGCAGCTTCACGTAGATTCCTCCACCTTCTTCAGAGATAAGAAATGGACCCAACACAAGAGCTTCTGATATATGTTTGTCCTGCTTGGAATTTTTCAACTCTTCAAGAGATGTTTTTGGAGGCCGTTCTGCACTGCATATATAGTATTTGCCTTCAGGACAACTAAATGTAAAGAATTCATTATCCTGCATTTTTTTTGCAACATCAAATTTGAACAAAATGTGATTCCAGCCACTTTTGAATTTCATGCCGTTCCATCTATCATTTGTTCCATAATTTCTATGTGGAGTTGGTTTATCAGGTTCAAATGACGATGGCAGAGGTTCTCCGTTAACCCATACTCTATATTTGTTTACCTGACTTTTTGTACCAGTCTGTCTGAATGCTCTAAATTTTCCTTTGCAGTATACATCTCCGGTGACCGGAACTGGTGCTGCACCTTCTGCCCACACTGTTTTTTGAGATTTTGTCTTGCCGTCATACTTGGTTTGAGGAAGCCATAACCATGAAGAGATGTAAAAAATCCCTTGTTTGTTTTCTGGATTAAATACAAGCTTACCGTCTTCGTCTGCTGTAATTTTTTTCCATACCAAACCATTTTCTTCTTCGCCCTCTTTTGGAGAAGCATTTCTTGTTCTTGGCTTGAGAAAATCTTTTGAGCCTCTATTGAAGCAGTATTCCCCTGAATTCAATTGTTCGGGCCAGCTTTTTTCATTTAAATTTCCCCCATCTACCGTCACAACACCCATTAAACCTGTAAAAGTTTTGGCTCTATATACGCCAGACAGACCTGCTACAGGCTCAAAAGCATCTTTTTCAAAAGGTATGTTTGCAGAAATTACTGGCATATTTCCCTTAGCATCTCTTATACCTTCAAGAATTATTGGATGTTCTTTTGTACCTTCATTTGCAAATTTAATATTTTTTTCTCTGTAGATGCCTGGATACACATGTATAATATCACCAGGTTTAGCCCTTTTGGCAGCTTCGGTAATGCTTTTTAAAGGTTTTGAATGTGTGCCATGGTTGCTGTCATTAGCGTCAATATGCCCCGTGTTGACAGTCATAGTCGGAGAACCGAAAATCCCTACAGGTGCAGGACCTCTTAAAAAACTTGGTTCTGCAGAGCTTTGTCCTGGAGTTTTTATGTACCAGTTTTTCAGCGTTTTTACATCTTCACCAAATAGTTTTGAAAGTTCTTTATCATTACCATCAATGATTTGGTCTGTGGGATAATTGACAATCCACCAGTTTGCCGGCTTTGAAACAAGTTCACCTTCATGAAGAGTAACCTTTACCTGATCTTTCACATGCCCCAATAGAATTTTCTGTCCTGCTTCTGTAATAACATATGGAGGAAGTTGAGGATTCTCTGGTATATTGACTTCTGGTAGGGAAAGCGGTTTTTCTTTTACATTTTCGCCTGCAAATATTGCTGTTGTGGCTAACAGTGCAATCGCTGTAAATTGTATTTTCTTATTCATCATTTCCTTTGTTATTATGTGATGTCAAAAGCATTACTATTTTTTTTGAACTATTTTGTCTCAAAATTTCACAAAAAGTGTACAGTTCATAGTGTACAGTTTTTCTCTGTGAGGCTAATAAAAGATTCAGCCGTAGTAAATAAGAGAGAGAGGCCTGCAGAGCGTAGTCTTGAGGAGCGAAGTGGGAGATTTTTTGTCATTGTATATTATTGTCAATCCTTGCAGTCGTTGCTTTAGTTTAGCTAAAGCTGTTTGATATTGTTCTCTTTTTGTGTTTTTTTGTAAATAAAATAGCCGTTGAGTGCTGTCGTCCTAAACGGCTTTAAATTTATGTATGCTACTAAATGACTGTTATCTAACAATCAAGATTGTTCCTGTTGACCTTTTTACAATTCCCTGAGTGTAAAGCAATTCAGAGCTCCATGAAGCATCTGGCAGATTTACTGTATCAAATGTTCCACTGATTGTGTCAAAATCAAGAATCTTTGCAGATATTGTTCCCGGAGCATAACCGTCTGCCAATGTAACATTAAGTGTTCCGCCATCAATTATCAATTTGCCTTCAGTTCCAATTGTTCCGTAGTCGGCAGTTTCAGTTCCGCCGATAACAATTTCAACAACATTTGATGTGTAAAGGTCTTCAGAGAATGTAACAATTCCACCTTCCGCCTTCAATGTGCCGGCGTTTGTTGCACAACCATTGCCGTCACTATATACAAATGAGCTGCCTGAACCAGTTTTTGTGAACAGCCCTTCATTATAAAATTTTGTAGCGACAGAGTTTGTGCCTATGGTTGAAGTATTATTCAACTCTGTGTCACTACCTGAGAAAGTTTCAAAATACCAGGTGTTTATGTCCCCAGCTTCTCCTTGAACCATGCTCGCATAAACTTTACTGTTTCCAAGAATGTCAAGGTTGCCGCTGTTTATCAATGCAACATAAGGTATTGAGTTGTTTCCAGTTTTTCTTAATTCGAGGACTCCACCTGATGATGTGTCTTTGCAATCAACCCCCACATTTAAAGTTGAACCACTATCGGTATACAATGTACAAAAGGTTGTTTCTTCCCCAGCTTTATTTGCGTTATTCAACAGCTTGAATGTTGCATTGTTGTTAATATTAATGGATCCGCCACTGTTATTATAGAATTTTAAAGATGGTCTGCCACCGTCGTTTGCCCAAAGAGCAACGCCTGAGGTGCCTGATGGATGAACTTGTATATTTATAACTGATTTATTAAAAAAACTGATGAGATGAATATCATAATCGGAGAAAGTATTGTAGAAACCGCCACCATTACTATCCACAATAAAGTTCATGATTGAATTAGGATTGTTGAAAACCTCACTACCGTCAGTGGTATTAGACCTGTTTCCAAGGTCTATTCTGGCTGCTGAATAAATGTTGAATATGCCTGTATCAGTGCCGTCTGTTGATCCATTATATGTTTTTGCAGGAGCTCCGGTAGAACCTCTCGTAACATCAAACACTATTTCAGAAGTACTTGGCTCAGTTGCACTACCAAGATTCACAACACCATAATTATATAATACCGCCTGCCCGTATGCTCTTAGTTCTTTCAATATTAAAGTTGTGTTAGTGTCAACAGACAGAGCAGCTCCATCGTTCACATATAAATTAATTGTTCTTGAAGAACTGGTTGAGTTTATACGTCCAAATGTGACTTCTCCGTCTCCTGTGACAGCAAGTGAGCCTCCATTATCAACATATACATTGCACGAACCATCATTCATTCGTATTGAAGCTGGTGCTGTCAAGACATTATCTCCGCCCATTCTGAATGTGCCTGTTTTCCCTGCAGCAGTTGAAAGATAAATCATGCTGTCATTACTAATGTCTAAATCAGCCCCTTCAAAATCAACTGTTGCGTTGGCAGATGTTCCATCTCCTGCAATCAAATCACCACCAGTCATATTGATTTCAATACTGCCCGCCGTTTCATCGAAGTTTAATGATGTAAGATTGGTAAGCACCAAATCAATACCTAAAGTTGATAGAGAAAGCACATTTGTTGCCCCGACTGTTGCTTGTGCCATTGTCAAAGAATCATTTGTTGTTGTCACATCAATAGTAACCACTCTTTTTCCGGTTGTTACATCACCAAGTGTGACCACATCTTTAGCAGGGACAACACCACCGCTCCAGTTGACGGAGGTTCCCCAGTTTCCTGATGTATCTCCAATATTCCAAGACACGTCAGCTGCATTTGATATTGCAGCAAATGCCATTACCATTGTTACCATGATATTGATTTTTTTCATCTTCATAATCTCCTGTTTGTTTTTAGTTTTTTCATAACTATTGCTATGAATCCGTTATATAATAATAGTTTAACAAGAACAATGCTGTTTGCCAGCAGTGTCTAATTTAAATTTTTAAATATTTTTTTTATTCTATAATTCTTATTGATTTATGTCTGTTTGCGACTGTGTCACGCCGTTTTTGTAACGCCGTAGTCCTGAACGGCAAAGGCTGAAGTCAGCCCTTCCCACTTCTTACTTTTGCAATCGTATCTTGTTCTTCAAAATTTAATGCGACCTTTATTGGTTTAAAATCTTTACCTGTTTTAATTTTTTCTAATAGCAATTCACCCGCCTGCCGACCCAAATCATCCCAATTTATATTCATTGTAGATATTTGTTTTTTACATTCTTGAATATCACCGCTGCCTGTAAATCCCAGAACAGATATATCTTCTGGTATTGAAAAATTTAATTTTCTGGCAACATTCTGCAATGCTACAAAGAATTTTGTTGCAGTAGCATAAAAGACCAGAGCTGTTGGATGTTCGGTTTTACTAAATATGTCAAAGAAAAGCTGTTCGATGTTTTCGAAACATGTGTTGTATGGAGGCTGGATTATACTTGGTGACAACTTTGCTTTTTTTATTGCAGACATGTATCCTGCTTCTCTATCAAATATACTATAGTGGAGAGGTCTGTTTGCATGGATCTGATTAAAATGAACAAATGCAGTTTTCTTGTGCCCTAGGTTAATTAAATGTTGAGTTCCACGTTCAGCTGCTTCAAAATCATCCGGATATATGCAGTTTTGGGAAGTTTTTACGTTCAGTTCAAGAATGGGCAGACGTTGAAGCTTTGCCTTTGCCAAGATTTCATCGGATAAAGGAACGCCATTATTTAATAAAATGCCATCATGCATTGCAACTTTTAAATAATCAGGTTTTTCATTGTTTTTACTGGTAAAATGGATTGAAAATCGATAGTTGTTATGCGAAAAAACATTATCAAGTCCTTTTAATAGATCTGTCGGCATTGTTGCAGTCTGTGTTGTTTCCTGCTGAATCATCGCAATGCTTTGGAACTGTTTTTTGCTTAGAGAAGTAGCTAGTGCATTTGGTACATAGCCAAGTTCTTTCGCCATGGCTTTAATGCGTTTTACTGTCTCAGGCTTATAACTTGCAGGACGTTTCCTCAGTATATCAGCAACTGTTGATGCTGCAACACCTGATTCTTCTGCTATATTCTTTATTGTTACTCTTCTTTGCATTTTATTAATTCACCATTTATATTTACATTATTCTGTGTCGTTCCGCTACGATTTTTATTAAAAACTACAGCAATGATAAATCGTTTCGCTACGATTGTCAAATGTTTTTTTCTTTTTTCTCAAATAATAAAAAGTGTAAGGTTAAATGCAAATAATAATTTATGAAGAACTTATTTCATATATTGCCCCTCGATATATATTTTGCTGTTTTCTGATTTCCAATCTTGAATGTTTAATAATTATGTGATAGATTGCAGGATTATATTTAGCGTTCGTAATTAATTTAGAATAATTGGAGATTTAAAAAGGTATGGCACAAGAATTTATATTTCATATGGAAGATGTGAGCAAGAGTTATGGTGACAAGATGGTATTGGATGGCATTAATCTTTCATTTTTTTATGGAGCCAAGATTGGCATTGTAGGTGATAATGGATCGGGTAAGTCAACTTTGCTTAAGATTATGGCAGGGCTTGATAAAGATTTTAAGGGGTCGGCAGAACTTGTTTCAGGGATGAGAGTTACTTATGTTCCTCAGGAGCCACAATTGAACATGGAAAAGGATGTTCGAGGTAACATTGAGGAAGGTCTGGAACGCATTCAAAGCTTGATTGACCGCTATGATGAAATTACTGATTTGATGGCTGAAGATTTGCCTGATGGCGAAATGGATGCATTGATGAATGAGATGGGGGATATTCAGGATAAGATTGATTTGCTTGATGGGTGGGAGATGGAGCATCTTCTTGATGTTGCGTCAGATGCACTTGTGCTGCCGCCAAATGATGCAGATGTTCGAACTCTATCGGGCGGTGAACGTCGACGTGTTGCGCTTTGCAAGGCTCTTCTTGAAAAGCCAGATCTGCTGTTGCTTGACGAACCAACAAATCATCTTGATGCTGAAACTGTTGCTTGGTTGGAGCAGACATTGCGTGAATATCATGGAACGGTAATTATTGTTACTCATGATAGATATTTTCTGGATAATATAACCAAGTGGATTCTTGAGCTTGAAGATTGCAAAGGGTATCCATTTCAAGGGAACTACTCTTCATGGCTTGAACAGAAGCAGGAGATTCTCAGAAGGATTGAAAAACGTGAGACTGAGCGTCAGCGAATTTTGTCGAGAGAGCTTGATTGGATTAACAATGCCCATAAAGGTCGTAGACAGAAGAACAATGCTAGAATTGAGCGTTATGATGAGTTGGTTAATCAGAATTTTGAGATTAAGCAGAATGATATTACCATTCAGATTCCTCCAGGCAACCGTTTGGGTAACAAGGTGATTAATCTAAAAGGTGTATCAAAGTCGTATGATGACCTTGAATTGCTAAAAAATTTAGATTTGGATGTTCCGGCTGGTGCAATTGTGGGCGTTATTGGTCCAAATGGTATTGGTAAGACTACTCTTTTCAGGATGATTGTTGGAGAGGAAACTCCTGATTCAGGAACAGTTGAGATTGGAGACACGGTTCAACTTTCTTATGTTGACCAGCATCGTGATCTTCTTGATGACTCAAAAACTATTTTTGAAGAAGTTTGTAATGATATGGATGAGGTTGAGCTGGGTTCGGGCAGGATGAATTCGCGTGCATATCTATCTCGTTTTAATTTTAAGGGAGCTCAACAGCAGAAAGAGGTTGGCAAACTATCTGGAGGAGAACGTAACAGAGTGCATCTTGCAAAGCTTTTACGTTCAGGTGGAAATGTTATTATGCTTGATGAACCAACCAATGACCTTGATGTGAATACAATGCGTGTGCTTGAAGAGGCGCTAATGAATTTTCCTGGGTGTGTGTTGATTACAAGTCATGATAGATTCTTTTTGGATCGTCTCTGCACTCACTTGTTGATTTTTGAAGGAGCTGGAAAAACAACATGGTTTGAGGGTAATTTTCAGGATTATACAGAAAAGGTTTTGATGGCTGATTCGAATCATCTGAAGAATCGCCGAAACAAGTATAAGAAAATTAAAATTTAACCACTAAAGATTTAAACGCAATGATGCAAAGATGCAATGTTGCAAGGAAGAGTTTTACCACGGGACACACTAAAGACAATGAAAAGCTGATTGGTCAGCAGGTTAAGATTAAGGTAAAGGTTGAGAGCCGAGCTGGTGCTCGGCGTTCCCAAGCGACGGAGTCGCTGTATCCGGTCTGATTGTGAAGAATGGGAGATATGGGACTGATGTGGTGACAGGGTCACCTAAAACTTGTAACCAACAAACCAACCAGCCAATAAATAAGGGAAATGAATTATGATAGTTTTGGGGATTGATACATCTTTGAGGTCAACTGGGTATGCAGTTGTTGAGAAAAAAGGTAACAGTTTTGTTGCCTTGGAATATGGTAATATAAAGAATAAGCAGAGTTTAATGCTTTCTGAGTGTCTGGTTAGAATTCGTGCTCAGATAGGGGATGTGATTGATAAATATTCTCCTCATGCTGTTGCAGTTGAGGGTGCATTTTTTGCAAAGAATGCCAAGACTGCAATGATTTTGGGTCATGCAAGAGGAACTGCAATTGAAGTTTCTTCAACAAAAGGTTTGTCTGTTTATGAGTATGCTCCACGTAAAGTGAAGTTGGCTGTTACTGGTGTTGGCACGGCTCAGAAGTCTCAGGTTCAAGCGATGGTTGGGCGTTTTGTTGGCATTACTGATCCGATTCAGGAGGATGCAGCTGATGCAATGGCAATAGCAATTTGTCATTTGAATAACTCTTCTGGGGTTGCTGTTTTTAAAACTCCGCAGATATAAGTCAATTACGAATTACGAATTAAGAATTTTGTAAAGCCGCCATTCTTTGCTCTGTGAGCTTCGCATGGTGCAACTGGCAGTATGTATAATAGAGAATAAAAATCTTTTCTTCTAATCTTTTTAATCTGTACTACAAGCCACGGATTAACACTGATTTTCACGGATAAAGACAAAAAGTTTATCGCATGAGCCGAGACAAAGTCGAGACCGGCTTCAGCACGCTGGAGCAATTAACAAAGTTCATACCTGCTCACGGCAGTATTTTTCAATTGTAAATAAGAATGCGGGAACGTACGTAACACGTAGTACTTATCCCTTATCACGTCTATCTTTATCCTTCAAATTCGATTGCGGGTTTTGAGGTTGTTAGGGAAGATAAATCTGCAAATTCAAGTTTGATTATTAACGGGCAGTTTGACGGCAAGTTTGTTGGTAGATTGCGGAGTCTTAATATATGTTGGTTTTCTTGCCAAAACATTGGCAAGACATCATTTGATGTTTGAATTGTTTCTTCTGTGTTTAGCAGTGTTGCGCTTTCTGGTAATTGAGAAATGGGTGGCAAGAGGATTGCATCGGCTTTAAGTGGTTGAGGAATGTGAACATATAGAGTATTTTCTGTTTTAGTCAATATGACATCATTGTTGCTGGTTAGGTCACTTGCAAAAGTTGTATCTATAAATGACTCTTTCACTTTGTTATACCAGGTGCCAAGTTCTTTAATCAAATCTTTTCTGTATGGGGTGTTCATGATGTTATAGTTTGTCTCTTTTGTATCCCAAAGACAGAAACCATCATGATGTTTTGTTGTTATGCAGATGTAGGTCATGCCGACTTGCTCTGCAAAATCTAGTATTTCATCGGCATTGAAATTGCTCGGGTTGAAAGTTTTGGCAAGTTTTTTGTACTCTTTCCTTGGTATACGTCTTCGCATCTGGTCTTGTTCGTGCCATGCCTCGATTGAATAAAGTCCGAAGTGTATAAATAATCCTAGTTGTCTTTTTGCAAACCATTCGTTTGGTGTGTTGTTCATAAAAATTCCTGATTTTGTTGTTTTATTAAATGATACATTTGTTTTTATATTATCTTCTTAAATTTGGAAAGCCATTTTTTCGCCTGGCGTAACTAGCAAAGCCAGTTAATACCATATTGTTTATTGTTCATTATCAGACGGATCCGACCGATCGGACGGATTTGACGACTTCGTCGCCCAAAAAAAACATAAAATGAGAGATCGTCCGCCATCATGCCCGTTAGATTTCCAACTTGCGCACTTGCGCATTTACGCACTTGAAATTTAGCTTGTTTGTTATTATACTTGAACATTAAAAGGTATGCAATGGCAAATTACAGAGGATCATGAGAAAAATTGTAGAAATGGCTTGGAAAACTAGGTGTTTTTATATATAATTGTGTCATTATTCTAATAAAAGTGTCTTTATACATTTATAAGCAACCCCTTGTTAACGATGATTTTTTTTATACGCTAGAACGTTAACATACTATATAAGCACTTTTTAAACATAAAAACTAGTTCAGATAAAGGATTTAATGAAGATATCTTTAAATATGGATGGAGATAGACCTACAGGTCATCAGGCACAAATGAAAGCTTTGGCACGTGATGTTGCAGAAGCAAAAGGTGGTGATTGGAATGCAAGAAAACGATTGAACACAACTTTTCAACCACTAATGAAAAAGTTTGCTCAGAAGCGTACAACTGATACCGGTGAATTCAATGCTTTGATGGATAAGGGGCGTGAGGGTCTTTTTGTTGCTGCAAAAAAATACAAACTAAAAGATGGACCTGAAAAATTCCAGATTTTTGCTGTTGATTTTATAGAGGATCATATGGATGGCAAAGGTGGCAAAGGTTTTCTTAGTAAGATTTTTGGGAAGCAACTCTAAGGTTTTACAAGATATATGTCTGAGCTGAGAAATTATGTTTTAGATTCAACAGATATTACGTCAAAGCTGGATTTTAAGAGCATTTTTGGTAATAACAATCCTGTTGAAGTTGATGTTGGTTGTGGTAAAGGGCGCTTTTTGATTGCCAGAGCAAAGGAGTTTTCAGAAACTAATTTTCTTGGTATTGAGAGGATGCGTAGTCGCCAGGCTAATGTGAACAAGAAAATTAACAGACACGGGCTTGAGAATGTTTACCTGACCGGTTTAGAGGCTTCTTATGTTGTTGAAAACCAGATTGAAGACAATTCGGTTTCTGTTTATTACATATTTTTCCCTGATCCATGGCCTAAAAGACGTCATCATCGACGCAGACTTTTTACTGCTACGTTTTTAGATTCAATATATAAGACCCTTACTTATAATGGGTGCATTAATATTGCAACAGATCATTCTGAATATTTTGATGTTATCTATGAAATATTGTCGGGTGATGAAAGATTCGCTGAGGTTGAGACTTTTGAACCAGAGGATCATGAAAGAACGGGTTTTGAGATCACATTTATGGGGCAGGGGTTGCAAATTGGTCGATGTTCGTTTGAGAAGCTGGCGAAGCCAGCAGTGCTAAGTTAAGGTTAAGATTAAGGTAAAGGTTGAGGGGCTCACGCTGTTCGTTGTGGTGAGGAATGGGAGATATGGGACTTAAAACTATGTGGTGACTTCGTCACCGAAAAACGAACAATGAAAAACAATATGGCAAAGAAAATAACAAAATTAAAGATGTTTCAATATAGAATTGAGTACATTGGTGTTCTGCTAGCTCTTTTTATGCTTGATAAGTTTTCGTTAGCTCGTCTTACAAGTATGACACGTGGTTGTTCAAATGTGTTTTTTGCACTTAATAAGGGACGTAGAGACGTTGCAATTGACAACATTTTGAAAGCTGGAATAACAGATGATTATGGTGAAGCCAGGCGTATTGCTCGCGATTCATTTGCTCATTTTGCCGTTTTGATTTTGGAATCTTTGAAAACAGCTAATGAGTTTACAGAGGATAATTGGCTTGATAAAGTTGAGCATGATATCCCTGATGAAACATTTGAGTTGCTTAAAAAAGAAGGACAGGGACTTATTCTTGTTTCAGGGCATTTTGGCAATTGGGAAGTTGCAGGGCAGTTGATTTCTTTTATGAAACCAGTTTTGGGGATTACAAAGGATATTAAGAATCCTTATGTTAATCGTCTGATGAAGGAGCGTAAACCAAGAAATAACTTCAGGATTACGCCCAAGCAGGATAAGGATTCGGGAAGGTTTCTGCGTGCTATTAAAGATGGAGAAGTGCTTGCTTTGCTTGCTGATCAGTATGCAAGTTCGCGTGGCATTAAACTTGAGTTTTTTGGTCGTGAGGCCTCGACATTCACATCGCCAGCTCTTTTTCATCTTATTTCAAAGGCACCGATTGTTTTTGGATATTGTTTAAGAAAAGGGCCTATGCAGTATAAATTTGTTACAACGAAACCCATGAATTTTAAGCCATCGGGTAATAGGATTGAGGATCAGAAGCTTATTATGTCAACATTAAACGGTTTGCTCGAGGATGCGATAAGGTTGGCGCCTGAGCAATATTTGTGGGGACATCGGAGGTGGAAGTGATAAGATTTAAGATTAAGGTTAAGATTGAGTGCTCGCAATGCTCGCAGGTTAGAGAGTTAGAGCGTTAGAGAGTCAGACTGTTCCATGCGTCGCTTCGCTATGCAGGACACAGTAGACCTTTGCGTAGCTACCTTAAGGACTTAAATGACCTTAAAGTCCTTAATGAGGCAGTCATAAACAGTGAGTGTTTGACTGTTAGTCGTTTATGGTAGTGCGACGATCTCGTTGAAGGCGTCTGATCGTGAAGAATGGGAGATATGGGGCGGATCCGCCTTCGCAATGTCTGACTACGGCGCGACAAGTGGGAATTATGTGGTGACTGCGTCACCGAGCTAGCTTTGCTAGTCCCGCAAAGCGGGAAATCAACGAACAAGAATTATATTGGAGGTTGAAATGATACTTTGCCAAATTTGTAGAAAACGAGAAGCGACAATTTTTTTAAATATATATGAAAACAAGAAGATGATTAAGGATGCAGGGATCTGCTCAAAATGTATGGAGCAGTTTGGTTTTCCGACAAATCCTAATGATTCCATTAACAAGCTTTTGAACAATTTGAGAAATTTTGCATATTCATATAATGAAGACGAAAGTATTGATATATATAGATGCAAAGCTTGTGGGCTGAGTCAAAGCGAATTTGACAATGACATTCAACTTGGGTGTCCAAGGTGCTATAAATATTTTTCAGATAGTCTTGATGGAGTTATCCAGAGGATGCATAAGTCTTTGAGACATGTTGGCAAAAAACCACATGGTATGCATGCCAAGAATGAGCGACTTATGTTGCTGAAGAAAAGTCTTGGGGAAGAGATAGAGCTTGAACATTATGAGAATGCCGCAATTATACGTGATGAGATAATTAAGGAGAGTGAGTGAGAAAAAACATACATGATATTACTTCAAATCTGACTTTGTTTTATCCGGAGAATAGACATGAGGTTATTACGGGGTGTCGGGTTTCTTTACGTCGCAATATTGAGGAATTCGAATTTGCACATCAGTTGTCAAGACAAGAACAGATAAAGATTCATGGTTTGGTTAACGTTGCTTTAGATAAGGCAGGTATATTGTCTTGTTATGAATATGTTGATATTAAGGATATAAATAATTTAGATATTATTGGAAAAACAGATCGTTTTGAATTTGCCAATACTTTTGCTGGAGCATTTATCAGCAAGTCAGAGAATATTGCTATACTTGTTAATTTTGAAGATCATATTTGTATTCAGGCAGTTGAACATGGATATAGTGCAGATATACTTTTTGAGAAGGTTAATGCTATTGACAATCTGCTTGCAGAATCAATTGATTTTGCATATTCAGACAAACTTGGATTTTTGACAGTTTCTCCAAAGTATGTTGGAACTGGTTTGAGTGTTGAGGTTGGTCTGCATATTGGCGGCATGAAGTTTGTTGACGAGATGCAGCAGGTTCTATTTGGGTTGGATGAACTAGGTTTTAGAATTCGGGAGCTATTTGGTTCAATTGAATCAGACAGTTCGGCAATTGGTGGGATTATAGTGATTTCCAACAAGCGAACGCTTGGAGTTACTGAAGACATGATTTTGGATAGTATGTCTGCTATTGCAGAAAAACTGCAACGTTTAGAGAGTTCAGCACGTGAACGATATTTTGTTGAATCAAGTAGAATGGTTCATGAGCAGATTGAGACATTTAAGGATGAGAGAAAAGATGGTGATGGCAAACGGGCGTTGAGTTATATGTTGGAGGTTGCATCATTTCTTAAACTTGGAATTGACAGTGGTGTGCTGCAGAAAATTTCATATGATGATATATATGATATTTTGGATAAGTCTGATATCCGTTATAATTTGGACTTGTGTGACTCCTCGGTTGGTGATGTCGAGGGAATGGCTGTGATTGATAATATTTTAAAGAAGATTGAACTTGTGGAGTATATTGATGAGTAGTGATAAATTTATAAATTTTACGCCTCGAGCTAGGCGTGTTATGGGTTTGGCAAAAAGTGAAGCTTTTGCCATGGGTCAGCCATGTATTGGTGTTGAACATCTGTTTCTGGCAATTTTGTCAATTGGTGACGGCATGGCAGTTTCTACAATGCTTAATCTGGAATTGCCTCTTGAAGTAATACGTGTGGAACTTGAGAGCTCCATTGAATCATTGAATCCATTGCGGGAAGCCAATGTCATGCCTTTTACGGCAAGATGTAAAAAGGTTCTTGAACTTGCCAAGATTGAGTCTGGAGAGTTAGCACACACTTATGTTGGCACTGAACATATAGTGCTTGCAATTCTTGTTGAGGGGGAGAATATTGTTTCCAGAATTCTAAACAAACATGATGTTAACTATGATGGTTTCAAATATGAGTTATCTCGTCTTCTGGAGCCAATGGATGATGACTTAGATATTGATGACTTTGATGACGATGATTTACCTTTTAACATTGGTAGTTCTATTAAGAGTAAACAAGATAATGAAGTTAAGAAAAAGGGGCAGAATAAGACTCCCCATCTGGACAATTTTGGTAGAGATTTGACGGTTTTGGCTCGTAATGAAGAGCTGGATCCTGTGATTGGAAGAGAGCATGAAATTGAAAGACTTATACAGATTTTGTGTAGAAGAAACAAGAATAATCCGGCTCTAATTGGCGAGGCAGGTGTTGGTAAGACAGCTGTTGTTGAAGGGTTAGCAAATCAGATTGCTGCAGGAGATGTTCCAGATGTTATACGGGACAAACGAGTTGTGGCACTTGACATGGCACTGCTGGTTGCCGGCACAAAATATAGAGGTCAGTTTGAAGAGAGAATCAAGGCAGTAATGGATGAGGTCAGAATTGCAAAGAATGTGATTTTGTTTATTGATGAGATTCATGGAATTGTTGGTGCGGGTTCTGCAGAAGGAGCAATGGATGCAGCTAATATTATTAAACCTGCCTTATCACGCGGTGAGCTTCAATGCATTGGAGCAACAACTATGAATGAGTATCGAAAGTTTATAGAAAAAGATACTGCACTTGAAAGACGTTTTCAAACAGTTATGGTGAAAGAGCCAAGTGTTGACGAGACCATTGCAATTCTTAATGGAATTGCATACAAGTATGAACAACACCATAAAATTAAGTATTCAGAAGAAGCTCTTGAAGCAGCAGCTAAACTCTCGTCCAGATATATTACTGGTCGATTTTTGCCGGATAAAGCAATTGATGTGATTGATGAGTGTGGGGCGAAAGTTCATATAACTAATGCAGTAAGAAATCCTGATATCAAATATTATGAAGCAGAGCTGTCAAAAGTTAAGAAGCAGAAGCAGGAAGCAATTTCTAAACAGGATTATGAAAAAGCTGCAGATCTGCGTGATGAAGCAAAGAAAGTTGAGGCTAAGATTGCTGCACTTGACGAGCAGTGGAAAAAGCTCAAGGGGGATAAAGAGCTGATAATCAATCCTGATGATGTTGCACATGTGATTTCCAAAATAACCGGAGTGCCGATTGCCCGAATGGAAGGTGATGAACTTAAGAGGCTTTTGGACATGGAAAAAATTATCTCTAAGTCTGTTATTGGTCAGGATTATGCAATTTCAACAATTTCAAAGGCAGTTCGCCGGGCTAGGGCTGGGTTGAAAGATCCACAGCGCCCGATTGGCTCTTTTGTTTTTCTTGGAGCAACAGGTGTTGGCAAGACATATCTTTGCAAGGAACTAGCCAAATTTATGTTTGGCAAGCAGGATGCGCTTATTCAGCTTGATATGTCTGAGTATATGGAGAAATTTGCAGTTTCCAGACTTGTAGGTTCACCCCCCGGATATGTTGGACATGAAGATGGTGGACAACTGACCGAGAAGGTCAGAAGGAATCCATATTCAGTTGTCTTATTTGATGAGATTGAAAAAGCACATCCAGATGTTATGAATATGTTATTGCAGATTCTTGAGGATGGCAAGCTTACCGATAGTTTTGGTAGAGCCGTTGATTTTAGAAATACAGTTATTATTTTGACATCAAATATAGGCACTGTTGATGCGGCAAAAGGTGGTGGTCTAGGTTTTGCTAAAGGTGATGATGAAAACAAAAAAGAGCATGAAGTCTTTGACAATAAGATAAAAAGTGCTGCAAAAAAACTTTTTAAGCCAGAGCTGTTGAACAGATTTGATAATGTCATTGTATTCAGACAACTGAATAAAGAGGATGTGAAACAAATTTTAGATATGCGTATCAAAGAGATGGAAGAAAGATTGAAAAACATCAATTTGAAGATTAAACTGACAAAATCAGCAGTTGACTTCCTACTTGAAAAAGGATTTAACAAAAAGCTGGGTGTTCGTCCACTGAGAAGAGCAATTGAAAGATATATGGAAAACCCTATATCAGAGGCTGTGTTACGCGAAGAGTTTGTAAAAAATAAAATAATTTCAGTTTCAATCAATGCAAAAAAAGATGGTTTAAATTTTAGGCAGAGAAAATAGGAGGATTAAGATGACAGATCCAGATTGGTCAATTGAGACCAAAACAATACAGTGCGGCTATAGACCTAAGAATTCAGAACCAAACGTTTTACCTTTAGTTCAAAGCACAACATATAAATATGACACAGCAAGTGATGTGGCAAAGCTTTTTGATTTGGATGCAGCAACGCATATGTATTCAAGACTTAGCAATCCAACTGTTGAATGCCTTGAAAACAAGATAGCTTCACTTGAAGGAGGTGTGGGAGCAGTGGCAACATGTGCAGGACAGGCTGCAAACTTTTTGGCAGTTTTCAACATATGTAATGTAGGGGAGCATGTTGTTGCATCCACAACAATATATGGCGGAACATATAACCTTTTTTATCACACCTTTAAGAAAATGGGAATTGAGGTTACATTTGTCGACCAGAATTCGTCAGAAGAGGATATCAAGAAGGCTTTCAGACCAAATACAAAAGCACTTTTTGGTGAAACACTTTCAAATCCAAGTGCCAGGATTCTTGACCTTGAAAAGTTTGTAAGGATTGCCAAGGATATGGATGTTCCATTTATTGTTGACAATACGTTTCCAACACCATTTCTTTGTAGGCCATTTGAATTTGGCGTGGATATTGTGACTCATTCAACTACAAAGTATCTGGATGGTCATGCAACGAGCCTTGGTGGTGTTGTTGTAGATAGCGGCAACTATAACTGGAACAATGGAAAATTTCCATGTCTTACAGAACCTGATCCTAGTTATCATGGTGATGTTTATAATGAAAAGTTTGGTAATCTTGGATACCTTGTTAAGATGAGAGCTCAGATGATTCGCGACTTCGGCAACATTATGGCTCCGATGAATGCATTTTTGACAAATCTTGGTACAGAGACTTTGCACCTGAGAATGGAAAGACATAGCTTCAATGCACTTAAACTTGCACAATATCTGGAATCTCATCCAGAGATTGAATGGGTGAAATATCCAGGGTTGGAATCTAGTCCGGATTATGAACTGCATAAGAAATATTTGCCGCTAGGTTGTAGCGGAGTGTTCACTTGTGGTATCAAAGGCGATGCTGAAAGAGTTGAGGGCGTTATGAATAGTCTTAAACTGGCAAGGATTCTTGTGCATGTTGGAGATTTGAGAACATGCGTGCTGCATCCTGCAACAATGACACATCGTCAGTTGAGTGCTGAAGAACTTGAGATTGCTGGTATTAGTCCGAATCTGATTCGAGTTTCGGTTGGTATTGAAAACGTTGATGACATTATTGCTGATTTTGAGCAAGCGCTGAAATAATGCTGACTTCGTCAGCAGGTTAAGGTAAAGGTAAAGGTTGAGGGCTCGCAATGCTCGCAGGTTAGAGAGTTAGACCGTTAGATGTTAGACGTCACTTCGCTATGCAGGACACAGTAGACCATTGCGTAGCTGACCTTAAGGACTTTAATGAGCAGTGCGGAAAAACATGGGTGTTTTTTAGAGTTGTAGAGTCGGCTCTGTGAGCCGATATGAAGAATGGGAGATATGGGACTGAAAACTATGTGGTGACTACGTCACCGAACAAGGAACGACGCGAACGAGCAACGAACACCGAGCAACGAATAACGAATAGGATTATATTTATGAAGATTTTGGATAGACAGAAGGTTGAAGAACTTGTCTTGGCTGCGGAAGAATCACCTAGGAAAAGAGTGCATTTTTGTTTTCATGATTCAAATGAGTCAGATATACATAAACTATATATTGCATCGCAGCCGGGGTCTTATATTCGCCCTCATCGTCATGTTGGTGATGGACGTTGGGAGATGTTGACAATCATTCAGGGAGCGGGAATCCTATTTATTTTTGATGGAGATGGCAACATACTCTCTAAGACGGTACTTTCTTTAGCAGGTGATGTATATTCAGTTGAACTAAAAGAGAATGTTTGGCACGCCTTCGTCACAACTGCAAGAGACACAATTTTTCAGGAAGTGAAAGCGGGACCATATATTAAGCCTAGTCCAAATGACTTTGCTGCGTGGTCACCGCAAGAAGGAGATTCTGGAGTTCCCCAGTTTATTGATGATTTGAAAGCTATGGAATAATGGTAGATAAATTACTTGTTGTTGGATGATGGTAAATTGTAAATAGTTAATGCAGAAAGATGCAGTGTTCTAAAAAAATAAATGATGCATTGCAGGAATAACGTCTGTAGCGTCGGGCGGTGACCGACGAGCATAATAACACAGTCCACCACTGAAACTAATAACTAAAAACTAATAGCTAATAACTATTAGCCCATTGATTTATAACATAATAAGTTTAAGAGAAAAAATGAATAAGACGACATATCATTGTCACTCAACTTGGAGTGATGGAAACAATACAGTAAGAGAAATGGTGCTTGAAGCAATTGATCTTGGTTTCACCGAAATTGGCTTTGCAGACCACCTTGTTTTGCATCCGACGATTGCAGAAATAGATTGGAGCATTCGTGATGCCGAAGAACTGCAGCATTATATAGAAGATGTCTATACTGAACAGATTCGTAATCGAAATGATATTAGTGTAAAACTGGGACTTGAAGTTGACTTTTTTCCCGAAAACATGAGAATGGATGAGTTGTATGAAATTCTTGATATTTTTAATTTTGATTTTTTGATTGCTAGTGTTCATATGCTTGATGAGTTTCCAATTGACTACATGTGGAAAGATTGGCAGAGACTATCTCAGGATGAAACAAATGCATATTTTATTAAGTATTGGCAGAATGTAAAACTGCTTGCAGAGTCAGATCAGTTTGATTGTGTGGGGCATTTGGATCTTCCTAAAATTTTTAGAGCACAGCCAAATATTGACCTAAGTTCTTACATTCAGGATGCTTTGGATGCAATTTCATCTGTTGGTATGGCAGTTGAAATAAACACAGCAGGTCTTGATAAGCACTGCAAAGAGATGTACCCAAGTCTAGATATCTTAAAACTTGTTGCCGAAGCAAATATCCCAGTCATCATTAATGATGATGCTCATGATGTTGAGCAGCTTGGACGCTATTATGATGAGGCACAGGAACTGCTCAATGCTAGTGGGGCCAAACAAATCACCCGGCTACCAATTTAAGCTTGCTACGCAAGTAGGTTAAGATAAAGGTTGAGGTTAAGAGGCTGACTTTTGTCAGCGGAATTAAGGAAGGCCGTTAGGTGAAGGGGGAGGTTCGCTAGTGCTCATGTTGAAAATCTGGTGCTACCACTGCATTGTTGTTGCTCCAATGTTGATCATTTTTCACGATGGAACGGACGAGACGGATGGGACGGATGTGGCGACTGCGGTAGCCCAAAAAAGATATCATGAGCGAAGCAAATTCCACAACTTTCAATTATTAATTCTTAATTGATTTAGAGCATTTCACTAATGAAACGCAGTAAATCTTTGTCCTGCGGCTTCCGTTGAATCTTTCAAAAAAATACGCAATAGGCCTGCTATTACTTGATTTTTTTTTTAAGCCCAACGTCGT
>JAQICX010000072.1 GCA_027858345.1 Kiritimatiellia bacterium | reverse complement strand
AGCTTGCGAGAGAGGCTTTAACCACTAAAAAGAAACAATAGGGTGAAGCAATGAACGTAGTGAATGGCCTATTCCTCATTGCCATAAAATAATATTTTTCACTTTATCATCCAAAAAAGTAAAAGTTGAAATTTTAATGCTTGGTTTTGTTAGCTCAAACAGATGTTTTCTTGTCCAACCTAAAAATCAAGGTTTTTCACCAAAAAAAACGGGTTTTTTTGAGGAAAATGGGAATAATTGCTTGTCAAAATCTTCAACACATGTTACTTTCCATAGATATTCAGTATAATTATATATTTAGGGCTTACTGTTTAATGTGAGAATGCCTAAGATTTTGCTATAAGACACTTTCGCCTTTAGCTCGCTAAAGGTACAGTGTTGCATAGCAAAAGGTTAGGTATTATCGCATTACAGGTTCATAAAATAAATAGAATTTTAATATAAAGTCATCTGCACGGTTTTTAGGCAAAAGTAGCAGAAAACCTTGCAGATAAGCATGAATTATATTTTATAAAGCATTAATAATATGCGTTTTATGAATGGAACAGGATGCCCTAATTTATGCTGTGTATGAATTGGTTTGGACATAAGTTCAGATTTGATAATATGGTGAATGGTTGTAGAGGGGGTTGCACACTAAAATGTTTCAGCTTCTATAGCCATTATTTTATTTAACAAACAAAAACTATGGAGAACGAATACCTATGAAAGATATCGCTCTAAAAGACGTAAGGACATTTGCCTTAATGGGTCATACCGGCTCAGGCAAAACATCTCTTGTTGACGCAATTTTATTTAAACTAGGTTTAAATGACAGATTGGGTTCAGTAGATAATGGTTCAAGTGCAGCTGACTATACAGATGAGGAGAAAGAGAGAAAAATATCAATCTTTGCAAAGCCGTTTGAAGGAATATATGAAGGGACCAACAGAAGAGTAGAGTTTACGTTTGTAGATACACCAGGATATTTTGATTTTTATGGGCAGGTTGCGTCCGCAGCAAAGGCTGTTGCAACAGGAATAATAGTGATTGATGCATCTTCGGGAATTCAAGTTGGAACAAGACGTGCAATGAATTGTGCAGTTCGAAAAGGACTTTCCAAAGGTATAGTGATTACAGGGCTTGACAAAGATAATGTAAATTTTGAAAAGACAGTCGCAGAGATTAAAGAGGCATTTGGTGAATTATGTGTTCCTGTTGTAGTGCCAAGTGGTGATGGGGTTATTGATGTTTTGGCAAGCGACAGTGATGAGGTTGCCGATTATAAAAGTGCTTTGGTTGAGCTGGCAGCTGAAACTGATGACACATTAATTGAAAAATATTTTGCTGGAGAACCATTAACTCCTGAAGAAATTGCAGCCGGTCTGCATGAGTCTATTGCTGAAGGACATTTTGTGCCGATTTTTGCCGCAAGTGGTAAAACTGATACAGGTATTGATGAATTCCTTGAAGGTATTATCAGATTGTTCCCATGTCCATCAGAAGTTGTTCATCTTGATGTTGAAGGCAATGAAATTCCACCTCAGAAAGATAAGCCTTTTGTAGGTTTTGTATGGCGTTCTGTTAACGATCCATTTGTAGGTCAACTTTCATTTGTTCGAGTTCTTGCAGGAACACTTACTCCTGACTCAGAAGTTTATAACTCTGTAAAAGGTGTTAAAGAAAAAGTTGGTAACATAATGGTTATGAATGGTAAGAAGCAGACAGTGGTGCAGAAAGCTTGTGCCGGAGATATTATTGCCATTCCAAAACTTAAGACAACTGGTGTAAATGACACACTTTGCGCTGTTGGTACAGATGTGAAATGCCCACCAATTGAATTTCCTGAACCAGTTATGTTTCAAGCTGTATGGGCAAAGACTCAAGCTGATGAAGATAAAATTGGTGTTGCTCTGCAAAGAGTTATTGAAGATGACCCAACTTTATCAGTTGAGCATACCACAGAAACTCATGAAGTTATATTGAAGGGGCTTGGAGATGTTCATATTGATGTTGCTGTTAACCTTATGAAGCGTCGAAGCAAGGTGGAGGTTGATTTGACTACACCAAAGGTTCCTTACAGAGAAGCTGTTAGAGGATTGGGGCAAGGACATCATAAACACAAGAAACAATCTGGTGGTCACGGACAGTATGGTGAAGTATATCTGAAAGTTGAACCTCTTCTGGAAGGCGATGAAGAATGGTTTGTTAACGCAATTGTTGGTGGTGTTATCCCTGGTAACTACATTCCGGCTGTTGAAAAGGGAGTTCTTGAAGGTAAAAACTCAGGTGCTCTTTCAGGCTACCCTGTAGAAGATGTTAAAGTTACACTTTATGATGGAACATATCATCCTGTTGACTCATCTGAAGTTGCTTTTAAGATTGCTGGTGCAAAAGCTTTCAGTCAGGCGATGGCAGAAGCTAAACCAGTGTTGCTTGAACCTATTATGCAAGTAAAGGTTACAATCCCAGATCATTATATGGGGGATATTAATGGTGATTTAAACCATAAGAGAGGTAGAATTCTCGGAGTAGAAATTGCTGATGGTATGCAGGTTATTATTGCTGATGTGCCAATGTCTGAGCTTTTCAGATACGCAGCAGAATTGCGTAGTATGACATCTGGTCAGGGCTCATTTGACATGAAATTCAGCCGTTATGATGTTGTACCTTCAAATGTTACTCAGAAGATTATTGCAGAAAATGCAAAGAATGATGAGTAAAATTTGTAATGGTTAAAAAATGGGGATGTTTTTACATCCTTTTTTTTTGAAGAAATCACATGCAATATTGAATTGAGAGTGCTATAATGGTACTTTAATTGATATATTTTAGGGATAAAATGAAAGATAAATTAAGAATATATGTTTTTGGAGCATCTGGTGATCTTGCCAAAAGAAAAACCTTTCCAGCTCTTTTTGAACTTTTTTCAAGAGGATTGCTTAATGATGTTGAACTAGTTGGCTATGCAAGAACAGAAATGTCCGATGAAGAGTTTCGAGATGTTTTGAGCGAGTTTCTAACCTGCCGCTATGTTCCAGGCGAGTCGTGCCAAACTTATATGGATGATTTTCTGGCTCTTTGCACTTACGAACATGGAATGTATGATGCAGATAGTCTGGATAAGGCTTTTTCGAAGTATGAGCATGTTGAAAATAATATATTTTATATGGCTCTTCCTCCGGTTGTATATGTTTCTGCAGTTGATGCAATTCATGGTGCAGAGTGTTTTGAGTATTGCCAAAGCAGTTTAAAACTTGTATTGGAGAAACCATTTGGTCATAGTCTTGCATCATCAGAAGATTTGCAGGACAGTTTGTCATCATATTTTGTAGAAGAACAATTTTATAGAATTGACCATTATTTAGGTAAAGAACTTGTTCAAAATATTTTGGTGTTGAGATTTGCAAATATATTTTTTGAACCATTATGGAATTCAGAGTATATTGAAAGAGTCGACATTTTTTGGAAAGAGACACTGTCTTTGCATGGACGTGCTGGTTATTTTGATAAATATGGAATAATAAAAGATGTGATTCAGAATCACTTAATTCAAATTTTAGCACTAATATCAATAGAGAGAATTGCGGAGCTTTCAACAGATAATGTCTCTTGCGCCAAGCTCAAACTTCTAGATTCAGTTAAAAAATTAACAAAGAATAATGCGGTTGTTGGACAATATATCGGCAATGGACAAGTTCCTGGATACTTAGAAGAACCTGGTGTTTCAGAAAAGTCGAAGACACCAACTTATGCCAGAGTTAATCTTGAAATTGAAAATGAACGTTGGAAAGGTGTTCCATTCACAATAACAGCAGGCAAGGGACTTGATGAAACTGTTACAAAAGTTGTTGTATCATTCAAGAGAGTAAAGCCAATTTTTAAAGATATGTGCGAATGCCAGTCTGTTCCAAATAAGCTTGTAATTCAAATTCAACCAGAGCCTCACATATATCTTGGGATATGTAACAAAGTGCCGGGAGAGGGGTTTAAGCTTTCTAAAAAGAGGCTGAATTTTCTTTATAGTGAAGGGTATAATGAACAGATACCTGACGCATATGCAAGTTTGATTCTTGATGTTATAAAGGGTGATAAGAATATGTTTGTCGGCATAGAGGAGTTGCAGGCATCGTGGAGAATATTTGATGATTTCCTTGCTGAGTCGGAGAGTAATGATGGCGATATGCCAGTTGCATATACCTTTGGAGCAAACGAAAAAGAAGTCTTTTAAAATAAAAGAAAAAATATGAAAACGGTTTCAATTGCAGAGATGGTTCACATTGATGAACAGACAATAGAGGAAGATTGCGTGCCGGGTGCACTTTTGATGGATTGGGCTGGCGAGCAGCTTTCCATAGAGATAAGAAGAGTTTATGATTATATGACATTTAAACCTGAGAAGGTTGTATTTTTTGCAGGAAAAGGAAATAATGGTGGAGATGCTTTTGTTGCAGCCAAATATTTGTCAGAGTGGGGGATATGTTCAGAAGTATACTTAGTGGCTCCATCATCAACTATACAGGGTGATGCACATTTTTATCTGTCAGATATTTCTGAAAATGATTTTATTCATATTCAACCTTATGTACAAGAAATTGAAACTTTGCAGTCATTTAAGGCTGCCCGTCCTGGTAGTCTGATTATTGTTGATGCACTTCTTGGTACCGGATTAAAAGGAGAACCAAGAGATAAATTCAAAGATGCAATTGAACTAATAAATAGGCTTGGTCAAAAGAACTATGTTGTATCTGTGGATATTCCTTCTGGTCTGAATGGTGATACAGGAGAAAGCCCGGGGACAGCAGTAAAAGCAGACCTAACAGTGTCAATGGCATACCCAAAAAAAGGTTTTTTGACACCAGCTGCTCTTGAATATGTTGGACATCTTGAAGTTGTTGATATCGGCATGGAACGAAAACCTGCAGAACGAAAAGAGCAGACTACTGAATTTTTGTCGCGTTTAGATGTGGTTCAGATGTTTTCTAAGCGAGAAAAAAGTTCTCACAAAGGAACTTATGGCAAGATTTTGATTATTGGTGGTGCTAGAGGATTCTCTGGTGCTCCTTCAATGGCTGCAATGGCTGCCTTAAATGCAGGTTCAGGTTTGGTTTCAGTCTTAGTTCCAGAGTCGATTGCTCCCGCTGTTTCAACACTTTGTCCAGAGGCAATGGTGCATTGGGCTGAAGAAACAGATAAGGGTGCATTGTCAGAAGATTCATTTAACAACTCCGACTTGCAACTTAATCAGTTTGATGCAATTCTTATTGGTCCAGGAATGACTGTTTGTGATGATACAAAGGAGCTGCTAAAACTTATTCTGGAAACAGTGGATGTTCCTGTGGTTCTTGATGCTGATGCTCTCAATATTGTTGCAGGTGATGAGTCTTTGTTATCTGGTGATAATAAATGTGTTTTAACTCCACATGCAGGAGAAATGGCTCGCTTAATAGGCAAGAGAGTTGATGATGTTACCTCCGCTCGATTCTCATCTTTAATGACAGCTGTTCATAAATACAATTCAAGTATTATCTTAAAGGGTGCCGGCACAATTATTGCACTGTTAGATGAAGACCAGCGTTATATGAACCTTAATGGTAATCCTGGAATGGCAACTGCTGGATCCGGCGATGTATTATCCGGCATTATGACTGCATTGATTCCACAGCTTGGGCTCAGTAATGCAATTCTTGCATCTGTGTTCATTCATGGTTTGTCTGGCGATATTGCTGCATTAAAGTGTTGTCAGGCATCGGTCAAGGCAACCTCCATTATTGATGGCATTCCTCTTGCCATGAGAGAATTGACGGGCGTTTAACTAGAATGGTTCGTCTGGTGCCATGTTTATTTTAATTAGTTTATTAAAAGTTCGTATGATGAGAGCATTGTTTTGAAGTGCTGGAGTTGTAACAACCGGTATGCTTAGTTTTTTCTCTGCAATGATTTCAAGTTTCTCTGAATTTGGTTTTATGATGATCAAATTACCTTGCATATCTATTGCAACAATTAGGTTGTCTATTTGTATTGGAGAGCTATAGTATCCTTCTGAAAAGTCCTCTTCCCAAAGCATTTTTCCTGTGTTTTCATCCATGCATAAAATTGTTGCACCACTTGTGAACATGTATATATTGCTATCAACTATTATGGGACATGCAACGTCCGGCATATATATTTCATCGTTCTGCCAAATGATTTCGTTGGTTGTTGGATCGACAGCAACAGTTGTTGCATAGTCGCATGTGTTAATCACATATTTTCCTGAGTATGCAGATGATGGAGCAACCTCACCACTCATACATTCATGGAACCATTTTTGCTCGCCAGTTTCAAGAATGTAGCCCTCAACTGTCAGGCTTGTAACAATTGAAATGATATTTTGACCGTTTATCTGAATTAATGTTGGTGTTGCCCATGAGATTGCAGCTTCTCTTTCTTGCTGCCATATGATTTCGCCATTCTGCGGATTTAGATTATATAAAGTCTGCTTCTCGTAATCGTCATATTGTATGATTAGATTATTGCTGTAAAGCAGTAATGAACTTGAGTAACCATACATGTTATCCGGTATACGCATTTTCTTTCTCCATACAATATGTCCATCCATATCTGAGCATATCAGGTCGCCTGATGCAAATATGGCCCATATATATTGTCCGTCTGTAACAGGCGTTGATGCTGCATATCCAGTGTCTTCTGTTACCTCTGGTATGACTTCATCTGCTGCAAGATCCGGCTTTGTTGCCAGCTCCCATAGCAATTCTCCACTATCACTTGAGTAGCAGAATATTACCAGTTCAGTTGACGATGCGCTTGTAAGAAATATTTTTTCAGCGGTGCATATTGGAGAGCTAAATCCTTGGAGACGAGGTTTTATCTCCCAGCTTGTTTTCCATGCAGCTGTATTTGTCCATGTTGGAGGTATGTCATTGATTGAAACTTGTGGAAGTCCACGAAATCCTGGCCAGACAACATTTTCCTTTGAGATTTCTATTGGTTTAGAAGCTTTTTCATATGGGCTATATGTTGTTGCGGAGATGACTTGATCAACATTAAAAAGTGTTCTATGATATTCTTGAACTAATATTGTTGCGATAAATGTTATCAGAAGTATCACAAGTACGGTTGTTATGGTAAGATTTAAATTTGCTTTTTTAGTCGTTTTGTTAAGATTTATCTGCTCGGCTGGATTTTGCAATGCATTTGCTATTTGTAACAGCAGAGCCAATATTATTCCGCATATCAATATTATTTTGATACCAAGGTCAAAATGCTCTTTGGTTGAGAACCATGCCTGTCTATATAAAAAGTCTAAATCTCTAATCTTTTCAAATTCTTTTTCTGACATATCCGGATCTTTGATCTGTTCTTTTAAACTATCCAGCTCCGTGGCAAAAAGAGGATTCACTTTCTGAATTTTTGCATGCTCTGTGTAAAGAAGAGTGCCAAAGAATATCATAAATATAAAAATTACCGCAGAAATTGCATATAAAATTTGTGAGAGTTTTTCTTTCATGAGCTGAATGATAAGAAAAATGTGCAAATATGTAAAGTTTTTAGATTATTAGTTTTCCTTACTTTTACGGTTGGAGATGTGGACATGCATTTGGGTCAATAAAATCAAGGACTAAGTTTTCTTTTTTTACCGTATCGGGTGATAAAGTGAAAAATATTATTTTATGGCAATGAGGAATAGGCCATTCACTACGTTCATTGCTTCACCCTATTGTTTCTTTTTAGTGGTTAAAGCCTCTCTCGCAAGCTCGAGGGC